>NZ_BAAAQX010000028.1:0-169067 GCF_039531895.1 Nonomuraea monospora
TTCTGCGCGGGCGGGTTCTGCGCGGGCGGGTTCTGCGCGGGCGGGTTCTGCGCGGGCGGGTTCTGCGCGGGCGGGTTCTGCGCGGGCGGGTTCTGCGCGGGCGGGCTCCAGGTGGGCGGGCTCCGGGTGGGCGGGCTCCGGGTGGGCGGGCTCCGGGTGGGCGGGCTCCAGGTGGGCGGGCTCCGGGTGGGCGGGCTCCAGGTGGGCGGGCTCCGGGTGGGCGGGCTCCGGGTGGGCGGGCTCCGGGTGGGCGGGCTCCGGGTGGGCGGGCTCCGGGTGGGCGGGCTCCGGGTGGGCGGGCTCTGCGCTGGGCGCCTGTGCGCTGGTACCTGGCCTGTCGGAGGCGGGCGCGTTCGGGGCGAGCGCGTCCGAGGTCGATATGTCCGGGGCAGGCTGGTCTGGGACGGACTGGTCCGCGTCCGACGTGTCCGGGACGGGCGTGTCCGGGACGGGCTTGTTCGCGGCTGACGTGTCCGGGGTGGGCTTGTCGGGGGTCGGGGCGTCGCCGGGGTTGTCGGTGGTCACCGCTGCGACTCCTGGTCCGGATTCGGGGTGGGGTCTTGGGGCTGGTCCGTGTGGGAGCGGGACCAGACGTAGCGGTCACTGAGCCGTTCCGCGGCGATCTTCTCCTGGAGCTTGGTGATGCCGTACAGGAGGGCTTCCGGTCGGGGCGGGCAGCCGGGGACGTAGACGTCGACGGGGATGATTTGGTCCACGCCGTTGGTGACGCAGTACGAGTCCCAGTAGGGGCCGCCGGAGTTGGAGCAGGCGCCGAACGAGATGACGTATTTGGGGTCGGGCATCTGCTCGTACAGGCGCTTCACGGCCGGGGCCATCTTGTCGGTGACCGTGCCCGAGACGATCATGAGGTCGGCCTGTCTGGGGCCGTTCGCGAATGGGATCACGCCGAAGCGGATGAAGTCGTGGCGGCTTGTGGAGGCCGCGATGAATTCGATGGCGCAGCAGGCCAGCCCGAAGTTGAAGACCCAGAGCGAGTAGCGGCGGCCCCAGTTGAGGACGAAGCGCATGGGTTTGGGCGCCAGCCGTGAGATGGGGCCCACGGTGGGCATCGGGAGATCCGTTGCTGCCATATGGCCATTCTTGCGCGGATCACAGGGCTGGCAAAGGAAGGGAGTAATCGGGGGGTGGAGGTGCCGCGGGTGGAGGGCTGGGGCTGGGGGGGCTGGGGGGCCGCGGGTGGAGGGGCCGAGGGCTTGGGGCCGAGGGCTTGGGGCCGAGGGCTTGGGGCCGAGGGCTTGGGGCCGAGGGCTTGGGGCCGAGGGCTTGGGGCCGAGGGCTTGGGGCCGAGGAGCGGGGGCTGCAGCAGCGGGGACCTGAGGGAGCGGGCGGGCCAAGGAAGTGGCGGGCTGAGGGACCGAGGGTGAGGGGCGGGCTAAAGGGCGCAGGCTCGGTGGCTGAGGCTGGGGCTGGAAGCGCAGGTGGTGAGGGCTGACGGTTTGGGTGGGGGCAGGTGGCGGCGGGGTGGTTAGGAGTAGAGGGCTGATTGGGCGTTTTCTCTGATCGATTGGGCTACTCGGAGGGCGACCGTTTCGAGTTCCTTGTCGATTGCGGACATGTCGTCAGCTGGGATGCGGCCCCTTGTGTACGGCAGGGCCTTCACCGCCTCGATTCGCAGGTACGTGGGTGGGTGGGTGGTGTCGACGCGGAGTTCCTGAAGGCGGGCGGCGCGGCGGCGGCGTTCGCGTTCTGAGGGCGGGACGGTGGTGGTGGCGGAGTGGAGGGCTGTCCACAGGTCTTCGGGTTTGGCGGTGTGGGCGCTCGTCTCCAGGAATCTGATGGCGGAGGGTGCCGTCGTGGTCGTGGTGTCGAGGAGGGCGGTCATGGCGGGGGTGCCTGCTACGTGGGTGGCCAGTTCGTCGGCGCGGTATTCGGCGCGTTGGGACGAGCGGAACAGTAGGAGACCCATTGCCAGCGTGAGGCCACGGACGGGGAGGCCGAGTAGCGCCAGCAGGGATTCGGCGACCAGGCGGGCCAGGCCGTCGCTTTCTCTCCAGTCGAAGCGCGTTACGTCGATCAGGACGGCCAAGGAGTGGAGTGCGCTGCCCACGATGAAGCTGTGGCGGGCGTCGCCGTTGCTGGCGTGGGCCATTTCGTGGGCGAGGAGGGCGATGCGTTCCTGACGGGGTGAGGATGAGCCACATTGGGTAGCCGATTTCGAGCACTGGACGGCGGCGCCAGCCGTAGGTGCGGAGGGAGGCGTTTGTTTCGCCGCTGATTGCCACTATGTCGATTCGTGGGGCGTTTGTCTCGGCGGCGAGGTGGTCGAGAAGGGCGAACAGGTGGGGGGCTGTTTCTCGGGTGAGGGGCTGGGTGTCGGGCGGGAACGGGGCGGGGCGGGGGCGGAGGAGCCAGGCCAGGTCCAGCGCTACCAGGGCCGGGAGGATGGCGAAGAGGCTGCCGAGGGTCAGGAGGTAGATGCCTAGGAGGAGGAAGGCTGGGGTGAGGAGGTGGGTTAGGAGGGCAAGGGTGATGACTATCGTGCGGGCAATACCTGGTGAGGCGGCCGGGTTCTGAAGGGCGACGCTGCGGTTGGTGCGGAGGGTGGCGTCGTGGTTTGGGGCGGAGGTGGCCTGGCTGGCAATGGGAGTGACGCGGGGATCTGCGAGGGCGGTGTCGGGGTCCGTGGCGAGTGGGGTCGCACGGGCGGCGTGAGGGTCGCCGGTGGAGGGGGGCGGGGCTGCTGGGGCGATGTCGGGGCCGGTGGTGGAGGCGAGTGGGGTCGCAAGAGCGGCGTGAGGGTCGCCGGTGGAGGGGGGCGGGGCTGCTGGGGCGATGTCGTGACCGCCGACGGAGGCGCGGGCAGCCGCATCGGCGGCGTCGGTGGTGAAAGTGAGTGGGGTCGCAGGAGCGGCGTCGAGGTTGCCGGTGGAGGTGGGCGAGGCTGCTGAGGCGGCGGCGTGACCGCCGGTGGAGGTAGGTGAGGGCGCGGGGGCGGTGTTGGAAGCGGGTTGCGTGCCGGGGTGGGGGGTGCCGGGGTGAGAGGTGCGGGGGCGGATCACGTCCTCGTGGAGTCCTCGCACCAACCAGCGCTGTAATCGGCCGAACCGAACCGTCCGACGTCCCTCAGTCCGGACCACGTTCCAGTCGCAAGCCGTGCACCACTGAGGGAAAAGGGGCTCGCCCTCGAGCGGTTGGTCACATTCAGGACAGGCAGACATGGCACAGCAAGATAAGCCACCTGGGCTAGGTCCAGGTGAGGACCCGTTTGCGCCAGGCGTACAGGATGCCCAAGGCGATGAATCCCAGGAAGACGAACATCTCCACCAAGGTGGCCACGCCGTAACCTGGCGCGTCGAAGACGGTGGCCCAGGGGAACAGGAAGACGGCGTCCACGGCGAAGACGACGTACAGGTAGGTGAAGACGTAGTAGCGGACCTGTGATTGGGCCCAGCCTTCGCCTACCGGGTCGACTCCGCATTCGTATGTGGTCAGCTTTTCCGGGGTGGGGCGGGAGGGGCGGAGGAGGCGGTTGGCTAGGAGGGCGCCGGCCACGATGGCGACGCCGAGGGCGAGGAGCGCGGCGACGAGTATGTAGGACCCGTAGTAGCCGTCCATGAGGTGATGGTAGCTCCGGTGGGGCGTCGCGCCCCAGTGCGGTCGCGCCGCAGTCGGTGCAGGACGATCAAGCCGTGTTCAGGGTGGTCAACGCGCGCAGGGTGGTCAAGGCGTATCCAGGGTGGTCAATGCGCGCGCAAATGGTCAACGCGAACAGGGTGTCGAGGGCGCGCAGGGTGTCGAAGGCGCACGGGGTGGTGGAGGAACGCCGGGTGGTGGAGGAACGCCGGGTGGTGCAGGAACGCCGGGTGGTGCAGGAACGCCGGGTGGTGCAGGAACGCCGGGTGGTGCAGGAACGCGGGGTGGGCGAGGAAAGCAGGTGGTGAAGGAGCGCAGGTGGCGGAGGCGTGTTCAGGCTGGTCAAGGCATGCCCAGCGTGGTCAAACGCGCGCGTAGGGGGTGAGGGCGCGAAAGGGGGTGGTCAGGGGGTGCTCAGGGTGAGCGCGACGTACCCAGGGCGCGTCAAGGGGTACCCAGGGTGGTCAAAGTGTCCGGAGCTATCACCCAAAATCGGAGTAAATCGTAAGATCAGCCCCATACCCTGACAAGCATGCACAAATCGCGATTCTTCTCCGGAATCGCTCTGCTGGCCCTCTCGGCCTCAGGGTGCGGTCTGGCCGTCGCCTCCCCCGAGAGGGACGTCGTGGTCCCGGCAGAGCCGACGCTGATCGACTTCGTCGACCCGGCGACCGTCATCGGCCTGTCCACCAAGACCTTGACGGAAGGCGACTCAGCAGGCAGCAGGTACGTGCACATCAACTACCCGGAGTTCGCCGGCGCCACCGCACTCAACCGCGAGCTGCGCGACCAGGCGAACCGCCAGCTCAAGAGCTTCGAGGCGCGCACGCGTGACGCCGAGCCCGTCAGCCCGCGCCCTGAGCTGAACGTGGACTGGCAGCTGGCCGCCGCCTCCCCCGAGGCCGTCGCGGTGCGGTTGCGTACCGGGGAGTTCCAGGGGGAGAGCTGGGCGAACTCCACGCGGACGTTCTGGTTCGACCCGCACACGCGCGAGGCGACCGGTTCCACGGGGCTGCTGGCGGGGCGGGCGGCGCTGGTCCGGCTGGCGGGGCTGGTCAGGGAGCAGCTCGCAGAGCGCGGGGACCAGGCAGAGGAGCAGCTCACAGAGCACGAGGACCAGGCGAAGGAGCAGCTCAAGGAGCGCAGGGACCAGACGGAAGAGCAGCTCAAGGAGCGCGGGGACCAGACGGAGCGCGAAGGGGGCGACAAGTTCGACTCGATGGCGTTCAACCGGCGCGGCGACCTCGTGGTGGAGTTCGACGACTGCCAGGTCGGGCCGTGCTCGCTGGGGCGGGTCGCGGTGGCGGTGCCGGCCGGGCGGGTCGCGCCGCTGCTGTCGGAGCTGGGACGGCAGGCGCAGCGGAGCGCGAGGGAGAACCGCGCGCAGGGCGGCGACAAGCCGAGCTTCACGCCCACGACCGATCCGGACGCCGTCAGCAACCGGGCGGGGAGCGTGGACTGCGCGAAGGTCAAGTGCGTGGCGCTGACGTTCGACGACGGGCCTGGGCCGTACACGGGCAGGCTGCTCGACCTGCTGCGGCGGGAGCGGGCGCGGGCCACGTTCTTCGTCGTGGGCAGCAACGCCACCGCGCAGCCCGCGCTGGTGCGGCGGATGAGCACGGAGGGCCACCTCGTCGGGAACCACACATGGGCGCATAGGGACCTGTCGAAACAGGGCAGCAGCAAGATCACCGACACACTCGGCAAGACGGGAGACGTCGTGTCGGGCATCATCGGGCAGCTGCCGACGCTGGTGCGTCCGCCCTACGGGGCGGTGAGCCAGCAGGTGGGCAACGTCGCCCGCGAGATGGGGTTGTCGCTGGTCACCTGGGACGTCGATACGGACGACCAGAACGGGGGCAAGGCCGGGGACATCGCGGACCGGGCCGTGCGCGAGGCTCATCCAGGTGCGATCATTCTCATGCACGACATTCACCGGGAAACCGTGGATGCGGTTCCGGACATCCTCAAAAGGTTGCGCGGGAAGGGTTACAGCTTCGTGACCGTTCCTGAGTTGTACGGCTCTGCGGGGATGCAGGCCGGACGCCTGTACAGGTCAGGGAACGAGCTGCCACGCAAGCAGCCCCTGACATAGCGCATGTGTTGGGGGGACGTATAGTTGGCGCTCGTGACCCGAACCGTCCTGTTCGCCCGCCTGCATGTAGACCTCTGCAGGCTCGCGTCCGGGCTGTGTCGTCGTTCTCCCACCTCACCCTGACTGAACTCCGACCGCGTTTACCCGCTTTGCGCGGCATGCAAACGCGTGACCTTTCGAGGATCTAGCATGGAAACAGAGAACGCGCCCGAAGCAACCGCGCATAGGCGCGTCGAGGAGGACTGAGCTGTGACGAAGCAGGTCCAGCAACTCGACCGCGTGATCATCAGATTCGCTGGGGACTCCGGCGACGGTATGCAGCTGACCGGTGACCGTTTCACCGCCGGTACGGCGGAGTTCGGCAACGACCTGTCGACGCTCCCCAACTTCCCAGCGGAGATCCGCGCGCCCGCAGGCACCCTGCCTGGCGTGTCGAGTTTCCAGTTGCACTTCGCCGACCACGACATCCTCACGCCCGGCGACGCGCCGAACGTGCTCGTGGCCATGAACCCCGCCGCGCTCAAGGCCAACCTGGGCGACCTGCCCAGGGGCGCGGACATCATCGCCAACACCGATGAGTTCACCAAGCGCAACCTGCAGAAGGTCGGTTACGCCGCCAACCCGCTGGAGGACGACTCGCTGAGCGAGTGGCGGGTGCACGCGGTGCCGCTGACCTCGCTGACGGTCAAGGCGCTCGAGGGCTTCGACCTGTCCAAGAAGGACGCGGAGCGCTCGAAGAACATGTTCGCGCTGGGCCTGCTGTCGTGGCTGTACCACCGGCCGACCGAGGCGACGATCAAGTTCCTCGAGCAGAAGTTCGCCAAGAAGCCGGACATCGCCAAGTCCAACATCGCGGCCTTTCAGGCAGGGTGGAACTACGGGGAGACGACCGAGTCGTTCTCGGTCTCGTACGAGGTCAAGCCGGCGCAGCTCGCGCCCGGCGTCTACCGCAACATCTCCGGCAACCAGGCGCTCGCCTACGGCCTGATCGCCGCGAGCGTGCAGTCGAAGCTGCCGCTGTTCCTCGGTTCCTACCCGATCACCCCGGCCAGCGACATCCTGCACGAGCTGTCGAAGCACAAGACGTTCGGCATTCGCACGTTCCAGGCCGAGGACGAGATCGCGGGCGTCGGGGCGGCGCTGGGGGCCGCGTTCGGCGGCGCGCTCGGCGTGACGACGACGAGCGGCCCCGGTGTGGCGCTGAAGGGTGAGACGGTCGGCCTGGCGGTCATGACCGAGCTGCCGCTGATCGTCGTGGACGTGCAGCGGGCCGGTCCGAGCACGGGCATGCCGACCAAGACCGAGCAGACCGACCTGCTGATGGCCATGTTCGGGCGTAACGGCGAGTCGCCGGTGCCGATCGTGGCGCCGATGTCGCCGAGCGACTGCTTCGACGCGGCGGTCGAGGCGGCCAGGATCGCGATCAAGTACCGCACGCCGGTCATGCTGCTCTCGGACGGCTACCTGGCCAACGGCTCCGAGCCGTGGCGCCTGCCGGAGGTGTCGGATCTGCCCGACATCTCGCAGGAGTTCACCGTCGAGCCGAACGGCGCCGACGGCGAGTACCTGCCGTACAAGCGTGACACCGAGACGCTCGCCCGCCCGTGGGCCATCCCCGGCACCGCCGGCCTGGAGCACCGCATCGGCGGCATCGAGAAGGCCGACGGCACCGGCAACATCTCCTACGACCCGAACAACCACGACCTGATGGTGCGCACCCGGGCCGCGAAGATCGCCGGCATCGACGTGCCCGACCTGGACGTCGACGACCCCGACGGCGACGCGAGCGTGCTCGTGCTCGGCTGGGGCTCGACGTACGGGCCGATCGCCGCGGCCGTGCGGCGGATCAGGCGCAACGGCGGCAAGGTCGCGCAGGCCCATCTGCGTCACCTCAACCCGCTGCCCGCCAACACCGGCGAGGTGCTCAAGCGCTACGACAAGGTGCTGCTGCCGGAGATCAACCTCGGCCAGCTCGCCCTGCTGCTGCGGGCCAGGTACCTCGTGGACATCATCAGCTACAACCGTGTGCGCGGGCTCCCGTTCAAGGCCGAGGAGCTGGCCGGAGTCATCCAGGACGTGATCGACAGTGACTGAGCTGGTAAACGGGAGAGGTCTGTCACTCGTCCCGAAGACCGACGTGAAGCAGGGTTTGAAGGACTTCAAGTCCGACCAGGAGGTGCGCTGGTGCCCGGGTTGCGGTGACTACGCGATCCTGGCCGCGGTGCAGAGCTTCCTGCCCGAGCTGGGGCTCAAGCGCGAGAACATCGTGTTCGTCTCCGGCATCGGCTGCTCCTCGCGCTTCCCGTACTACCTCAACACCTACGGCTTCCACTCCATCCACGGCCGGGCGCCGGCGATCGCCACCGGGCTGGCGGCGAGCAGGCCCGACCTGAGCGTGTGGGTGATCACGGGCGACGGCGACGCGCTGTCGATCGGCGGCAACCACCTGATCCACGCGCTGCGCCGCAACGTCAACCTGAACATCCTGCTGTTCAACAACAGGATCTACGGGCTGACGAAGGGCCAGTACTCGCCCACCTCCGAAGTCGGCAAGATCACCAAGTCGACGCCGATGGGCTCGCTGGACAAGCCGTTCAACCCGATCTCGCTGGCCATCGGCGCCGAGGCGTCGTTCGTGGCCAGGACCATCGACTCCGACCGCAAGCACCTGCAGTCGGTGCTGCGCGAGGCCACCGCCCACCGCGGCACGTCGCTGGTCGAGATCTACCAGAACTGCAACATCTTCAACGACAACGCCTTCGAGCAGCTCAAGGACCCCGAGGTCCGCGACGACATCACGCTGCGACTGGAGCACGGCCAGCCGATCGTGAGCGCCTCCAAGGCCGTCGTGCGCGGCCGGAACGGCGGCGTCGAGGTGGTGGCCCGCGAGGGCGTGAGCGAGGACCAGATCCTCGTGCACGACGCGCACAACCCCGACCCGTCGGTGGCCTTCGCGCTCAGCAGGCTCGACGAGCCGGCGTTCGAGCACGTGCCGATCGGCATCTTCCGCAGTGTCGACCGGCCGTCGTACGAGTCGCTGATGGCCGACCAGCTTGAGGAGTCCGTGGCGCAGAAGGGCCCCGGCGATCTGAGTGAGCTGCTGCTGGGTGGCGACACCTGGCGCATCGGCTGATTTTTCGCGACTATGCCGGGGTGGCGAAGACGTGGTGGTATGTCGTAGCCGCGGTCGCCGCCCTGGCACTGGTCGTGGCCGCCGCGCAGGAGCTGGGAGCCCCGGCGAGCCGGCAGGAGGCGACCTCGACGATCACGCCGCAGGTGGCCGAGGAAACGTTCACCCCGTCCGGAAACACGGCCAAGGGTTTTCCGGGCGCTGACACGACCGGCGTGCCGCCCGGCACCCAACTCACGGAGGTCGTCGGCGACCAGACCTTCGCCAAGGACGGCGAGGTCGTCGAGGGCAAGGTCTTCTACGGCTTCGTCGTGGTGACGGCCAGGAACGTCACGTTCAGGAAGTGCGTCTTCCGCGGCGGCCCCACCCAGGACGTACGCCCGCTGCTCGACACCGAGCACGCCCGCGGCACCGTGGTGGAGGACTCGGAGTTCCACCCCACCCACCCCTCCCCCTCGATCGACGGCATCTGGGCCGCCCACACCAAGATCTACCGCTCGGAGTTCCGCGGCACGGTGGACGGCGTCAAGGCCCACACCGCCACCCTCGTGCAGGACTCCTGGATCCACGACCTGAGCTGGTTCGCCAGCGACCCCGACCAGGGCGGGGAGGCCACGCACAACGACGGCGTCCAGGCCTTCGCCGAGCAGACCGGCGTCACGCTGCGGCACAACACGATCGACCTGTCCACCACCAGGGACCCGAACGCGGCCGTGCAGTCGTCGGCCGACGACCTGCGGGTGGAGGGCAACTACCTGGACGGCGGCGCGTGCGTCGTCAACATCGACCACACGCCGCTGGGCCGCCCGCTGACCGGCCAGCGCGTCACGGGCAACCGGTTCGGGCGCAACTCGGCGCACGACTGCCCGATCCTGCTGAGCACCCAGTCGCAGCTCGGGGCCGCGGAGGGAAACGTCTGGCACGACACGGGCGATCCCCTACCGGCACCCGAACAACACGACTGAGAAGAGGCCCCCTATGTGGCAGGGGATCCGGGCCCTGGTGACGGGCGCGACCGGTTTCATCGGAGCTCATCTCGTCCGGCGGCTGGACGAGCTCGGCGCGGAGGTGCACGCGGTCAGCCGCAGGGGCACGGATCGGGAGCGGTGGCATCAGGCCGACCTGAGCGACGCCGCCGCCACGGCCGAGCTGGTCGCGAAGGTCCGTCCCGAGGTGGTGTTCCACCTGGCCAGCGAGGTGACCGGGGTCCGCGAGCCGGAAACAGTGGCGCCGACGCTGGCCGCCAACCTGGGCGCGGCGGTGAACCTGCTGACGGCGGTGACCGGCACGGGGGTGCGCAGCGTCGTGCTGGCGGGCTCGGTCGAGGAGCCGTCCGGGGGTGAGGCGCCCGGCTCGCCGTACGCGGCGGCCAAGGCCGCCGCCACCGGCTACGCCCGCATGTTCCACGCGCTGTGGCAGGTCCCGGTGTCCGTGCTGCGCGTGGCCATGGTGTACGGCCCGGACGAGCCGAACCCGCGCAGGCTGGTCCCGTACGTGACGGCGTCCCTGCTGCGCGGCGAGTCGCCCGAGCTGACCTCCGGCACGAGGCTGGTGACCTGGGTGTACGTCGAGGACGTGGTGGACGCGTTCGTCAGGGCGGGCGCCGACGGCCGGGCGGCCGGGCACGTGCTCGACATCGGCACCCCCGAGCCCGTCACCATCCGCCACACCGCCGACCTGATCGCCGACATCGTCGGCGGCCCGGGGCGTCCGGTGTACGGCGCCGTGGCAGCCCGGCCGCTGGACCGCACGCAGCGCTCGGACATCGAGCCGGCCGCGCGGGTACTGGGCTGGCGGCCCGTCACGTCGCTGACGGCGGGGCTCACAAAAACTGTCGAATGGCATTCAAAGCGCGTGTAACGGTCCATCCCCGGCCGCGATAACACTCTCGGCGGCACTCTGATCAGGGGGCGGGATGCGTGCGGTGACGAACCTGACCGTGCACGGCATCGGAGAGACGACCCGGGAGCTCGAGCCGGGTGAGGACGCGACGTGGGTGTCGGTCGAGCAGTTCGAGCGGGTGGTGGACGCGGTGGCCGACCGGCCCGACGTGCGCATCACGTTCGACGACGGCAACGACTCCGACGTGCGGATCGCGCTGCCCAGGCTGCTGGAGCGCGGGCTGAAGGCGGAGTTCTTCGTGCTGGCCGGGCTGCTCGGCGAGCCGGGCAGGCTGGACGCCGACGGCGTGCGCGAGCTGCTCGGCAAGGGCATGCGGGTCGGCTCGCACGGCTGGCTGCACCGCGACTGGCGCACGCTCACCACCGCGCAGGCGGCCGAGGAGCTGGAGCAGGCGCACGAGGTGCTCGGTGAGCTGACCGGCTCGCCGGTGTCGCGGGTGGCGATCCCGTTCGGCTCGTACGACAGGCGGGTGCTGCGCCGTTTACGGCGGGCGGGCGTCACCAGGGCGTACACCAGCGACGGCGGCAGGGCCAGGCCGGGCTCGTGGCTGCAGGCGCGCAACAGCCTCAGGCACGACCTGGACGACTCCTGGATCGGCGGGGTGCTGGCCGGGCCGTCGCTCGGCCGGCGGGCGGGCAAGCTGGGCATGCGGCTGTACAAGCGGGTGCGTTGATGCGCAGGGCCGCGGTCGTCATCGTCACCTACAACAGCGCCGAGGTGCTGCCCGGCTGCCTCGAATCGCTGCCCGGCGGCGCGTCGGGCGTGGAGCTGGCCGGCGTGGTGGTGGCCGACAACGCCTCCAAGGACGACTCCGTCGCCATCGCGGAGAAGGCCGGAGCCACCGTGGTGCAGGTGGGCAGGAACGCCGGGTACGCCGCCGCGATCAACGCCGGGATCGCCGCGCTCGACCTGGACCGCCTCCACGGCGTCTACGTGCTCAACCCGGACTGCCGGCTGCGGCCCGGCGCGATCGTGCCGCTGCTGGACGCGCTGGAGGTGCCGGGGCGGGGCATCGCGGTGCCGTACATGGTCAACCCCGACGGCACGTTGCAGCCGTCGCTGCGCCGGATGCCGACCGTGGGCAGGGCGGTGGTCGAGGCGGTGGTCGGCGGCGGGCTGGCCGGGCGCATCGGCAAGCTGGGCGAGCTGGTGACCGATCCGCGCGACTACGCCGAGCCGGGCGCGTTCGCCTGGGCGACGGGGGCAGCCATGCTGCTGTCGCCGCGGGTCATCCGCGAGGTGGGGCCGTGGGACGAGTCGTTCCTGCTCTACAGCGAGGAGACGGACTTCTGCCTGCGGGCCGCCGACCTGGGCTACGCCACCTGGTACGAGCCCGCCTCGGTGATCGAGCACATCGGCGGCGACTCGGGGGTGAACCCGATGCTGGCGGCCATGCTGGTGGTGAACAAGGTCCGCCTGTACCGGCGGCGGCACGGGCCGCTGTCGGGGACGGCGTACTACCTGGCGGTGCTCGCCGGGGAGTCGGTGCGGGCGCTGGCCGGGCGGCGCACGTCGCGAGCCAGCGTGGCGGCGCTGGTGCGGCCCTCCCTGCGTCTCACGGTGCTTCCGCAATGAACGGTGCCTCCGCAATGAACGGTGCTTCCGCGACGAACGGTGCTTCCGCGATGAACGTCAAGGGTTTCGACGCGCTCACCAGGGCGGACCTGGACGAGTGGGAGGCGGTACGGGCCGCCAACCCGGCGCTGGACAGCCCGTACTTCCACCCCGGCTTCTCGGCGGCCGTGCACGCGAGCGGCGCGACCGTGCACGTGGCGGTGGGCGACGGCGTGTTCGTGCCGCACCACAGGGACGGGCGCACGTTGCGGCCGGTGGGCTGGCCAGGCGCGGACTTCCAGGGGCCGATCCTGGCCCCCGGCACCCCGTTCCGGCCGCTGGACCTGCTGGGGAACGGGGCGGGCGGGTACGCGTTCGACCACCTGGTGGAGCAGGCGCCGGGCTTCGAGCGGTGGGTGGTCACGCGCAGGCCGTCGCCGTTCCTGGACGTCACCGGCGGGCTGGCGGGCTACCTGGGCCGGGCCTCGAAGAGCGGCAAGGACAACATGGGCCAGGCCAGGCGGCGGGCCGCCAAGGCGGGGCGGGAGCACGGCGCGGTGCGGTTCGAGGCCGACTCGGGCGACGCGGACGCGCTGGCGCGGGTGATCGAGCTGAAGCGGGCCCAGTACGCCGCGACCGGCGCCAGGGACTACTTCGCCGATCCGGCGCGGGTGCGGCTGATGGAGAGCCTGCTGAAGACCCGCGACCCGGGCTTCGGCGGCGTGCTGTCCACGGTGCACGCGGGCTCGCGCCTGCTGGCGGCGCACTTCGGCCTCAGGGCGGGCGGGGTGCTGCACTGGTGGTTCCCGGTGTACGACCCGGAGTTCGCGCGGCTGTCGCCCGGCTGGATCCTGCTGCGCGAGCTGACGGACGCCGCCCCGGCGATGGGCATCTCCCGGATCGATCTGGGACGCGGCGAGGACGAGTACAAGCGGCGGGCCAAGACCGGCGAGAGCATCGTCTGCCAGGGCGTCGTGACGCGCAATCCGCTGCGCAGGGCGGCGGTGACGGCCCTCGCCAGGGCCAGGGAGATGGCCAGGAACGGACGTTTACCGAGAAGTCGGTAACGTTCCAATACGCATGCCCGACATATCCCTTGGAGGCGGGGGGAAATCACGCGCTGCCCTCCACAAAGACGGTCCACGGTAGACGGTCCAATGCGGAGGGCGGCTATGCGGATCAGTGTCTTCGGGCTCGGTTACGTGGGGTGCGTCTCGGCGGCCTGCCTGGCCTCCATGGGTCACGAGGTGACCGGCGTGGACGTGAACCCCGACAAGGTCGAGCTGATCAACCAGGGGCGGGCGACGATCGTCGAGGAGCGCATCGGCGAGCTGATCGCCAAGACGACCGCTGAGGGCCTGTTACGGGCCACCACCGACGCGGCGGAGGCGGTCGCGGCCAGCGAGGTGTCGCTGGTCTGCGTCGGCACCCCGTCGGCGCAGAACGGCAGCCTGTCCACGACGTACCTGGAGCGGGTGGCCGAGCAGATCGGCCGGGCGCTGCGGCCGGGGCACGTGGTGGTCTTCCGCAGCACGATGCTGCCCGGCACCTGCGCCGAGCTGCTCGTGCCGATCCTGGAGCTGTCGTCGGGCATGCGGGCGGGGGTGGACTTCGGGGTGGCGGTCAACCCCGAGTTCCTGCGCGAGGGCACCAGCGTGCGCGACTTCTTCGCGCCGCCCAAGACGGTGATCGGCGAGTCGGACGAGCGGTCCGGGAACGTGGTCGCCGCCCTGTACGACGGCCTGCCCGGCGAGGTCTTCCGGGTGCCGATCCCCATCGCCGAGATGACGAAATATGCGGACAACGCGTTCCACGCGGTCAAGATCGGCTTCGCCAACGAGATCGGCGCCATCTGCCAGGCGCTCGGGCTCGACTCGCACCGCGTCATGGACGTGTTCCTGGCCGACCGCAAGCTCAACGTCAGCCCCGCCTACCTGCGGCCCGGCTTCGCCTTCGGCGGCTCCTGCCTGCCCAAGGACCTGCGCGGCCTGGTCTACGCGGCCAGGAAGGCCGACGTGTCGATCCCGCTGCTGTCGCACGTGCTGCCCGCCAACGAGGCCCACCTGCAGCGCGCCTTCGAGCTGGTCACCGCGCCGGGCAGACGCAGGATCGGCATGTTCGGCCTGTCGTTCAAGCCCGGCACCGACGACCTGCGCGAGAGCCCGCTGGTCGAGCTGGCCGAGCGGCTCCTCGGCAAGGGCTACGACCTGCGCATCCACGACGCGAACGTGTCCCTGTCGCGCCTGGTCGGCGCCAACAGGGCCTACATCGCCGAACGCCTCCCCCACCTCGGCGACCTGCTCGCCGACTCGGTGGAGGAGGTGCTGGAGCACGCCGAGGTGTGCGTGATCGGCTGCAAGGACGCGCCGGTGCTGGAGGCGCTGTCCCGCGCGGGCGACCGCGTGGTCGTCGATCTCGTACGCCTCCCCGACGCGGAAACCCAACGGGGCAGAAGGGACTACACAGGCATTGGCTGGTAGAGCGCGCAGAGCGCTGATCCTCGTCGAGAATCTCTCCGTACCGCTCGACCGGCGGGTCTGGCAGGAGAGCGTCGCCCTGCGCCAGGCCGGGTGGGAGGTGCACGTCATCTGCCCGAAGGGCACGAAGCAGGACAGGGAGGCGGAGGCCGTCATCGACGGCGTCCACATCCACCGCTACCCGCTGCGCGCCGCGACCGGCGGCCCGCTCGGGTTCGTCCAGGAGTACGGCTCCGCCCTGTGGCACACCTTCAGGATCGCCAGGCGGCTCGGCCCGTTCCACGTCGTGCACGGCTGCAACCCGCCCGACCTGTTCTTCCTGGTCGCGCTGGCCATGCGGTGGCGGGGCACGCGGTTCGTCTTCGACCAGCACGACCTGGTGCCCGAGCTGTACCTGTCGCGGTTCGGGCGCGGCAGGGACCTGCTGTACCGGGCGGTGCTGCTGGCGGAGCGGCTGACGTACCGGTTGGCGCGGGTGGTGATCGCCACCAACGAGAGCTACCGGCAGATCGCGCTGACCAGGGGCGGCAAGCGGCCGGAGGACGTGTTCGTGGTGCGCAGCGCGCCCGTGGTCGAGCGGTTCCACCAGGTGCCGCCGGACGAGTCGGCGCGGCGCGGCAAGCCGTACCTGCTGTGCTACCTCGGCGTGATGGGCCCGCAGGACGGCGTGGACTACGCGCTGCGCAGCCTGGCCAGGCTGCGGGACGAGCACGGCAGGACGGACTGGCACGCGGTGTTCGTCGGCGGCGGCGACACCTTCGACGCGATGGTGGCGCTCTCGCGCGAGCTGGGGCTGGGCGACTGCGTCGAGTTCACCGGCCGCATCCCGGACGAGGACCTCATGCGCTACCTCTCGACGGCCGACGTGTGCCTGTCGCCCGACCCGCTCAACCCGCTCAACGACGTCTCGACCATGAACAAGGTCATGGAGTACATGGCCATGTCCAGGCCCATCGTCTCCTTCGAGTTACGCGAGGCCCGCGTGTCGGCCGGCGAGGCGGCGCTGTACGCGCCGGCCAACGACGAGTCGGAGTTCGCCAAGCTGATCGCGCGGCTGCTGGACGATCCGGAGGAGCGGCGGCGGATGGGCGAGATCGGGCGCGAGCGCGTGGCGGGGCCGCTCTCCTGGGAACACTCCAGGACCGCGCTCCTGGCGGCCTACGAGGCCGCCGTGAGACGGCGATGACGACCTTGACCACGGGGGCGGCGGTCTACGGGGCCGCCGTGGGGTCGCGATGACGGCTGCCCGCGTCGGTGCCCCAGCCGGCCGGGCCTCGCCGCAGCCTGGTCAGCAGCCGGTCCAGCCCGAGCACGCCCAGGTAGCAGGCGGCGTCGAGCGGCCCGATCGCGCGCGCCGCCACCAGCCGCCCGAGCGCCCGGAGCCGCAGCGAAGGGCCGGACCTGCCGAGCGCGGCCAGTTGCCGGTTGCCCTGCCGCACCCGGACCCGCCTGCGCAGGTGGGCCCGGACGGTGCGCGCCGGCCGCACCACGGATCGGGCCTCGGCCACGACGACCCGCTCGGAGCCGGTGAAGCAGCCGTCCACCCAGCCGTCGTCCGAGATGACGTCGGGCAGCGGGAAGGCCCGCTGGTGCCCGCCCTCGTTCAGCACGTACACGCCGACCCCGGCCAGCGCCCGCGTGGGCGCGATGAGCCGGTCGTGCACCTTGTGCACCCGCCGGACCACGGGGCCGGTGCCGCGCAGGTCCCACACCGGGACGGGCGCGCAGGCCAGCACGCCGGGCCGGCCCGCCGCCTCGGCCAGCAGCCGCACGGACTCCGCGTCGAGGCGCACGTCGGCGTCCAGGTAGACGCGGGGGAAGGCGCGGCAGGCCGCGTCACCCAGGCGCAGCGCGCCGGCCTTGCCCGCGGCGGGCGTCTCCAGCACGCGCACGCCCGGCCGGGCGGCGGCCCGCGCGGTGCCGTCGGAGCAGCCATTGGCCACCACCACGACGTCGAACTCCCCCGGCGCGGCCCCCGCGAGCAGCACGTCCAGCCCCACCCGCACGACGCTCTCCTCGTTGTGCGCCGGAATCACGACACTGACCTCAGGCTTCATCGCACGCCTTCCAGGAAGGACCGGACATGAAAGTGGAGCAGGGCGAGCTCGACGGGGTGCTGCTGTTCACCCCCGTGCCGCACCGCGACAGCCGCGGCCTGTTCACCAGGACGTTCGACGCGGCCGTGGCCGCCGGCGCGGGCCTGGACCCGTGCACGTTCATCCAGGACAGCCAGTCCAGGTCCAGGAGGGGCGTGATCCGCGGCATGCACGGGCGCTCCGGCAGGGGCGAGGCCAAGCTGGTGCGGTGCGCGCGGGGCGCGATCCTCGACGTGCTGGTGGACGCCAGGCCGCAGTCGCCCACGTTCGGCCGCGTCATGACGACGCGCCTGGACGACGAGGACTTCGTCACGCTCTACGTGCCGCCCGGCCTGCTGCACGGCTTCCAGGCGCTCACCGAGCAGGCCGACACGTGCTACCGCATCGACAGGGAGCACGATCCGGGCGAGGATCTGGCGGTGCGGTACGACGATCCCGGGCTGCGGATTGCCTGGCCGCTTCCGGCGGCGGAGGTCAGCGCCCGCGATCTGGACGCGGGCTCCTGGGCCGATCTGCTGCCCAGGCTGGGCGCCTGAGAGGTGACGGCAATGCGCGGACGTGCTCTCCTGCTTCTCCTCGCGGCGATGGCGCCGGCGGCCTGCCAGGCCGCCCCCGCCGAGCCGGCGCCGGCCCCCTCCACGCCGCCGCCTGCCATCCTGCGTTCCGACGGCTCCTCGTGCCCCGACCATCCGACGCCCGCCTGCACGGGCGTGCTGCGCGGCACCGAGCTGATGGACACCGGGCTGAACACGGAGGACGTCGCGCTGCGCGTGCGCAGGGAGGGCGCCGTGCTCGACGGCGTGCACGTCCCCGGCCACCTGCTGATCCACGCCGACAACGTGACGGTCAGGAACAGCGTGATCGACGGCGACGTGATCAACGCCGACGGGCCGCGGTCGTTCAGCTTCACGATCACCGACACGACGGTGGGCACCACGACCAAGTGCGAGCCGCTGCCCGCCATCGGGCACGACAAGTACAAGGCGACCAGGGTGCTGGTGCAGGGGCACAGCGACGGCTTCCGCGTCTCCGGCGACGACGTGGAGATCCGCGACTCCTACGTCAAGCTCTGCTCGCGCTCCGGCGACCACTCCGACGGCATCCAGGCCTACAACGGCGGCAAGGGCCTGCTGTTCCACCACAACACCGTCGACCAGCGGGAGGCGAAGGACATCACCGCGCCGATCTTCCTGGTGGACGAGAAGTCGCGGGACGTGGTGGTGACCGACAACCTCGTCATGGGCGGCACGTACAGCATCCAGGTGCGCAACGCGGGCGGCAAGCAGGTGGTGCGCGGCAACAAGCTGGTGGACAAGTCGTGGGTGTACGGGCCGGTGGACTCCGAGTGCGCCAGGACGGAGTGGGCCGGCAACGAGCTGGTCACCATCGACGAGAGCTATCGGGTCACCTCGATCGTCGGCCCGCTGGCCTGCGCGGGGGAGAGCTGATCGGCCTTCGCCGCCCTGAGCAGCGCGCCCGCCGCGCCGACCAGCACGAACGCCAGGCCGGTCACGGTGTGGAAGGACAGCAGGTCGAAGGTGAACGAGCCGACGAGCGGCACGAGCATGACGGCGGCGATGGTCAGGCCGAGGTCGCGGTCGCCCGGGTCGGGGCTGAGGTGCCTGGCGCGCAGCGCGGCGTAGCAGGCCACCGCGAAGATGGAGCCGAACGCGACGGTGCCGAACAGGCCGGTCTCGACCATGGACAGGATGTACTGATTGTCGAAGATCTGGTGTTTGGGGGCGTACCAGGTGCCCAGGCCGCGGCCCAGCCAGAAGTGCCGGCCGATCTCCTGCGCGGCGACGGCGTAGTCGTGCGTGCGGTACTGGACGCTCTCGTCGTGGCCGATGTTGGAGAAGAGCCCGGTGATCGCCCCGAGCAGGCCCGGCACCGTGATCCTGATCACGACCAGGAACACGGCGGCGATCAGCAGTGTGTATCCCCTGCGGCGCCATGACCAGCCCGTGAACAGCACGGCGCCCACCACGGCCAGGCTCAGCATGGCCGAGCGCGACACGGAGAACATCAGGCCGCACCCGATCAGCCCCGTGCACACCCACCAGCGCAGCGCGGGCTCGGCCCGCATGCGCGCCTGGGTGGCGTAGTGCGCGGCCAGCGGCAGCAGGATGGCGCAGGTGACGCCGAACTCGATGGGATGGCCGGTGGTCGCGGCCACCCGGCGCAGGTCGGCCCGTTCCAGCACGAACGAGTCGCCCTCGCTGCTGTAGCGCAGGATCGGCAGCTCCAGGAACCTGGTCAGGTCGATGGAGAGCAGGAACTGGAAGGCGCCGATCACGGAGATCACCGCGCCACCGACCACCAGCGTCTGCAGCAGGAAGTCCAGCCGCCGCCGGTCGCGCACCCCGTCGCAGACCGCCAGCGCGATGCCGACCAGGGCGATCACCAGCACGAACGCGTGATCGCTCAGGTTCAGCTCGTCGGAGTCCATGTAGCCCCAGGTGGAGAACCCGTAGGTGGCCACCATCGCGGTGAAGTAGGCGAACAGCGCCGTCCGCACGGGGTTACGCCCTTTGGCGGCGCCGAGCGTGAGCGTGAACTGGGCGCACAGCCACAGCACCGCCGCGCCGAGGCTGACCACGTTGGCCGGGGTGAGCGAGAGCGGCAGCCCCTTGAGCACCAGCCGGGCGGGCACGATCAGCAGCACCGCCGCGAAGATCGCGGCGACCGTGGCCCCGTCGGCGCGGCCGGGCAGCGGCGGCGCGCCTGCTCCCGTGAGCGTGCCCGTGCCTGTGGCGGCCACCGGCTAGACCCCCGTCTTCTCGGAGATCCGTTCCCGCGCCTCCGCGGGCCGGTCCCCGCGCCGGCGCAGGCGCGCGACGGCTCCGCTCAGCGGCCCTGAGAGGCTCTCCGCGGCGAACGAGGCGCACAGCGAGGCGATCACCCCCAGGCCGAGCGCCGACGCGGCGGAGCGCAGCTTCCTGCCCTGCTGGGGGGCGGGCGTGGTCGGCGGCACCGCCTCGCTGATCGTGATGTACGTGCCCTTCGGCGCCTGCACCTGCCGCTGCCGCTGGTCCAGCTCCTGCTCGATCCGGTCGATGGCCTTGCGCGCGATCCGCGTGGCCTCGTCAGGCGTCTGGCTCTCCCCCTCGACGAACACCAGCGGCCCGGTGGCCAGCGACTCCAGGTTGTTGGTGCCGTTCGTGACGGCGTACGTGGTGGGCCCGCCGCTCGTGACGCCCATCGCGGCCACCATGTCCGGCGTGCTCATCACGCTGATCAGGATGGAGGAGGCCACGTCGAGCCCGTGGTCGAAGTTGAGCAGCGGGTTGACCTTGGGGATGGGCTGGTCGGGGTCGGGCGGCAGGACGCCGCCGCTGGTCGGCGCGGTGAGCACGAGCACGGCCGTCGTGGTGTAGGTGACCGGGATCGTGGAGTAGGAGTAGAAGGCCGCCCCGAGTGCCGCGAGGAAGGCGGGCAGGGCGACGTACCAGCGCCGCAGCAGGACGAGGATGGTCCCCCAGAAGTCCACGCGCCCTCCCTCGCGAGTTCCGCCTCATGCATGTCGCGCGATGGTGATGGAGCGTTACACAAATCCCTGTAACACCACCCATCGCGGGGCGATATGGAGTACGAGGGGCCGCCATTCACCGGCGGGGGGACGGAGATTTCTTTCATGAGCGCACTGGCCGTCGTCACGCCCACGTACGCCCCTGACGCCGAGCTCTTCGCCGACCTGCACCGATCCGTGCTCGCCCACACCTCCGACGACACGGTGCACCACGTGGTCGTACCCGACTCCGACCACCGCCTGTTCGCCCGATATGCGGGCCCCCGCTGCAGGATCTGGACCTACGCCGAGATCCTGCCCCGCCGGATCTTCCGGATGCCGCTCGCCGGCGTGTGGATCGATCCCAGGCGGCCCTGGCCGCCGCTGCGCGGCTGGGTGGCGCAGCAGGCCGTGAAGGTCGCGGTGACGGCGCTGCTCGACGCGAAGGTGGTGCTCGTCGCCGACTCCGACGTGGTGCTGGTCCGCGAGGCGGTGCCCGACCTGTTCATCCAGGACGGCCAGGTGTGCATGTTCCGGATGGACGACGGCGTGCACGAGCTGATGACCGACCACGTCACCTGGCACCGGGTGGCCCGCGAACTGCTGGGCCTGCCGGTGTCCGCGCCGCTGCCCCTGCCCGACTACGTCAGCTCGCTGGCCTGCTGGGATCCGGCGGTCGTCCGCGAGATGCAGCGGCGGATCACCGAGGCGACGGGGCGCGACTGGCTGTCCGCCTTCACCTCCTACCTCCAGGTCTCGGAGTTCATCGTCTACGGCGTGTTCGTGGACGAGGTGCTCGGGGCCGCCCCTCCGGTCAACCCCGCGATCTGCCACAGCCGCTGGGATCGCACCCCACTCGACCCTGCCGGAGCCATCGCCTTCGCCGACCTGTTACCTCCCGACGCGGTGGGAATGATGATCTCGGCCAAGTCGGGGACGCCCATGCCGGCCAGGTCGGCGGCGATCGAGCGATGCTCCCAGATCACCGGACCCGACGGGAGTCATCCGTGAGCAAGCTGGCGGTCATCACGCCCTCCTACACCCAAGACGCCGACCTGTTCGCCCAGTTGCACCGATCCGTCCTCGACAACACCTCCGAGGACACCATCCACCACGTCTTCGTGCCGCCGGGCGACCGCGCGGCGTTCGCCGGGTTCGAGGGGCCCCGCTGCCACGTGTGGGTGCGCTCGGAGCTGCTGCCCCGCAGGTACCTGCGGATGCCGGGCGCCGACCTGTACGTCAACTACCGCCGCCCGTGGCCGCCGCTGCGCGGCTGGGTGATGCAGCAGACCGTGAAGATCGCCTCGGCGGGCCTGATCGACGCCGACGCCATGCTCATCGTGGACTCCGACGCCGTGCTCGTCCGCCCCACCAGCGCCGAGTCCTTCAGCAGGGACGGCAGGCTGTGCCTGTACCGGCTGGAGAACGGCGTGACGGCCGAGATGAAACGGCACGTCATCTGGCACCAGGTGGCCCGCGACCTGCTCGGCCTGCCCGCCGCGCCGCCACCGCCGCTGCCCGACTACGTGACAGCGCTGACGTTCTGGGACCCGGAGATCGTCCGGGCCATGCAGCGGCGGATCACGCAGGTGACGGGCCGCGACTGGCTCGACGTGTTCAACTCCCAGCTGCACGTCTCGGAGTTCATCCTGTACGGCGTCTTCGTGGACGAGGTGCTGAAGGCCGACCCGCCGATCAACACCTCGATCTGCCATCTGAGCTACAACCACGAGCCGTGGGACGAGGCCCAGGCGATCGCCTTCGCCGACCGGCTGCCGCAAGACGCGGTCGGCATGATGATCTCCGCCAAGTCGCACACCCCGATGGCGGCCAGGCAGGCCGCCATCAAGAGGTGCGCTCAGGTCGTCGAGTCGAGCTGACCGTCGCCGTCGTCGCCCTTCCCGGTGTCCGGGGCCGGTTCATCCTTGATCACTTGGATCGGTCCCGTCTGCTCGGTCTCCAGTTCGTCGACCGTCATGGGGAAGCCCGAGACGGTCGAGGGGGCGTGCGGCCGTGAGCCGTTGAGCTTGTCCCCGGCCTCGGCGTCCGTCCCCGGCTGCTCGGCGACCACCTCGGCCCAGACCTCCGGCTCCTCCGGCTCGGGCTCGGGCACGGTCTCCTGCGCGGCGGGGGCGCGGGACCAGCGCACCCGCTGGACGCCGTACGCCACGCCGATCCCGGCGATCAGGCCGAACACGCCGCCGAAGCCGGCGAGCATGAGGCGGTCGCTGACCACGGCCCTGGGGCCAGAGGGCGGCATCACGTCCATGATCCCGATGTGCGTGCTGATCGGCGCGTCCAGCTCCGTCTGCCGCCTGCCCAGCTCCAGCCGCACCCGCTGCTGCGCCTTGCGCATGACCTCCCGCACGGCGGCGGGGTCGTCGCCCTCCACCTCGACGTAGATGAAGGGCCCGTTGGTGCTGATGCTCAGCAGGTCGGGGTTGGTACGGCCGTCGTTGATCGTCACGGTGACCGGCCCGCCGTCCGGCGCGCCGACCTCCTTGTAGACGTCGGCCCTGTTGGTGGCCAGGATCAGGATGCCGGCGGTGGTCCGCAACGCGTCGTTGAACTGCAGCAACGGGTTGGTCAGGCCGGGTTTGCTGGCCGGCTCCGTCTCCAGCGTGCCGCCCGTGGCGGGCACGGTGAGCACCATGGAGGCGGTGGAGACGTAGCTGCTCGGCATCAGGAAGTACGCCGCCAGCGCCAAGCCGATGGCCGCGACGGCGACAGGCGGCCCCACGAACCTCTTCCGGGCCAGACCAAGGATGGTCTTCCAGAAGCGCACTATTTCCGCCCCCGTCGACTTTTGTACCGATGCAAACGGGAAATCGCTCTGCTCATCGGAGGTGTTACACCAGGCGGACCAGAGCCAGCAGTTTGCGGCTGCGGTGGGCGAGCGTGCGCCGCTGGCGCCGCGCGTACATGCGCATCACCTCGGTACGCGCCCGCCGCCGCTGGTCCTCGGTCAGGTCGGCGTCGCGCACCCATCGCAGCAGCTCCCTGCACTGAAGTGTGTTGGCCAGGTGGGACTGCCAGGCGGGCACGTCGAGGCGGCGGGCGATGCGGCCGATCCGCTCCATCCGCCAGTTGCGGTGCGAGAGCACCTGGGGGACGTGCCCCCACGGCCCCGCCAGGGCCAGCTTGGCCGCGAACACCTCGTCCTCACGCAGCATGTTCCGCCGCTGGATGCCGGTCGCGGGCCCGCGCCGTAACAGGCCGTAGAGCGGGTCGATCAGGTACGGGCTCTCGTTGAGCAGCCTGAGCATCTCGGCGAAGCGCTCGACAGGGTCGTCGGAGCCCAACTCGGTGCCCGTGTACGACACCGTGCTGACCGTGCCGCTGGAGCCGGTGTAGGAGACCTGGTTGGTCACCAGGATCAGCCGCTCGTCCGCGGCGAAGGCGGCCAGGGCCGTCGAGACGCAAGCGGGCTCCAGCCGGTCGTCGTCGCCGATCCAGCGCACGTACGCGCCCTTGGAGACGCGGGCCGCGTGCTGGAAGTTGCCGAGCAGGCCGACGTTCTCCGCGTGCCGGTGGTAGACGATCCTGGGGTCGTCCGCCGCCAGGTCGCGGCACAGCTCCTCGGTGCCGTCCGTGGAGGCGTTGTCGGAGATGACCAGCTCGAGGTGCGGATGGTCCTGTGCCAGCACCGACCTGACCACGGCCTCCAGGCGATCGGCCCCGTTGCGCACCGGCAGCGCGATCGAAACCAGCTCACGGTCGTGCATGCGCCCTCCCTTGGCGTACGAGTCGCTTCAGCACCGCGCGCGGCACCACGATGAGCACGAACAGCAGCAGCCCGGCGCCGCCCGCCACGCAGAGCTCGATGAAGGCGCCGTCGATCACCCTGGCGAGCCCGGCCATGACCAGGCCCGCCGCCGCCGCGCCGAGCAGCGGCCTGGCCAGCCCGGCACCGACCAGCCCCACGGACACGCCGGAGCGGTGCAGGGCCACGCCCAGCAGCGGCAGCGCCACCACGACGGCGACGATCGCGTGCGCCACGGCGGCGCCCTGGATGCCGTCGTAGCGGGCGCCCACCAGCAGCGCCGGGATCAGCGCGACGGCCCAGCAGAGGTTCACCCACATGGTGGCCTTCGTCCTGCCGAGCGCGGCCAGGATGTCGGTGATGAGCAGCGTCAGCATGCGCACCGCCATCACGACCGCCAGGAAGCGCAGCACCTGGGCGGCGGGCAGCCAGTTGGCGCCGTACAGGAACTCCACGACCGAGGGGGCGAGCGTGCCCATCAGCACCGCGATCGGCAGCACCATGCCGGCCAGCAGCGGGACGGCCTGCCGCACGCCCTCCCGCATGGCCTGGCCGCCCTCCTCGGCCAGGCGCGAGAAGCTGGGCAGCGCGACGTAGCGGATGGCGGTGCCGATCAGGCCCGGCACCCAGCTCGAGATGTTGAAGGCGAGCAGGTAGAAGCCGAGCCAGACGGGGCCGAGCACGTCGCCGACGATGACCGAGTCCACGTTGAGCAGCAGGCCCTCGATGCCGAGGCTGACGCACAGCGGCAGGCCGAAGCGCAGCAGCCGCGCGGCCTGCGCGCGCTCGAAGCCGAGCCGGATCCTGATCCGCGCCAGCAGCACCACCAGCACGCCCGTGACCACGCCGCCGGCGAGCTGCCCCCAGGCGAAGCTGTAGGCCCCGGCGGCGTTCGCGGCCAGGGTGATGGAGACGGAGGCGTTGACGACGAACCCCGCGAGGTTGGCCCAGGCCAGCTTGTCCTGCTCGAACCGGCGCATGAGCGCGGCGCTGCGCACCGCGGTCAGCCCGTAGACGACGTTGGTGGCCATCAGGATGCGGATCACCCAGGTGGCGTCCTCGCTCCCGGCCAGCCGCGCGTAGAACGGCGCGATCACCCAGAACAGCGCGTACAAGGCGAAGCTCGACAGGATGGCGACGACGGTCGCCGTGGGCGCGATCTCCTCCAGCCTGCCCCGCCACTGCACGGTCGCCGCGATCACCCCGGCGTCGTTGATGTAGATGACGAACTGGGTGGCCGCCAGCGCGATCGCGAACACGCCGAAGTCCTCCGGCACCAGCAGCCTGGCCAGGATGAGGCTCATCACGAACGAGCCCGCCTTCATCACCAGGTTGCCCAGCAGGCTCCAGCGCAGTCCGCGACCGGCCTTGCGGCCGATGTCGCCGACCTCACTCACGAAGTCTCGACCCTCTCCAGCCAGATCTCCCGCCAGAACGGCACGAACTCGCGCGGGCAGTTGGCGTTGTAGACGCCTTCGCAGACGAGGTCGTCGAGGATGATGCACGGGCTCTTCATGGTCAGCATCCGCCCGGTCTTCTCATCCAGGCAGCGATCGACCCTGGCCCGTACGCGCGCGGTCCTGCCGCAGTAGCGGGCCATCTCCTCCTCGAAGCCCATCCCGCGGTTGAGCAGGTCGTCGTTGAGCGTGTCGAGGATCTCCTCCTTGGACTTGATCCTGACCAGCTCGCCCGGCTTGAGGTCCAGCGTGGCCGTCGGCGTCTTCTTGCCTGCCCTGCCCTCGATGAAGCCCCAGCGCAGCCCGCGCTTGATCCACAGGCGGCGCGGCAGCACCTTCCTGCTGACGCCCTGGAAGCGGTTGAACAATCCGACCAGGAAGGTGCGCACGCTCTGGCCGACGCCCACGTTGCCGCTGCGCACGTCCGTGACGTACTGGCCCAGGTCGCGGAACGGCAGGCAGGTCGGCGCGGCCCGCAGCAGCTCGGTGGCCTGGCAGGAGTAGCCGTCGGGGCCCTTGCGGGTGTTGGCGTCGAGCAGCTTGAGTAACCGCTCCTCCGGGATCTGGCGGGCCGGCGGCTCGCCGGGCTCGACCCGTTTGAGCCAGGCCTCCTTCCAGTAGAGCGAGCAGGCCGTCTGGCAGCCGCCGTGCCCGCCGCCGTCGCACCGCGCGCCGGTCAGGTGCACCGCGCTGTCCATCCGCCGCATTCCGCTGCGGCTGATGGTGTCGCACAGCTTGTGCGCGACCTTGTGCACGGTCAGCCGCCGGCCGCAGTAGGCCAGCATCTCCGGCATGAACGGCAGGCTCTCCAGCTCGCCCCGCTCATCCAGTGTGGCCAGGATCTCCGCCGCGCTCCGCACCTCGACGAGGTCCCCCACCCGCAGGTTCATGCGCCCTCTCCCACCCCTTTGAGCAGACCCGCGCCCTCCAGGGCGGCGCCCGCCTCGGCGACCGCGCTGAAGGGCAGGCCCGATCGGCCGGCCACGTCCAGCAGGCTGTGCTCACCGTCCGACAGGTTCAACACCCATAACATCGCCATTTGCGCTTGTTTCGTGTCACTCCGGCCACCGAGAGTTCCGTACAGGCCGCGCCTGCCGAGCTGCGGCTCGCCGTACGGGCTCAGGTTCTGGTAACGGCCGTCGTGCTCCAGCACCTCCACCGCCGACCACAGCGTCTCCAGTGTGTCGGCCATGGCCTGCGGGGAGACGAAGCCCAGGTCGTCTCCCGAGGTGTGGTACTCGGGGTAGCCCGCGTACGGGGTCCTGGTCAGGCTGCCGACCGGCAGGTCGAAGCCCGGCGAGCAGTACTGCCGCTCGTCGTACCCGTACGGGGAGAAATCCACGATCGTGTGCGGCTTGTCGCGCAGCACGATCGCCATCGCCCGGTCGATGGGCGCGTCGCCGCGCCTGCTGCGCTTGTACGTCAGCGCGCCCCGGTCACCGGCGCACGCCAGCGTGAGCCCGTGCTTGATCCGCCCGGTGCGCTCGCGGTTGCGCGCCAGCCAGGTGATCGCGCCGATCGTGCCCGGCGCGAACACGAACCGGTAGGTGTGGCGCGGCTCCTTGAGCCTGCGGGCCAGCGCCGTGGCCACCGCGACGCCGGCCAGGTTGTCGTTGGCCAGCGACGGGTGGCAGACGTGGCACGAGATGAGCACCTCGTCCTCGCTGCTGCCCGGCACGACGTGCTCGGCGTACGTCAGGTGCCCGTCGGCCAGCGTCGAGTCGATCACCACCTCGAACGGCCCCTCGCCCATCGCGCCGAGCGTGTCGTGGCTCAGGCAGAACCCCCACGTCTCGGCGTAGTACGAGGTCCGGTAGGGCACCAGGCCCGGCTGCTCCGGCAGCGTGTGCAGGTGCGGCCGAAGCTCGTCCAACGTCATGGTCGCCGAGACCGGCACGCTGTAGCCCACGACGTGCAGGTTCGAGCGCCGGAAGTCCACCACCCGCTCGTCCGCCGGGTTCTTGATCCAGGCGTCGCGGATGTTCCACTCCCTGGGGATCGTCCAGTCGAGCACCTGGGTCCCGGTCGGCACCTCGTGCACCGCCAGGTCCAGCAGCTCGCCGACGACGTCCAGCGTGGCGCGCACGCCGTCGCCCGTGATGGAGCGGCACAGCGGGTAGAGCCGCTCCACCAGGGCGTGCATCTCCTCCCCGGTCACGTGCGCAACTCCTCGGAGACGGTCCCTGCGGTGCGGCGGTCGGCCAGCCACGCCAGCCGGGTGAAGCGCTGGCGGAAGTCCTCGCCGGTCAGGCCGTGGTAGCGGTAGGCGTCGGCCAGCTCGACGGCGCCCGCCTTCACCGTCCAGCGGGCGTGGTAGCCGGGCAGCGCCTCGCGGATGCGCGAGAAGGAGACCCGGTAGGAGCGCGGGTCGGCGCCAGTCTCGCCGGTGATCAGCAGCTCCGAGCCGGGCACCGCCTCCACCACGTGCTCGGCGATCTCGGCCACGGTCAGGTTGTTCAGCTCGCCGCCCACGTTGAACGCCCTGGCGTGCACGGCCTCGCGCGGCGCGGTCAGCGCGGCCAGGAACGCGTCGGCGATGTCGGCCACGTGCACCAGGGGCCGCCACGGGGTGCCGTCCGACAGCACGCGGACCTGGCCGGTCAGGTGGGCGTGGCCGACCAGGTTGTTCAGCACGATGTCGGCCCGCAGCCGGGGCGAGAACCCGAACGCGGTCGCGTTGCGCAGGAACACCGGGGTGAAGCCGTCGCCGGCCAGCTCGACCAGCTCGTCCTCGACGCGCACCTTCGACTCGGCGTACGGGGTGACGGGCCGCAGCGGGGCGTCCTCGTCGAGCAGGTCGTCACCGCCCGACGCGCCGTAGACCGAGCAGGTGGAGGCGTACAGGAAGCGGCGCACGCCCGCCTCCCTGGCCAGCCTGGCCAGCCGTACGGAGGCGTGGTGGTTGATGTCGTAGGTCAGCTCGGGCGCGAGCGCGCCGAGCGGGTCGTTGGAGAGCGCGGCCAGGTGGATCACCGCGTCGAAGCCTTCGAGCAGGCTCGCCGGCACGTCGCGCAGGTCCACCCGGTGCCCCGGCGGGTCGTCCGGCATCGGGCCGAGCACGCACTCGGCGAACAGCCCCGAGTCCAGGCCCACCACCTCGTGGCCGGCCTCGGCGAGCACGGGTGCCATGACCGTGCCCAGATAGCCCTGGTGCCCCGTGAGCAAGACACGCATGTCGATCAGCCTCCAGCTAGATCTAGAGCGAGTTTGTGCAGGTAGAAGGCCTCCGCGTAGCGTGCGTGACACTCGATGCCGCGGATCCTGGCCAGCCCGAGGAACGCCTCCCTGTCGAACCAGGGGCGGTGCCGCTGGGAGGGGTAGTGCTCCCAGAGCAGGGAGACCTTGCGCTCGGCCAGCGCCAGGTCGAGCGGCTGGTACGCGTTGGGCCGGCCGAGGTCGCCGTCCCACTTGAGGATCTCGTAGCCGAGCGTGAGGTGGTCGCGGAACGCGGTGGGCACCATCCGCGCCAGCCCCCGGTGGTCCTGGTGCGCGTCTCCGGCCTGCGGCGCCAGGATCAGGTCGGGCTCGGTACGCATCCGCAGCTCCTCGACCGCGTTCTTGGCCTCGTCCCAGTGCGCGGGCAGCCGGCCGTCGGGCACCTTGGCCACGGTCACCCGCAGGTCCGCGCCCGGGCAGAAGGCGGCCAGCGCGTTGCGCTCCTCCTCCTCGCGCACGGTCCCGCCGCCTGACAGCACCAGCGCGTCCACCTGGAGGCCCGGGTGCGCGGTGCACATCACCAGGAGGGCGCCGCCCGCGCCGATCGCCAGGTCGTCGCAGTGCGCGGCGAGCAGGGCGACGCGGCTCAGGCTGCTGGGGTAGAGCCGGTTCACACGCGCTCCCACAGGGCCCAGGGGCGGTCGCCGCGGGAGTAGGCCCGATCGAGGTCCATGCGCTGGTTGACGGTGTCGGTGGGCCGCCAGTAGCCGCGGTAGGGGTAGGCCATCAGCCGCCCGCGTTTGGCCAGCTCCTTGCAGCCGTCCACGAGGAGGTCGCCGTTCTCCGGAATGTGATCGAAGATCTCCTGACGTAAGACGAAATATCCCCCGTTCACCCACAGCGGCATCTCGGTGACGGCGGTGATCTGGCCGACCAGGCCGTCCTCGGCGATCTCTACGCAGTGGAAGGTCCCCGGCGGCGGCACGGCCATCAGCGCGCCGCCGGCGTCCGACTTCTCGAACCTGCCGATGATCTCCGGCAGCGGCGCGTCCGTGAGCACGTCCGCGTAGTTCGCCAGGAACATCTCCTCACCCTGGAGGTGGTCGCGCACCCGGCGCAGCCGCTCCCCGATCGACGACTCGACGCCGGTGTGGATGAACGAGATCGTCCAGTCGGAGATGTCGGTGGCCAGCAGTTCGACGTCGCCGCCGCGCAGCACGAAGTCGTTGGACGCGGTCTCCTCGTACCGCAGGAAGAAGTCCTTGATCTGCTCGGCCCCGTAGCCGAGGCAGAGCACGAACTCCTTGTGCCCGAAGTGCGCGTAGTAGCGCATGACATGCCAGATCAGCGGCCTGGGGCCGACGAGCTGCATGGGCTTCGGGGCGTCGCCGGCGGCGCCCGTACGCATGCGGGTGCCGTAACCCCCGCAGAACAGGACGACCTTCACACGACCTCCAAGGCAGGAATGGGGAAGACCAACCGGCCGCCCCAGTCGCGGATGTAGGAGAGCTGGTCGATCAGCTCGTCGCGCAGGTTCCACGGCAGCACCAGCACGTAGTCCGGCTTGTCGGCGGCGATGCGCTCGGGCGCGAAGATCGGGATCCGCGCGCCGGGGGTGAACTTGCCGTGCTTGTACGGGTTGCGATCCACCGTGTACGGCAGCAGGTCGGGCCGCACACCACAGTGGTTGAGCAGCGTGTTGCCCTTGCCCGGCGCCCCGTACCCGACCACCGTGCTGCCCTCCTCGACGGCGTTGACCAGGAAGCTCAGCAGGTCGCGGCGGACCTTGGCGACCCGCTCCGTGAAGTCGATGTAGCCGGAGAGCTCGTGCAGCCCGGCCGCCTTCTCCATCGCCAGCACGTCCGACACCCGCTGCGACGGGACGCCGGACGGCGCCGCCCAGAGCCGGATCGAGCCGCCGTGCGTGGTCAGCAGCTCCACGTCCACCAGCGTCAGCCCGCCGCTCGCCAGCGCCCGCTGCGCGGAGGCGACCGTGTAGTACTGGAAGTGCTCGTGGTAGATCGTGTCGTACTGGTTGAGCTGCATCAGCGTCAGCAGGTGCTGCACCTCGATCGAGACCCGCCCGTGGTCGGCGACCAGCGTGCGCAGCCCCTGCGTGAAGCCGATCACGTCGGGGATGTGCGCGTAGACGTTGTTGGCCACCACGTAGTCGGCCTTGCCGTGCTCCGCCACGACCGCCTGCGCGCTCTGCGGCGTCAGGAACGCCGTCACCGTGGGCACGCCGCGCTCCCTGGCGGCCTGGCCGACGTTCACCGACGGCTCGATGCCCAGGCAGCGCACCCCGCGCTCCACCACGTGCCGCAGCAGGTAGCCGTCGTTGCTGGCCACCTCCACCACGAACGACCCCGGCCGCAGGTCGAGCTCCGCCACGAACGCGCGGGCGTGCTCCACCCAGGAGGCCGAGTAGGAGGAGAAGTAGGCGTAGTCCGTGAACGTCTCCTCCGGAGTGATCAACGGCGGGATCTGCGCGAGCCAGCACGACGTGCACACGCGCAGGTGCAGCGGGTAGGTCACCTCGGGCTCGTCGAGCTGCCCGGCCGTGAGGATCCGCTCGCAGGGCGGCGTCGCCCCCAGGTCCACCACGCCGGTGAGATCGCCCGAACCGCATAACCGGCAAGTCATCATTCGCACGCTCCAAGAGATTGATATTTCGCGAAGGCCGGTGATCTCGTTACTGTCAGCCCATGGATCCCCTCGGCATCGATGGCGTCTGGCGCCACACGCCGCCTGTCCACTCCGATCCCCGCGGCTCGTTCTACGAGGCCTTCCGCGCCGCCGACCTGCCCGGCCGGCGCTTCGACCTGGCGCAGGTCAACTGCTCCGTCTCGGCCCGCGGCGTGCTGCGCGGCGTGCACTTCGCCGACGTGCCACCAGGACAGGCCAAGTACGTGATGTGCCTGTCCGGCAGCGTCATGGACGTCGTCGTCGACCTGCGCACCGGCTCGCCCACCTTCGGCCGGTCGCAGAGCGTGGTCCTGGACGACGTGACCAGGAGCGCCGTGCTGGTCGCCGAGGGGCTCGGGCACGGGTTCATGGCGCTCACCGAACGGGCCACCGTGATGTACCTGTGCTCCGAGCCGTACGCGCCGGCTCGTGAGCACGGGGTGCATCCGCTCGATCCGGCACTCGGGATCGGCTGGCCGGCCGACGTCGAGCCCGTGCTGTCGGAGAAGGACGCCAAGGCGCCCACCCTGGACGAGGCGCTGAGGGCCGGACTGCTGCCCGACTACCAGGCGTGCCAGGAGTTCTACGAGACGCGGCGCTGACGGCTCCTCGCCAGAACGCTGCTGTACGCGACACCGCATGGGCGGCTCCTCGCCAGGACGCTGCTTCACGCGACGCTGCATTGGCGGCTCCTCGCCAGGACGGGCCACGCCGCGTGCAGCGCCGTGCGCCAGTGCCGGATCGGCTCCCACCGGGTGTGCGCCAGCACGCTGTTGACCGGCCGCCGGGCCGGGCGCGGGAACGCCGAGGTCGGCACCGGCCGCACCCGCTCAGGATCCTCGCCGAGCAGCGTGAAGATCTCCCTGGCGAACCCGCACCAGGTCGTCTCACCCGCGCTCGTCCCGTGGTAGACCCCGGGCGGCAGATCCGACTGCGCCAGCCGGACGAGGTAGTCGGCCAGGTCAGCGCTCCAGGTGGGCTGGCCGTGCTGGTCGTCCACCACGTCGAGCGTCGGCCGCTCCCCCGCCAGCCTGATCATGGTGGTGGCGAAGTTCGCGCCGTGCGCGCCGTACAGCCAGGCGGTGCGCACCACGTAGTGGCCGTGCTCCAGCACCGCCTGCTCGCCCGCCAGCTTGGTGCGCCCGTAGGCGTTCACCGGCCCGGTCGGCGCGTCCTCGGTGTGGGGCGGGCCCGCCGCCCCGTCGAAGACGTAGTCGGTGGAGACGTGCACCAGCCGCGCCCCGACGCGGTCGCACGCCTCGGCCAGCCAGCGCGGCGCGTGCCCGTTGACCGCCAGCGCCTCCGTCTCGTGCGCCTCGGCGTCGTCCACGGCGGTCCAGGCCGCGCAGTTCAGCACGGCCCTGGGCCGGTAGGCGGCGACGAAGTCGTGCACCGCCCGCCTGTCGCACACGTCCAGCTCGGCCCGGCCGAGCGCGAGCACCGGCTCGCCCGTCAGCGCGGTCCTGTCGAGGACGTCGGCGGCCAGCATGCCGCCCGCCCCCGTGATGAGCCACCTCATGCGGCCTCCCGGCCTAAGTGGGTGATCAACGACTCCACCAGTCACGATGCGCGGCGTACCAGCGGACGGTGTCCTTGAGCCCCTGGTCGAACGGCACCTCCGGCCGGTAGCCGAGCGCCCGCAGCTTCGAGTCGTCCAGCGAGTACCTGCGGTCGTGGCCCTTGCGATCGGCCACGTACACGACGCTGTCCCAGTCCCTGCCGCAGGCTTCGAGCAGGCGCGTGGTGAGCTCCTTGTTGGTCAGCTCGGCCGTGCCCGCGATGTGGTAGATCTCGCCCGGCTCGCCCTTCTCGGCGACCAGACGGATGCCCGCGCAGTGGTCCTCGACGTGGATCCAGTCGCGCACGTTGCCGCCGTCCCCGTAGAGCGGCACCTTCCTGCCGCGCAGCAGGTTGGTGACGAACAGCGGGATGAGCTTCTCCGGGTACTGCCGGGGCCCGTAGTTGTTGCCGCAGCGGGTGATCGACACGTTCAGCCCGTACGTGATCGCGTAGGCGCGGGCGATCAGGTCGCCGCTCGCCTTCGACGCCGCGTACGGCGAGCGCGGCCGGACCGGCGCCGACTCGTCCCACGAGCCGATGTCGATCGAGCCGTACACCTCGTCGGTCGAGACCTGCACCACTTTCGGCACCCCGGCGTCCAGGCACGCCTGCAGCAGCGTCTGGGTGCCCAGCGCGTTGCTGCGCATGAACTCGGCGGCGCCCGCGATCGACCGGTCCACGTGGGACTCGGCGGCGAAGTTGACCACCAGGTCGTGACCGGGGACGACCCGCGCGAGCAGCTCGGCGTCGCAGATGTCCCCGTGCACGAACTCGTGCCGCGTCCCGTCCAGGTTGGCGCGGTTGCCGGCGTAGGTCAGCTTGTCGAGGACGGTCACGTACCCGTCATGGAGGTTCCGGACGAAGTGGGAGCCGATGAATCCCGCACCACCCGTCACCAGGATTCTGGTCATGAACTGATCTGTACCTTGCTGTGATCGCCCAGTACGAGACGGTGGGCTTTGGGCGTGTTGGGTGCCGAGGTGACCTCGACGTCGTGGCCGATCAGCGACGACTCGATGCGGCCCACGCCGGCGATGGAGGCCCGGGGCAGCACGATCGAGTACTCGATCTCGCTGCCGGTGACGGTGCAGGAGGCGCCGATCGAGGTGTACGGGCCGACGTAGCTGTCCTGGATGCGGGCGCCCGAGCCGATGATCGCCGGGCCGACCACGCGCGAGCGTTCGACGACCGCGCCCGGCTCGATCGCGACGCGGCCGATCAGCTCGCTGGCCGCGTCCACCCGCCCGTCGGTCCTGGGCTCGACCGACTCCAGCACGAGCCGGTTGACCTCCAGCATGTCGGTGACGTTGCCGGTGTCCTTCCAGTAACCGGAGATCACCGAGGACTCGACGCGCTGCCCCGACTCGATCAGCCACTGGATCGCGTCGGTGATCTCCAGCTCACCCCGCCACGACGGTTTCAGCTCCGCGACCGCCGCGTGGATGGCCGGGCTGAACAGGTACACGCCGACCAGCGCAAGGTCGCTCTTGGGCCGCTCGGGTTTCTCCTCCAGCCCGATCACGCGGCCTCCCGCGTCCAGCTCGGCCACGCCGAACTGGCGCGGGTCGCCGACCCTGGTCAGCATGATCTGGGCGGCTGGCCGTTCCCTGGCGAACCGGTCGACCAGGCCGCTGATGCCGCCCACCACGAAGTTGTCGCCCAGGTACATGACGAAGTCGTCGTCACCCAGGTAGTCGCGGGCGATCAGCACGCCGTGGGCCAGCCCGAGCGGCGCCTGCTGGCGCAGGTACGTCACCTGCAGCCCGAACGCCGAGCCGTCGCCCACGGCCGCCTCGATCTCCGCGTGCGTGTCCCCCACCACCAGGCCGAGCTCCTGGACCCCCGCCTGTGCGATGGCCTCCAAGCCGTAGAACAGCACCGGCTTGTTGGCGACGGGGACCAGTTGCTTGGCCGAGGTGTGCGTGATGGGACGCAACCGGGTGCCCGACCCTCCGGCGAGCACGAGTGCCTTCACCGCTAGTACGCCCCTTCTCCACGGGTGACGACGGACCAGGTCTTCCACAGGATCTGCAGGTCGAGGATGAGCGACCAGTTCTCCACGTACCGCAGGTCCAGGCGTACGGACTCCTCCCACGTCAGGTCGGAGCGCCCGCTGACCTGCCACAGGCCGGTCATGCCCGGTTTGACCACCAGGCGGCGCCGGACGTCGGTGCCGTACTCGGCGACCTCCTCCGGCAGCGGCGGGCGCGGGCCGACGAGGGACATCTCGCCGCGCAGGACGTTCAGCAGCTGGGGGAGCTCGTCGAGCGAGTATTTCCGCAGGAAAGCGCCTACCCTGGTGATCCTTGGATCGTTCCTAATCTTGAAGAGCACCCCGTCGAACTCGTTTGATTCGAGCAGTGCGCCCTTGAGTCGTTCGGCATCGACCACCATGGTCCGAAATTTCACCAGACGGAACTCACTGCCGCCTTTGCCGACTCTTGTCTGGTAGAAGAACGCCGGTCCCCGGCTGCTCAGCCGAATCAGCAGCGCGATCCCCAGCAGCGGCAGCGCCAGCCCCAGCAGGGCGAGCCCGGCCACCAGGCGGTCGAAGACGGTCTTCACGAACTGCCGCATGCCGTCGAACTCGGGGTGCTCCACGTGCAGCAACGGCATGCCCGCGACCGGCCTGATGCTGATGCGCGGCCCCGCCACGTCCAGGAGCGCGGGCGCCACGAACAGGTCGGTGCGCGCGGTCTCCAGGCTCCACGCCAGCCGGCGCAGCGCCGCGCCGTCCAGCTCGGGGCAGGCCAGCACGGCCACCGCGTCGGCCCGCTCGCGCTCGACCACCATGGCCACGTCGCCGAACGAGCCCAGCACCGGGATGCCGTCGAGGTCGACGTCCATGGCGTTGCCGGGAAGGCAGGCTCCCACCACCCGCATTCCGTGGTACGGCTGGCGCCTGAACTGCATGACGAGGTCGAGTATCGACTCCCGGTGCCCGACGGCGATCACCTGGCGCATGTAGTCGCCCACCGCTCTGCGCCGGTGTAGTCGTTTTCGCATGCGGTAGCGGTAGTAGAGCACCGCCAGCAGAGCCAGCGGCAGCATCGCCATCACGAAACTGCGGGCGATGGCGGTCTGCGTGGCGTAGGCCATGATGGCGACGGCTGCCATCAGTCCTATGCCACCGTTGAGCACGGCCTTGAACTCCTCCGTTCCCTCGCCGTTGGCGCGCTGGCGGTACGCGCCCCCCATCCACAGCGCGATGGGCCAGGCGACGACGAGGCCGAATCCCAGCAGGAACTCGGCCAGCGGGATGTACGCGCCGGCGATCAGCCGGATGCCCAGCACGCATACGCATGCGAGCAGCGCGCACATCGTGTCTCCGGATAACAGGAGCCGTAGGTACGCACGCGTCCAGATGCTCGACGCGCGGCGCGGTACGGCCTCGAGGAGCACGACAGCGGACTCCCCAGTCCCCACCCTCATAGCTACCACCCTGACAACTCTGTGCACCGCGATAACTGGACGTTCCTTGAACCACATGGGTTGACAAGTCCCACGCACAATCAAGGGCGGCGGCCCCCACTAAAGAGTAAAGATCCTTTCCAGCATGAGGAATACCGGCAAATGTCCACAATCGGACGATTGTCGAACCGCCCGGGGGCTTGACGGAACGGTCCACAAGTGGCAGCAGTTGACGAAGGGAATGTGAGATTTACTGCGGTATTTCGGCAGGTTGCCGAATGGTGAAGCGGTTAGTCGCGTACTCGCGATCCGACAGCCAGTCCTCTGCTTCAGGTCCGGCTAGTCGTACTCCAGGCGCGGCTAGTCGTACTCAAGGTCCGGCAGCGCCGAAGGCGGGTCGGGGCTGCGCCACACCACCACGACGCCGTCGTGCGCGGAGTCGGCCGCCAGCGTCAGCCGGTCGAGGTCGAAATCCGGCAGATAACGCAGGCGGGCGAGAAACGTGGCATCCGTGGCCGAACGCGGCACGACACAGCCCTCGCCGTCGCGATCGAGCAGGATATATAGGACGTCTTCCCCGGATTCCGTGACGACACGGACCTCCACCACGTCCTCCCAGGCGAGGGCCTCGACGCTACCGTCCGCATAGTGACGAGTGACGCCCTCTTCCGTGACATACACGTAGGAGTCCGGCATCGGATTGCCGTGCATGGCCGCGATTCTTGCGAGTTACGGGCCGGTCCCGCAAGGGTTCGCACTCAAAGGTGCCGATGTACTGCCGAGCCACCGCCCCACAAGCGCCCCAAAGGCGCGTATCACCGCCCCACGAGCGGCCCAAAGGCGCTCGCCACCGCCCGAGAGCGCCTCAAAGGTGCCGATGCGCTGCCGAGTCGCCACCCCACGAGTGGCTCAGATGCGCCGCAACCGCCGCCCGCGCGGCCTCCTCCGGCCCGTTCGCGATGGCGTCAAGCAGCTCGCGATGCTCGGCCACCAGCACATCCCTGTCCTTGTAAACCTCACGCAACCGCACCAGTCCCAGCCGCGTCTCCGCCGCCAGCACCCCGTACAACCGCTCCAGCCGCGGACTGCCGACCGCCTCGACGAGCGCCTGATGCAGCGCCATGTGCTCAGCCACCGTCTCCGACCACGGCACCTCCCCCGGCAACGCGGCCATCCGGTGCAGCGCCTCCTCCGCCCCCGGCACCCTCCTGCCGGTCACGGCCCGCGCCATGAGGTCCTCCAGGGGCCGGCGAACGTACATGAGATCCTCAAGGTCCGAAAGCGTCACTTCCGGGACATAAGCACTGCGGTTCCGCTCACGTCTGAGCAGCCCTTCATGAACCAGGCTCGCCAACGCCTCCCGCACGGTCGGCCTGGCGACGCCGTACGACGCCGCGATCTCCTGCTCGGGCAGGGCGGTACCGGGCGCGATCTCACCGGACAACACCCTGCTGCGCAGGGCATCGGCGAGCGCGCCGACGGTGGAGACGGGTCTGAGGGGCAACGTCACGGCTGCGACTCTAGCTCCCTTTCCGCCGTACGCCCCTCTCCCGCCGCCCGCTCCCCTTCGGGCGTACGCCCCCGCCCCTGCCGCCTTTCAGGTACGGCCACCGCCACCAGGCTCAGCCCCAGCAGCACCAGCCCGGCGATCGACACCGGAGCCAGCCGCTCACCCAGCACCACCAGCCCGAGCAACGCGGCGACGGCCGGCTCGGCCAGCGACAACGTGGCGGCCGTGGCCACGGGCGTGGTGCGCAGACCCCGCCCGTACAGGAAGTAGGACAGAGCCGTCGTGCCGAGCCCGAGGTAGAGCACGGCGAGCAGCGCCCGCGGCTCACCGATCCAGCCCACCCCGCTGACGGCCAGCACCGGCACCATGATCAGCGCGGCGCCGCCGAACATCACCCCCATCACCGCGTTCGACTGACCACCCTGGCCGATCGCCCGCGCCGCCATGACGGCGTAGAAGGCGTACAGCAGCCCACCCAGCAACGCCAGCCCGACCCCGGCCACCATCTGCGCGCCCACCTCAGCGCCCGCCTGCGCGCCCACCTCAGCGCCCGCCTGTGTGCCCGCCTCCGCGCCCACCTCTGCCCCGCCGCCCACGATCAGCGCCGCACACCCGAGAACGGCCGCCGCGGTGGCCGCACTCCACCGCCTCGTCGGCCTGCGCCCATGCAGCACCCAAGACAGCAGCCCGGTAAACACCGGTCCGCTCCCGATCGCGACCACCGTGCCAATGGCCACGCCCGTACGACTGACGGCCGCAAAGAAGCACAGCTGGTACGCCGCCACCGCCACCGCCCCCAGCAGCAACCCAGGCTTGACGGCCCTCTTCAACCCGGCCCCGGCCACCAACGCCAGCGCCGCACCCCCGACCACCAGGCGAGCCGCGGCCAGCGCCACGGAATCGGCCGACACCAGCAACCCGGCCGTGCCTGCGGTGCCCCACAACACGGAAGCGGCCACAACGGCAAGGGGTCCATTCCTCATGGACCCATTGTCAGACAACCAGACACCGCTCGTCTAGTTGTCAGACAATTTCTTCCAGCAGTTGCTCAATCAACCGCTGCGCCGGCGCCGCCACCTCCCCCACGTAGTCCTCGAACGCCGTCAACCCCGCCTCGATGCCCGGCACGCTCTTCCGGGGCAACTCCAGCAGCGCCTCCTCCTCCGCCAGAATCCCGCCCTCCACATGGAAGGCCCTCCCGGACGCGGCGATGGAGACCTCGAACCTGACCTCCCGGCCGTCGGGCAGCACGAACGTGATGCCGACGCGGGCGCCCGCTGGGGGAAAGAAATAGGAGAAGTGCTCGCTTCTCAGGAACGGATGGCGTAACTCGGCGAGAATCTCCGAGGCCCGGCTCAGAGCCTCCAACAGCCCGACCGCGGCCAGACTCTCGCTGTCCACCCGCCACAGGGTAGTTCAGCGTGCGCATGGAACGCCAGGTGACCGGCCCTCCCGATCAGCCACCCCCACTCCCGCACCCCTCGATCCACCCACCCGATCCACCCCTCCCAACGCCCACCCGCCCCGCCACCCGCACCCGCAGCGCGCCCGAACCACCCGCCCGCACCGCCCCCGCGCTAAGCGCCGCTCGCCTCGCAGCGCGCGCCCGAGATCCGCCCTCACACCTACACACTGGCAGCGCGCGCCCGAGCCTCCCGCCCGAGCCTCCTGCCCGAGCCTCCTGCCCGAGCCGCGCGCCCGCAGCGCCTGCCCGTGCCCCGTGCCCTCACAGCGCCCACCCGCACCCGAACGCACGCGCCCCCACCCGCGGGCACGGGGTCAGTCGGTGGCCAGGCGGGCGTGCCGCTCCACGTCGTACCGGACGCCCTCGTAACAGAGCTTGCCCCGCTCAATCCCCTCCGGCAGAAACCCGGCCTTCGTAGCGACCCGACACGAAGCCGGGTTGTTCGTCCGATGCCCCAACTCCAGCCGATAAAGCCCAAGCTCCCCAAACGCCCACCGCGCCAGCAACTCGGTGGCCACCACCGCGACCCCCCGCCCCCGAGCCTCAGGCACCACCCAGTACGACACCCACCCATTTCCGTGCGTGTCGAGCTTGGTCACCGCCACGTTCCCGACGACCCGCTCCCCCCGCAGCACGGCGAAGGCATGCCCCACCCCGGCCCAAGATGCGATCCACCCGGACGCGTCCTTGAGCGTGACGACGGGCCAGGGAGCCTGCGTACGCAAGTCAGGGGCTTGGAAGGCACGCAGCACAACGGGAGCGTCGTCCTCACGCCACTCCCGCAGCCGGACGTTCAGAGCGGTCACAATGTCGGAGATTACCCGGATTGCACCTTCTTCCCGATCGGGTGGGTCGCCTCGAAGTCGTCCACGAGCTGCCTGGGCGCGGTCAGGCTCCACGCCTCGGCCATCAGCTCGAACAACTCCTCGGCGTCGATCTTGTCGAGATGCACCACCACCCATCCGAACCGCCCGGCGGTGAACTGCACCTCGAACACCTCGGGCCGCTCGTTGACCAGCGCGATCTGCTCCTCGATCGTCGCCTTGAGCCCGACGGTCTCGGTGGCCTCCCACAGGTAGCCGAAGCCCTTGTCGTGCACCTTGAGGGCGACCCACTCGCCGCCGTGGCTCATGCGCACGTCGGGCAGCTCGTCCAGCAACTTCAGGAACTCATCGACGCTGACACCCATGCCGCCTGTGTACCAGAACCGACCGACAGTTCCGAGCGTCTTGAGCGATCGCTCAAACATGCCTATAGTCCTTTTAAGCGATCGCTCAAAAAGGGGGATCATGCGGCTGTACGTCGAGATCCTGATCAAGGCCGACCTGGAGGCGCTGTGGCAGGCCACCCAGAACCCGGCCCGGCACCAGCGCTGGGACCTGCGCTTCGGCCGCATCGAACGCCTCACCGCCCAGCGGTTCCGCTACTCGACGCTCGGCGTCAGCGGCATCGGCGTCCACACCGGCGACCGGCACGCCGCCGACGGCTCGTGCACCTCAGCGCTCCGCTTCGGCTCCGCCCACCCGCTCTCCCCGATCCGCGCGGGCGCCGGCTACTGGCGCTACCTCCCGACAGCGGCCGGCGTCCGCTTCCTCACCTCCTACGACTACCGCCCCCACGTGCTGCCGCCCCGGCTCATGTGGTGGGCCACCGCCTGGTCGTTCGACCGGCTGCGCCTGTGGCTGGAGACCGGCAGGCCACCCGCGCGCACCCTCCTCCAAGCACTGGCGGAAGCGGTCGGCAGAACGGCCGCCGCCGCCCTCACCGCCTGGCTGTTCGGACCGCTGCCCGCCCTGGCGGTGGCGGCGCTCACCGTCGCCCTCCCGCCCCTGCCCGGCACCCCCGCGGCCCGCCGCTGCCTCCGCCACCCCATCGAGCACCCCAACAGGCACCCCGCCCGAGCACCTCTGCGCCACCCCATCGAGCAACCACGGGAGCGACCACCATGCCCTCGATCTTCCAGCGCGCGCTCGGCCCCGACTTCGGCCGCCTCCACCCCCAGCTCCAGCGCCGCTTCGGCGTCGGCCTCGACAGCGGCGAAGCCTGCATAGGACAGGGGGTCATGCGCCGCGTCTGGAACGCCGGCCTCGTCGTACGCCCGTTCCTCGCCCTCGGCAGCCTCAGGAACATCCTCGTCACGGACACCGGCCGCGACATCCCGTTCCGGATCGAGAACTACCCGTACGCCGACTCGTACGACCGCGAGACCGTAACCTTCGTGCGCACCTTCCCCCTCAGCCGCTTCGACGCGACCATGATCTACGACGAGGCCGGCGCCCGCGTCATCGACTACCTGGGCACCCACCAGCACATCGCCACCCCCCTCCACCTCTCCGTGGACGACCGCGGCGGCCTGGTCATCCGCTCAGGCCCGCAACGCCTCCTGGAGGGCCCGCTGGCCGTCCGCATCCCCGCCGCCGCCACCGGCACGGCCGTGGTCACCGAACACTACGACGACCGGGCAGGGCGCTTCACCATCGCGGTGACCGTCTCGAACCCGCTGCTCGGCCGGATCTTCGGCTACTGGGGCAGCTTCACCGTCTCCTACGTGAACGTCGCGGCGCACGGCGTTCCCGCTAGCGTGAGGCCCAGGCGGGAGGTGGCCCGCCTGTGATCGACGAGGGAGCCCGGTGGCCGACACCCGCACGAAGCTGCTCGACGCGGCGCTCGAGACGCTCAAGACGCAGGGCATGGCCGGCGCCTCCGCCCGTACGATCGCCGCGACCGCCGGGGTCAACCAGGCTCTGGTCTTCTACCACTTCGGCAGCGTCGACCAGCTCCTGGCCGCCGCCTGCGAGCACGGCTCGCGGCAGCGCGTCCCCCTCTACCGCGAGCGCTTCGCCGCCGTGACCTCCCTGCGCGAGCTGCTCGACCTCGGCCGCGAGCTGCACGAGCAGGAACGTACGGAGGGCAGCGTCGCGGCGCTCGCCCAGCTCCTGGCCGGCGGGCAGACCGACGAGAAGCTGGCCGAGGCCGTCGTGAAGGGCCTCAACCTGTGGATGGCCGAGGTGGAGCAGGCGCTGGGCCGGGTGCTGGCCGCCTCGCCGCTGGCGGAGTTCGTGGACGTGAGCGGCCTCGCCAAGGCGACCGCGGCGGCCTTCGTGGGGCTGGAGCTGTACGAGGGCGTGGACGCGGACGGCGCCGCCCAGGCCCTGGACTCGCTGGAGGAGCTGGCCACGCTGGTGAGCGTCCTGGACGATCTCGGCCCCGTGCTGCGCAGGACCGTCAGGGCCAGGCTCACTCGTAGTATCGGACCTCGATCACGTTCCCGTCAGGGTCAGGAAAGAACATAGTCTCGGGCGCGATGCCCTGGGCGCCGAACGAGTTCGCGCCGTTGCCGGTGATCTCCACGCCGTGCTGCTTCAGCCGCACCTGCAGCGCGTCGAAGTCCTCCTTGCCGACCGCCAGGCAGAGGTGGTTGATCGGGTGCCCGGCGCTGCCCCGCACCCCGGTGCCCTCGTCCACGCCGCGCATCGCCTCGAACGACATCAGGTCGAGGATGGTCTCGGGCGAGACCCGTACGCTCGGGAAGGGCGCCATCCCGTCGCGGAACTCCGCCGCCCGCACCCCGGGCAGGCCGACGACCTGCTCGTAGAAGTCCACGGACGCGCCAGGGTCGGAGACCCAGCAGACCAGATGGTCCAGACGTGCGTGCATACAACACCGTCCTCCGGTTTGCCTCCAATACTTGATGTCCTGATCCCTGTTGTCCACCTCATGATTCATCGCCCGGCAAATGGCCATCTGCCGGATAGGGGCGGTTCACACGCCGTTCCGGGTCACCACGGCTCGACGTCCAGGCCGGTGGCGGCGATCCACAGGGCGCGGAACGCGTTCGACGCGCGGCCGTTGAAGTCGTCCCGCGGCAGGCGTTCGATCAGGCTCAGCGCCGCCCCGAGGTGGCCGCACTCGGCCGCCTGCACGGCCAGGAGCTCCGTCGGGTGCTCGCGCTGCGTCCGCGGCGTCTTCCGCAGCGTGGCGTACGCGTCGGTGAGCGCCGCCAGCTCCCCCTCATTCGGCCGGGCGCGCGCCGGATCGCGCCGGGCGTTCGCCTCCGCCTGTGCGAGGTGGTCCTCGTACGCGTAACCGTCGCCGTACACCTGCGCCCACTCCCGCAGCAGATCGGGACGGCCCAGCCGCGCGAACACCTCCACCGCCTCCCACCCGTCGAACCACCCCTGCGGCTGCCACTCCTCCGCCGCCGCGTCCCTCAGGGGGATCAGCTCGCGGGCGATGTGGTCCCGCCGGGTGAGGATCAGGTAGGCCAGCAGCGGCACCGTGTAGAAACTGGAAGGCACCCCGCCGCCCTCCCGCAGCAGGGCCCGGCCCTCCTGCTCCCATCTGCACTCGATCATCGCCCAGGCGACGGCCAGGCGGTGCTCGCCCGGGTTCGTCTCGGGCTCGATCGCCGCCCGGGCTCGCTCGAACCACGCCTCGGCGCGCGGATCCCCCATCGCCGCGTACGCGCCGGCCACCGACGAGGCCACGAACGCCACGTTGTACTCGTCGAGCACCTCTTCCACCTGCGCTTCTTCCCCGTCGAAGAACGTCCGCGCGTCCTGCCTGCGGCCGGCGGCGGCCAGGATCATCGCCACCTCTGCCCGGCCCCTCACCTGCTCGTCCGGGCTGGGGATCGCGTCCAGCAGCGGACGCGCTCCGTCCGGCCGGCCGAGGCGGGCCCTGAGTCTGGCCGCGTGGCGCAGGCTCTGGCTCACGTGGTGGTCCCAGCCGTTGTGGAGCGGTGCCACCGAGTCGAGTGCCGTCTGGAACAGGTCGTCGAGGGTGGTGGTGTTGGGTGGGGGCCAGGGCTCGTCCGCCGTGGGGGTGTGGTCGCGGAACGGCGCCAGGTACTCGTTCAGTGGCGGGCCGAAGCGGTCGGCGGCGGTGGCGGCGTCCGGCGCGATCTCCAGACCCACAGCACCCGCGGCGTCCGGTGCGATCTCCAGGCCCACAGCACCCGCGGCGTCCGGCGCGGCGGGGAGCCCGCCCCAGCGCACCGGCCAGCCGAACCGTCGCTCCACCGTCCACGCCAGCGCGCCGTCCAGGGCGTGCACGCGGCCGGGTGGCGCGATCACCTGCCCGGTCTCGAAGGCGACGGCCCACGTCTCGTCGTCGAGCGCGAACGTCGGATCGATGCTCGCTCCCTCCTCGTCCCGCACCTCCTCCCCGACGTCCACCCCGTCGTCCAGCTCCAGCGGACGCGGCCCGGGCGGCGTGCGCAGGAACACGAAGTCCCCGGTGACCCGCCCGGTGGCCGCCTGGAAGAAGCGCAACACAGCGGGACCGACCACCACGATCACCCCGTCGGCGCCCCACAACACGCCATCGGCGTCCGCCGGCGCCTCAACCGTCCCGATCAGGCTCGGCACGTCCCCGAGGTTCCACACCTCCACCTGCCCCCGCGCCGTCAGCGCCGCCGCGTGGAGCCCGTCCGGCGACCACGCCCACGCGACGCCGTCCGCGTCGGGGTCGAGCTGCGGCAGCGCCAGATCGAGGTCGTAGCGGTGCCTGCCCTGGTCGTAGACGGTGACCTGCGGACGGGCGTTCGCGTCGTTGCCCTCCGGCACCACGACCGCCAGCCTCGTGACGGCCCCGTACGCGCCCCACGCCAACTCGGACGCGCCCGGATGCCCCGGCAGCGTCGCCACCGTCCAGCCCGTCATCGCGTCGCCCACCAGCAACTGGCCGTGGAGCTGGTGGGCGAAGTACTTCTCGTCCCTGCTCCAGGCGGGCGCGTCCCTGCCGACGCCCGCCTGCGTGAACCACAGGACCCGGCCGTCGGCGACGTCGACGGCACAGGCCCAGCCGCGGGCGTGCCCGTAGAGCCGCCGGCCGTCGCGCGACCAGCGCGCCTCCCGCACGAAAAGGTCGTCACCGCCGAGCAGCGCCTTGACCGCTTCCGGCAGCGGCGCGGTCAACGGCGACGCGACCCTCTCGCCGTCCCCGCCGTCCTCATCCTCGATCTCGTACACCTCGCCCTCGTCCAGCGGCGCGACACACCCCATCACCTCGTACGAGGTCCCCGTCGCGATGTAGGCGCGCATGCCGTCGGGCGCGAATGCGAACCCGGGCGGACGCGAGCCGCCGTCCGTCACATAAGCCTCAGCGCACGGCTCCGAGTCCGCACCGAACGGATCCCACGCCCCCACCCCGTTCGTGTTGTACGCCAGCGCCAGCCGCTCCCCATCGGCCGACCACTGAACCGTCCGCGTGTACCCGGGCCACCCCACCCCGCCCATGATCTGGCCGAGCACGTTCACGCACCGGGCGCCGGCCAGCTCCCAGACCTGCAGCACACCGCCCCGGTCGTAGTCGTCGCCGCACCAGCTCCCGATCGCGAGGTAGCGCCCGCACGGGCTCAACGCGTGCCCGTAGATCTGGGCGGGATGCCCGTCGGGATGCCGCAGCACCGCCCCCAGCTCCTTGACCCGCTCGGTCGCGAACCGGTGCGCCTCGGTGATCCCGTGCGTCTGCTCCAGCCGGGCGAGTGCGGCGCGCAGGGGCGGGAGATCGCGGGCCGGCTCGAACGCCGCCCAGTCCGTCGCCCGCAGTGTCGTCAGGAACGCACCCGGATCGGCCGATGGGTTCGTGATCGCCATAGCGGGCGACCTTACTGAACTATCTTCAGATTGTCCGGAGATCTGGTGGATGGCCTGGTCCCTCCATGCCCTTGCGGTCACGCCCCCGCCAGCTTCGCCAACGCCCGCACCCCTTCCAGCACCTCAGCCGCGGTAGGCGCGTTCGCCGGATTCCCCAGACTCTGAATCATCACCCCCGACATCAACGCCGTTTGCACCATCCCCAGCGTCCGGGCGGACCGCTCGGACACGCTCTCCTCCGGCACGCTCTGCAGGATCGCCCCCATCCCCCGCCAGCCCTCCGCCATCCCCTCGGCCACCCGCGCAGCCAACTCGGGCTGCCGCCGGCCTTGCAGGAACAGCTCCACCGTCGCGAGCCAGAGATCCGGATGCTCGGCGAACTGCCGGACGAGCCCCTCCCACATCCGCTCGAACGCCCGCACCGCGTCATCACCCGGCTCAGGCGCCAGCGCACGGCCCAGGCTGTCGCCCCACTCGTCGAGCAGGCCGAACAGCGCCTGAGTGAGCAACGCCTCCCGCGACCCGAAGTGATAGCCGATCGCGGCGGTGCTCACACCGGCCGCGGTGGCGATGTCGCGGACGCTGGTGCGGTCGTAACCCTTCTCGCGCAGGCATTCCTTGGCGCCCGCGAGCAGGTCTTCACGGTTTCCCATGCGGCACACCGTACCAACAGATTAGCACGAACGTTTGATGCGTTCGTTTTGCGCGATCGTTTTGCGCGATCGTGTAAATCTGCGTTATGGTCCTGCCATCCGCTTGATCGACAGGAAGACGACCATGAACAAGCTCGCATCGGCCGGCCTCGGCCTCGCCCTCCTCACCGCGTACGCACCGGCCGCCCAGGCCACCACCACCGACCCCACCGTCGTCACCACGACCACCGGCGCCGTCCGCGGCACCTCCGGCCCCCAGACACGCACCTTCCAGGGCATCCCGTACGCCACCGCCACCCGCTTCACCGCCCCCACCCCCATCACCCCGTGGCAGGGCACTCGAGACGCCACCAAGCCCGGCAACGTCTGCGCACAACCGCCCGGCTACCCCATCGGCAAGCCCAGCTCCCACGAGGACTGCCTCAACCTCAACGTCACCACCCCGACCCCCGCCCAGCGCGGCAAGCTGCCGGTCATCGTCTGGATCCACGGCGGCAGCCTCATGTACGGCATGGGCGACCTCTACGGCGCCGACCGGCTGGCGGCAGGCGGCGCCGTGGTGGTGTCCGTGAACTACCGCCTGGGCGTCACCAGCTTTCTGACCCACCCGTCGCTGCCCGACTCCGGCAACCTGGCCCTCGACGACCAGCGCGCGGCACTGCGTTGGGTACGCGGCAACATCGCGGCTTTCGGCGGCGACCCCCGCAACGTGACGATCATGGGCCAGTCGGGCGGCGGCTTCGCCGTCTGCGGCCACCTCGCCTCCCCCGCCTCCGCGGGGCTGTTCCAGCGCGCGATCATCCAGAGCGCCCCCTGTGGGGACGCCTCCCGCACCAAGGCGGCGGCCCTCGCCGAAAGCACCGACGTCATCAAGAAGGCCGGCTGCGCCGACGCCTCCGACGTGGCGAGCTGCCTGCGCGACCTCCCCATCTCCAAGCTGCTGGACGCCTACGGCACCAACCGCGAGCCCCGCCCGTACAGCGGCAGCCCCTCCCTCCCCCTCCCGGTCGAGCAGTCACTGCGCACGGGCCGCTTCAACCGCGTCCCCGTCCTCGTCGGCGTCAACCACGACGAGGAGAACGGCATGATCCTCGGCCTGGAGCTGGCCACCGGCAAGCCCATGCCCGCCAAGGACTACCGCCCCGCCATCAAGCAGGCGTACGGCCGCGACGCCGCCACCGTCCTCCGCCGCTACCCGCTCGGCGACTCCGCCGGCCAGACCTTGGCGGCCGTGAAGACCGACTCGACCTGGTCCACGCCGACCCTCGACACCGCCCGCGCCCTGTCCCGCTGGACCACCACCCGCATGTTCGAGTTCGCCGAACAGCAGACCCCCTGGTACGCGGGCTACCCGAAGCCCAGCTTCCCCGCCGCCGCCCAGCACATGGCCGAGCTGCCGTACCTCTTCGACCTGTCCCTGTTCGAGAAGCTGTCACCCCAGCAGTCCGCCCTCGCCGACCGCCTCATCGCCACCTGGACCCGCTTCGCCCGCACCGGCGACCCCAACGGCGGCAGCGACCCCGCCTGGCCCCGCCTGCGCGACGACCGCGGCCAGGCAGGGTGGCATGTGCAGTCGCTGACTGGTGGAGCTTGGAAGCGCGCCGACTTCGCCACGGATCACCACTACCGCTTCTGGACCACCGTCACGAACTGACACCCAAGCCGCACGCCGCTTGACGATGGCAGCCTCACCCCACACCAGGGGCACGGAAGGCGCCACCGGTACCGCTTGCGTTTATTTCGTTTGTTGCGGATACTGCGAAGAGGAGGTGTCGTCATGGCAGACGTGCAGGCCAAACGGGTGCAACCTGGGAGCATCGACGCTGAAGTCGCCAGACGTGCCGTACGTCGCATCAAGGACTACCTCATGCGGTATCCCGAGCAGCCGACCGTCCAGGTCGCCGGTGAGCACGGGGGCGAGGATCCGCTGATCCTGCCTCGCGAAGCCGTGAGCCTGCTCGCCTTCATCCTCGCCCAGGCAGCCGAAGGACGCGGTGTCACGGTCATTCCGTCGCACGCCGAGCTGACGACGCAGCAAGCGGCGGACATGCTGAACGTCTCACGTCCATACGTGATCAAGCTGCTGGAGACGGGAGAGATTCCCTTCCGCCTGATCGGCAAGCACCGACGGATCAAATGTGAGGACCTCCAGGAGTACAAGCGTCGCGATGACGCCAAGCGCCGGACGTCGGCTGATCAGCTCGCTGCGCTGGGACAGGAACTGGGCATCTGAACCATGACCGGGCGGATGCAAGCCAAGTGGACCAACAGAATCCTCGATGAGATGCAGCGCAACCTCGCTGCCAACCGGCCCGACATTCCTGCGGAGAAGCTCGGCAAGCTTCGCCTCCTGATGAACACAGCGGTCCGAGACTGCCTCGTCGAAGGATACGAGCCGCTGATCGAAGGCCTGAAGCTTCGGACTCCGATGATCGTCATGTGCTGGCTGCGGCGATCAAGGCGAGCGCGCAAGTCATCGTCACATCGAACCTCCCGGGCTTCCCCGCTGAGTGCTTGGCTCCCTGGGATGTCGAGGTGAGTCCCCTGACGACTTCGTCCTGGACCAGATCGAGCTGGACGGGAGGGTCGTGTGGGCTTGTGTGCAGCAGATCGCAGACTCGCGGACCAGCCCACCGGAGACTGTGGATGATGTACTCGACGCCTTGGAGGCGGCGGGTCTCGTCGAGGCGGTCGCTACCCTTCGAGCCGGTTGAAGTCTTCAAGGCACCCAACGGGTACTGCGGGATCAGGGAACAGACGTGGCCCGCCCGGCTGAGCTGACGTCCGGTGAGGCGTGATCGTCCTGACTTGATTCACGCTGGGGTGAATCAAGGCGCTGATCACCGTGTTGATCTAGGAGAATCATGGTCCGCTTCGCCGACTCCGGGCATCGGGGCTTACCGGAAGAGACCGTCGTGCTGATCGACCAGGCGATACGTGAGGTGCTCGCGGACGTCCCCGACATCAGCGCACTGCCCTGCCTGGCGGACGGGGCCGGCCAGATCTTCGCCCCCGCGCTGCTCGATCTCGGCGGAGCGCTGGGGTCGTCATCCCGGCCATGCAGTACGGGACGGGTTGCCGAGCGAGTGCCATGCCCCGTACGACGAGTTACTGGGCCGGACAGACCGGGCTTCGTGGAGTCGATCTCAGAGTCGCATATGGCGGCCAGCGCGCATGCTTGACGACGCCGATGTGTTGCTGGCCGTCTGGGACGGGCGGCCTGCTCGGGGCTACGGTGGCACCGCTGACGTGGTCGCCGAGGCGCGGCGGCGGGAGGTGCCCGTTCGGGTGGTCCGGCCAGAGGGAGCCCGGCGGGATTAGGGGCGTCTGGGCGCGAGATCGCCTGAGCCAGCCGGCCGCAGTCGAGGTCTGGATGCGCTGGATGGTGCGAGCCTTCGCCGCTCACCTCGACGAGATCACTTCGGATGCGCCTCACCTCGATGCTCCAGATGCGCCGTCATGTCCGCACAACGATGCCCCCTCAAAGCGTCCCTCCCCCAACGCGCCTTCCCACCCAAGACCCCTCGCTCCCTCCCCCAACGGGCCTTCCCACCCAAGACCCCTCGCTCCCTCCCCCAACGGGCCTTCCCACCCAAGACCCCTCGCTCCCTCCTCCGACATCCAGCGGCACCAGCACAGCCCGACCTCGGCCCGGCAGCTCCCAAATTTCGCGACCACAAATCTTCACCCGCATGTAGAGGACGGCCGCCCGGCTCCGACCACACGGTGAAGGCGGCGCCGGACGGGCGGCGCCGACACCACAGGAGGTAGCGAGATGAGCAAGGTCACCTGCGACATGGCGATGTCCCTCGACGGCTTCGTGGCAGGCCCCAACCAGACCCTCGAGAAGCCCTTCGGCGACGGCGTGGACGACCGTCTGCACCAGTGGATGTTCGACGAGCCCGAGCAGCACGCCACCGTGATCGAGAACATCACCGCGGCCGGCGCGTTCATCATGGGCCGCAACATGTTCACCCCCGGCCGCGGCGACTGGGACCTGACCTGGAACGGCTACTGGGGCGAGGAGCCGCCGTACCACGCGCCGGTCTTCGTCCTCACCCACCACCCGCGCGAGCCGTTGCCGATGAAGGGCGGCACGACGTTCACGTTCGTCACCGACGGCATCGAGTCGGCGTTGGCCCAGGCCCGCGAGGCAGCGGGGGACCGCGACGTCGCCATCGCGGGCGGCGCCGCCACCGTCAACCAGTACCTGGCGGCCGGCCTGATCGACGAGCTGCGGCTCCACGTCGCGCCGGTGATCCTCGGCAGGGGCGAGCGGCTGCTCCACAACGTCGGCGACATCACCCTCGAACCCCTCGGCACCCCCACCGGCACCAGCCTCGTCACCCACCTGACGTACCGGGTGGTCCGGTGAGCCGGAGGTCACCGGATCCTGCCGCGAGGGCTCGTCACCGGCAACCGTCCCGGCAGGGCTTGTGACCGGCTCCGCCTCGTACGCGGCGATCACGAGCCACGACCGTCCCGAACAGGGCTCCTGATCGGCTCCGCCTCATACGCCGCGATCACGAACTGCGCCCCATCACGAGCCACGGCCCTCACGGGCAGGGCTTGTGACCAGCTCCGCCCCGTACGAGCAGGACTCCTGACCAGCTCCGCCCCATACGAGCAGGACTCCTGACCAGCTCCGCCCCATACGAGCAGGACTCCTGACCAGCTCCGCCCCATACGAGCAGGACTCCTGACCAGCTCCGCCCCGTACGCCGCGGTCACGAGCTGCGCCCCATCACGAGCCACGGCCCTCACGGGCAGGGCTTGTGACCAGCTCCGCCCCGTACGAGCAGGACTCCTGACCACCTCCGCCCCATACGAGCAGGACTCCTGACCGGCTCCGCCCCGTACGCCGCGATCACGAACTGCGCCCCATCACGAGCCACGGCCCTCACGGGCAGGGCTTGTGACCAGCTCCGCCTCGTATGCGGCGATCACGAGCTGGGCCCGGTCACGAGCCTGGAGCTTCGCCAGCAGATGACCGATGTGCGTTTTCACCGTGCCGACCGTGAGGTGGAGGTGCTCTGCGATGTCGCGATTGGACAGCCCCTTAGCGATCAACGTCAGCACCTCACGCTCGCGGGGCGTGACCCCATCGAGCGGTCGTGCCGCTGCCGGTACGCGCTCGGAACGCTGGAGGAACTCCCCGATGAGCCGGCGCGTGACGGTCGGGGCGAGCAGCGCCTCCCCACCGGCCACCACCCGGATCGCGCCGAGCAGCTCGGCGGCCGTGCTGTTCTTGATCAGGAAACCGCTGGCACCGGCCCGCAGTGAGGCGTACACGTATTCGTCCAGGTCGAAGGTGGTGAGGATCAGCACGCGGGTGCCAGAGCCCTGCGGAGAACCGCAGATGCGTCTGGTCGCCTCGATGCCGTCCATCTCGGGCATGCGCACGTCCATGAGAACGACGTCGGGGCGTAACTGGCCGGCCAGCCGCACCGCTTCGGCACCGGTGCCTGCTTCGCCCACGGTCACCATTCCTGGTGTGCTGTCGATGAGCATTTTGAAGCTGTCGCGCAACAGCACCTGATCCTCGGCGAGCAGCACCCTGATGGACGAGCCCTCACCCGGCTGTGCCTCCGTCTCCAAGCGACTCACCCCTCAACTTCATCCACACCGGTCGGGCCGGCCCGACCTCATCACTACAGCCCGCTCCGGCAATCCACACCGGCTTGCCTCCCGCGCGCAATCCACATCGGCTGTCTCTCACGCGATCATGGCAGCCAGTCTCGGGTGCCTATGCCCGCCCCTTCACAGGCTCGACTCGGCCCAGGTCATCGCGCTTGCCGGAAGTCGACCGACGCGTCCTGTGCCGGAACGGCCTCAGGCTGCGGCGTCCGCCGGGGCGTAGGGCAGGCGGGCCACCACGTGGAAGCCGCCTTCGGCGTGAGGGCCGGCGGTAAGTGTGCCGCCGAACATCGTGGCCCGCTCCCGCATCCCGATAAGACCGTGGCCGCCTAAGGACGCCGATCGTGGCTCGCGTTGTGTCCGAGGGCCGCTGTCGAGGACTTCGATCAGCGCTTGGCCGCCGTCGAGGGCCACGGTCACCGAGCATCGGGTGGGGGCCGCGTGTTTGACGACGTTGGTGAGGGCTTCCTGCACGATTCGGTACGCCGACAGGGCCACCGCCGAGGGTAGCGCCGCGTCCGCGGGCACCTTGAGCTCCACGTCGACTCCGGCCGAGGTCGCCTGGTCCGCCAGTTCGGACAGGTCGGCCAGGCCGGGCACGGGGGCCAAGGTGTCGTGGGGGTCGCTGTCGGAGCGGAGCAGGCCGAGCACGCGGCGGATCTCGGTGAGCGTGCTCTGGCTCGTCTGCTCGATGACGGTCATCGCGGCGCGCACCTCCTGGGGGTGGAGGTCGGCGACGTAGTTGGCCACGGTGGCCTTGACCGCGATCACGCTCATGCTGTGCCCGATGATGTCGTGGAGCTCCCTGGCGATGCGTCGGCGTTCGTCGGCCACCGCGGCTTCGGCGCGATGGTGGGCGAGGCGCGCGACCAGGTGCCGCTGGCGGCGGACCATTACGCCGACGCCCCACGCGGCGCTCATGAAGACGCCGATCGTGCCGCCCTCCACCGGCCAGTACGGGGGTAACTCGGTGCGTTCGAGAGCGGGCGGCAGGGACGGGAGGACCTGCGTGTAGAAGACGGAGAGGGCGATCGCCGCGCCGGCCAGGCATCCGGCCAGGGACGCCGCCGATCGGGTGAGCGGGGCGGTGGAGGCGACCAGGTAGAGCGTGAGTGCGGTGGGGATGAACGACACCCAGATGGCGCCGGCGGCCACGGTGCCGGTGGCGGTCGCCAGCACGGCCGCCGTGGCCGCGACGATGAGCATGGCCTGGGGCCAACGCCGGCGGAAGGCTACCGGCAGGCTCATGACCGCCGCGACCGGCCAGGCCGCCCACGTCGGCAGCCAGGAGGACGGGCCCGGCGGGTCGACCAGCGCGTAGCCGAGGAGCAGGGTCAACGCTGCTGCCGCCCCGGCCTCGGCGATCGCTCGCCGTGCCTGTCGTTGGGGTGGGGTCGTCATGCGGAGAAAGGTATCGCGGGGGTGTTGGGAGGGGCATCTGACCAGGGTTGGAGATTTGGTGTCCGACCGTGGTCGTAGCTGGAGGGGTTTTCTCGCTGTGGAGATCTGACCTGGGTTGGATGTGGCTTCTGTGGTCCGTCCGGCACGATGGCTGCCCAGTACGACGACTACCCCGGCGCCTCGCCGTGACGACACCGATGTGACGGCACCTGAGGTGCAGGCGACGCCCAGGCCAAGCGCAATGCCCAGGCCAACGGCGACGCCCAGGCCGACGGGCCGACGGCGAGGCACAAGCGGGTGCCGACGCAGTGCGGATGGCACCACACACGACGGACAGCACTACATAAGCCAGACAAACCACACACGCGCCAGACACCGCCACGCACAAGCCAGACACCGCCACGCACAAGCCAGGCAGCACCACACACAAGCCGGATAGCACCACGCACAAGCCGGATAGCGCCACGCACAAGCCGGATGGCGCCAGGTCAACCCCGACGGGCAGCGCCGACGACCGGCGCCCAGCAGCCGGGCCGACCAACGTACCGGCCCACACTTCTCACCCTCACCAGCGAACGGAGCGATAGATGATCACGGACCGAATCCGGCGGTGGCGCCGGGCGGACAGCGCCCGGCAGGCCGCCAACACAGCGGCCTACCACCAGCAGAGCCACCCGTTCCCCGGCCGCTGGATCAGCGGAGTCTCCCTGGTGTGCGGCCCCCTCCTGCTCCTGACCGGCATCCTCCTCCGCATCCGCTTCCACTTCTTCTACCCCGACCAGCTCGCCGCCTACGACACCCACCCCACCCTCATCACCACCGCCTACGCCTGCTTCGCGCTCGGAGTAGTCCTGTTGTGGCCGGGCGTCATGGCCCTGGCCCAGCGGATCGCCGCCACCCACCCGTTATGGGCCCTGTGGGGCGGCGGCCTGGTGATGTTCGGGCTGTTCACCCGCACGTTCCAGTTCGGCACCGACCACCTCTCCTTCCACCTGACCGACAGCCTGGGAACGCAGACGATGGTCGAGGCCATCGGCGACTACTACCAGTCGTGGCGGGACACGCCGTGGCACCCGTTCAAGACCCTGTCCGGCCCGGCCTTCCTGGGGTGGGTGGTGCTGGCGGTGGCGGCCTACCGTTCGGGCGCTCTGGGGGTGGGCCGGGCCGTGGCACTCGGCCTCATGTCCATGCTGGCGCTGGGCACCCTCAAGGGCACCCAGGTCCCTCAGTCGATCGTCGCCGTGGTCGGGCTCTGCGTGGCGCTCGTACCGTTCGGGATCCAGACGCTGCGCGCGGGGCCTCGCCCGACCAACCGCGCCCTGGGCTGGATCGCCGTCTGCGTCGTCACGACCGCGCTGGCCGCGGCGTACGGCCCACGCGGATAGCACCTGCGGAACGTCCTCACCGCGACACAGGCACGCGCCGCGGAATCGCCATCCCCGCCAGCACTCCCAGCACCGCGATCCCCGCCGCCACGAAGAACGCCGTTCGCAGCCCCTCCACCGTGGCCGCCCGCAAAGCCTCACCGGCCAACCCAGCGCCGGTCCCCTGATCGGCGACCGCCACCAGCACGGCCAGCCCCACCCCGCTCCCGGCCTGCAACACCGTGGACGAAAGCCCGGACACCGCCCCCTGCTCATGCCCGTCCACCCCCGTCGAGGCCAGGATGAACATGGTGGTGAACGACAGCCCCGCGCCCAGCCCGAAGCCGACGGCTCCGGCGAGCAGCCCCAGGTACGTACCGTCCACGGACAGACTGAACGCCAGTACCAGCGTGCCGACCACCCCCACCAGCACGCTGAGGAGCAGCGTGCCGCGCAGCCCGAGCAGCGGGATGAGCCGCTCGCCTGCCAGGTTCCCGAGGGCGATGCCGATGGTCGGCCCGAGGAAGGCCAGGCCGGCCTGCATGGCGTCGTAGCCGAGGACGTCCTGGAAGTGCAGGGTCAGGAAGTAGGGCACGCACTGCAGCGTCATGCCGTACACCAGGATGGCGCCGGCGGCGGCGCTCGTGTGGCGGTTGGCGAGCAGCCGCAGCGGCATGAGCGGGCTGCGGCTGCGCGCCTCGATCACGACGAACGCGACGAGCAGCCCCACCGCCGCCACCAGCGGCACCAGGACCCCGGCGGAGCCCCAACCCCATTCGGCGCCGCGCGAGATCGCGAACACCAGCCCGGTCACCCCGGCGGTCCCGGTCAACGCCCCAGGAAGGTCAAACCCACCCAGAAGCCGCCGACCGCGCCCCACCTCATCCGGCGCCAACACCCCGAACGCCCCCACAACGGCGACCACAGCCAACGGCACATTCACGAAGAAGACCGCCTCCCACCCGAACGCCCCAGTCAGCACACCCCCGAGCAACGCCCCCAGACTCATCCCACTGGCCCCGCAGACCGCCCACACGGTCATGGCCCGATTACGCGCCCGTCCCTCCTCGAACATGGTCACCACCAACGCCAAGGTGGCCGGCATCAAGATCGCACCCCCCACCCCCTGCAACGCCCGGGCCCCGATCAACACCCCGGCCCCATCGGCCAGCCCGCCGAGCAACGAGGCGGCCCCGTACAGAATCATCCCGAGCACGAACATCCGCCGCCTGCCGAGCAGATCCGACAATCGCCCACCGAGCAGCAGGAACCCCCCGAACGGCACGGCATACGCGCTGACCACCCACTGCAGATCACCGGACGAGAACCCCACCTCACGGCCGATCTCCGGCAAGGCCACGTACACGATGGTGAAGTCGAGGGCAGTGATCATGCTGCCCAGCCCCAGCAGGACAAGAGGAATGACGAATCGCATGCCGGACAGCCTGCGGGAGCCCCGGAACAGCAACCAGCCCCGCGTCTTGGCTAGTCAAATGTTGCCTAGGCTGAGCGGGATGTCGGATCGAAGCGTGGAGCTGAGCGAGTTCCTGAAGTCCCGCCGGGCTCGGCTGCGCCCGGAGGACGTCGGCGTGCCGTTCCCGAGCAGCAACACCCGCCGGGTGCGCGGCCTGCGCCGCGAGGAGCTGGCGCTGCTGGCCGGCGTGAGCGTCACCCACTACACCCGCCTTGAGCAGGGACGCAGCCAGAACGTCTCCACCGAGGTGCTGGACGCCATCGCCGACGTGCTGCGCCTGACCGCAGACGAGCGGGCGTACCTGCACGCGCTGGCCCATCCGGCGCACCGCTGCCGCGACGTCCCGCAGGCGGCGGTGCGGCCGGGGTTGCAGCGGCTGCTCGACTCGCTCGTGCTGACTCCGGCGTTCGTCCTGGGCCGCCACGCCAACATCGTGGCCTGGAACAGGCTCGCCGCCGCGGTCTTCGCCGACTTCGCCGCGATCCCCGACGAACGCAGGACGATCGCCCACCTGATCTTCACGGACGACGGGATCAAACGCCTGCACGGCGAACGCTGGCCGCGCCTGGCCGGCGAGCACGTGGCGCAGCTACGCGTCCTGACCGCCCGCTACCCGGCGAACCCGCACGTCAAAGCCCACGTCGAGGCCCTGCTCCAGGAGAGCGCCGAGTTCCGCGAGCTGTGGCGGGAGCACCAGGTGGCCGCCGCGACGCACCGCGACTACGTCCTCGACCACCCGGACGTGGGCGAGCTGCGGCTGTCGGCGGAACTCGTCACCCTGCCAGGCGACCCGGAGCTGCAGGGCATGGACCTGTTCGCCGCCGAGGCGGGCTCGGAGTCGGAGGCCAGGCTGCGCCACCTGGCCGACACGACCACGCTCCGGCCATCGGTTCCAGCGGGAATGCCGCACCCTCCCCCGCAGTTGGGGCCGTCATGACGACAATCGCCTTCATCGGCAGCGGACACATCGGCGGCACCGTCGCCCGGCTCTCCGTCGCGGCCGGCTACGACGTCGTGCTCAGCAACTCCCGGGGGCCCGAGACGCTCCAGGACCTGGTGGCCGAGCTGGGGCCCAAGGCCCGCGCGGCGACCCCGGCCGAAGCCGCGGCGGCCGGAGACCTGGTCGTCGTCAGCATTCCGCTGCGGGCTTATCGTGACGTGCCGGTGGAGCCGCTCGCCGGCAAGACCGTCCTCGACACGAACAACTACTACTCACAGCGCGACGGGGACTTCCCGCAGCTCGACGACAGCTCGACCACGTCGAGCGAGCTGCTGCAGCAGCACCTTCCCGCGTCTGCGGTCGTCAAGGTGTTCAACAACATCTACTCCGAGCATCTGAAGGCGCTGCCCCGCCCCGCCGGCGCGTCCGACCGCAGCGCTCTGCCGATCGCCGGTGACGACGCCGCCGCCAAGCAGGAGGCCAGCGCGTTCCTGGACGCGATCGGCTACGACGCCGTGGACGCGGGCCCGCTGGCGGAGGGGTGGCGGTTCCAGCCGGGAACGCCGGTGTATGGCGACGCGTACGCGGGCGACAGCGCGAACTTCTGGGAATCGCCGGGCGTCCCGGCCGGCGCCGAGCGCATCCGGGCCGACCTGGACGCCGCCAAGCGCTGACGTCCGTCAGCGGCGAGACGGCGTTCACGACGGTCCGTCGGCGATCAGCCCCTGCGGCAGCTTCGACCCGCCCCGCCCGTACACCAGCCCCGCCCTGATCACCGCGCCCGCCACCCGGTCGGCGGCCAGCATCTTGTACGGCTGCGGCGACGTGGCCGGGTCGAGCGCCGGCTCCTCGTCCACGAGGACGCCCCGGGTGTCCGGGTAGACCAGCCCGGTGCTGGTGTAGAGCAACGTGCTCCCGGCGCTCATCCCGCCCAGCATCGCCGTCCTCCACCTCGCCCATCTCAGGCAGCTCGTAGTCGACGGCCGTGTGCACCACGGCGCCGGCCGCCGCCCGCAACGTCTCCAGGTCCCGCAGGCTCCCGGGCACCGCGCCCCTCCACCCGCTCACGCACGCCACCGGACCGGGCCAGGGCCGTCACCCGAACCAAGCCCTTCACCCGGGCGTCCAACCCACCATGATCAGTGTGACGCTCGCCTTGCTGCTGACCCTCACCCCCGCGCCCCAGCTCCCGGCGAACTTCCTCCTCACGGAACCGGACGCACGCCGAAAGCCGAACCTCGAAGAGGGCTACACGATCAGCGACAAGCTGACCGCCCCGCTGACACTCAACCCCTGCCTGCACAGACGCCCCACCGACCGCGACCGGCAGGCGGCCCGCACGATCACGCACTGGACGAGCGCCCCGAGCGGCTCCTCCGAACAGCTCATCCTCTACAGGACCCCGCGCGCCGCCCACTCCGCCCTCGCCCGCCTGCGCGCCGACGCCAAGCGGTGCGCGCGCAAGAGCGACCCCGCTGAGCCACGCCTGAAGATCCAGTGGCGGACGAGCAAGGCCAAGGCGGGCGACGAGGGCTTCTACGACCCGGGCAGACTAACCAAGAACGCCAGAAAAATGGCCGCCAAGGTGTGCGGGCTACCGGGCGTCTGCTGATCACCGCGCCGCCCTCACCCCTCGAACTCGTTGGAGAGATTGATCCGGATCTCCGTGTTGCGGTATCCGGCCCGCCGGAACGCGTCCGCCATCGGCGCGTTCCCCACGTCGGTGGTGGCGGTGATCCGGCTCGCTCCGTTCGTCACGTGAATGCGGGTGATCTCGCCGAGCAACTCGTCCACAAGCCCTCGCCCGCGCAGCTCAGGCACCACCCCGAGATACCCCACATTCACGCTGTACGGCGTCGCCGACGGGATCGCCATCCCGGCCACGTCCCCGTCGGGCGTATAGGCGATCCGCCACCACTCCCGCTCTCCCGGCGCCCCCAGGTAGAAGTCCATCTCCGCACGCGCGGTGGCCTCCGCCCCCTTCGCCGCCAGGCTCGCCCGCGTCTGAGCGTCCAGGCTCCCCTCGGCGATCCTCGCGAACACCGCGAGAAACTCCTCATCGGACGCCTGCGCGAACCGCAACCCCCCGGCCGCCTTGGGCACCCCGGCGCCCGGTGTCCACTCGAACTGCAGCCGCTCCACCTCCTGCGTCAGCCCCGCCGCACGCCCGGCCGCCCGCCGCCACTCCACAGCCGCCGCCACCACCGGATCGTCCCGCCATCCGCCGCCCGCCTTGATCGCGTACTGCACCGGCTCCGGGAACCCGGCCAGCGCTGCTTTGATCAGCTCCGCGGCGACCTCTGCCCGCTTCTCCACGCTCGGATCCACGTCCAGGCAGTCGAGTGCCACCGGCTGGGCGCTGTCCTTCGGCCCCCACCACAACGCCCGCCCGACCATCCGGTCGCCGGCTTCGGCTATCCAGGTCCATTCCGGGCGGTACATGTGGTCGGCCAGCTCTGCGAGGTAGCGGTCGGCGGGGATCCAGCCGACGGGCTCGGTGACGGTCCAGGCGGTTACTCGGTCGAGTTCCGTGGGGGCGACCGCGCGGTAGGAAATCATCCCAAATGGTAGCCAATCACCCAACTGGTGAACGTCTCGTCCATCAAGGAGTGCCCATGACCGTCACCCTGTCCGCGGAGCCGACACTCTCTTAACACCGCATCCCGGCGATCCGCACAAGAGGGATCGCCGGAAGGGACAGATCACTCGCCAGCAGCGCGATACCTACGGGGGCAGCACGGGAGACACCCGTGCCACCGATCCCCGCAGCACCCGTTGGGCACCTTGGCTGGTGGTAGTGCTTCACTTCAGGCCATAGATGTGCGACCTAACGCGGCTTCGATCGGAACTCAGCCCACAAGTCGACCGCCTCTTGGAGATCAAGAGCGGCGACGTCCTCGCGAGCCATCCCTACCGTGTAGATCAACCGGTCCGCGAGCCAATCGGGAACCGGTTCTCTGGGCGGCGTCGTCTCCACGCGAATGTGATCGGCGATCGTGCCAAGACGCTCGATCACCTGACCGAGCTGGACAATCTCCGGGCGATCGGCACCCGCCTCGCGAACCCTCGCCGTAGCCTCGGCATAGACTTCCGCGTCGGCCCGCTCACCTACGGCCCACACTTCACAGATCTCCACCGACTTGTCCTCGGTGATGCGATAGACGACGCGCCAGGTGTAGCGACCGACGACGAGCTTCCGGAAACCTGTCAGTTCCCCGCCAAGCGGGTAGCCGGCCTCGGGTTCATCCAGCAGGAGAAGGATCTCTTTGAGCACCTTGGGCACCGCGTCCGGGCCGATGCGTCGGAGGTCATCAACCGCCGGCGCCGTGAAGACGACGTCGGACATGTATCACTCGTCATCGGGGATGGCGGCCAGGGATTCACGAGTATGCCCGAAAGCGACGAGCACCTCATCGAGCGAGACTCGCTCTCCCGTGTCCGTGACCGACCGGGCAAGCACAAGCGCCAGATCACGCAGGTCGGCCGCAGCCTCCTCCAACTCGTTGAGCCGGCGGATGCTTACCACAGCCGCCACCGGCTGATGCCGACGGGTGACCACCAGATCTGTCCCCTGCTCCGCATCGGCCACCAGGCGGGCAACCCCTCGCTGGGCCGCTTCCGTGACGCTCAGCTCAGTAGCGTCGCGCAGGACAGTCATGCCTTAACTGTATATCTTTCTGCACAGAACCGCGATGCCGGTCAGCGCACGGTCCTCGGGCCGGACCATCGATGTCTTGTTGCCACCGAACAGCCAGCCCATAGCGCTGCTCCATAGGCCGGGCACACACGCCAACACTTAAGAACATCTACACATTTCCGCTTAGTGGGACGAATTTGTATTTAAGGGTGGTAAGGCCCGACAATCAGTTACATGCCTGACCTCCGCCGTGGCGTCCTGTTCGGGATCGCCGCCTACATCATGTGGGGCCTCTTCCCCCTGTACTGGCCGCTGCTGAAGCCTTCCGGCGCCGTCGAGATCCTCGCGCACCGCATGGTGTGGTCGCTGGTGACGGTCCTGGTGGTGCTGGCCATACGCAGGCACTGGGCATGGATCAAGGAGATCGTGCGGCAGCCGCGCAAGCTCGGCCTGCTCGCGGTCGCCGCGCTGTTCGTGACCGTCAACTGGGGTGTCTACATCTACGCGGTCAACTCGAATCAGATCGTGGAAGGCTCGCTGGGGTACTTCATCAACCCGCTGGTGAACGTGCTGTTCGGGGTGGTGTTGCTGCGGGAGCGGCTGCGGCCGCTGCAGTGGGTGGCGGTGGGGTTCGGGGCCCTGGCGGTGCTGGTGCTGACGTTCGACTATGGACGGCTGCCGTGGGTGGCGCTGACGCTGGCGTTGAGTTTCGGGATCTACGGGCTGGTGAAGAAGCGGGCCGGGGTGGCGGGGACCGAGAGCCTGGCCGTCGAGAATCTGATCATGTTGTTGCCCGCCCTGGGATACCTGGGGTTTCTGCAGGTGGGCGGGGAGGCGACGTTCGGGCAGGAGGGCTCCGGGCATGTGCTGCTGATGGTCGGGACGGGGCTGCTGACGGCGGTGCCGTTGATCTGCTTCGGGGCGGCGGCCATCAGCGTGCCGCTGAGCACGATCGGGCTGCTGCAGTACATCGCGCCGATCCTGCAGTTCGCGTGCGGGGTGCTGGTCGCCGGGGAGGTCATGCCGTCGAGCCGGTGGATCGGGTTCTCGATCGTGTGGCTGGCGCTGGCCGTGTTCACCTACGACAGCCTGCGGGCGGCACGGAAGACCCGTACCGCCCGCAGGATGCAGGCACGGCTGCTTCAGCCGGAGCGCTCGACCACGTAGTCGCAGAGCGACAGGAACGCGTCCTTGGCCGGGATGTCGGGCAGGCCCGAGATGTCGGCCCTGGCGCGGTTCACCCACGCCTCCAGCTCCGCCCGCGCCCGCGCCATGCCGGGGTGGGCGCGCAGCAGGGTCAGGGCCTCCTCGACGTCCTCCTCGGCCACGGGGCCCGACAGCAGGGCCGTCAGGCGCGGGGAGTCGTCGGCGGCCAGCGCGTACAGGACGGGGAGCGTCTTGATGCCCTCGCGCAGGTCCGTGCCCTGTGTCTTGCCCGACTGGGCGCCGGTTGAGGCCACGTCCAGCAGGTCGTCGCCGAGCTGCCAGGCCACGCCGATCGCCTCGCAGGCCCGGCTGAGGCGCTCCTCGACGTCCGCGGGCGAGCCGGACAGCAGCGCGCCGAAGCGGCCGGAGGCGGCGATGAGCGAGCCGGTCTTGTCGGCCAGGACGCCCAGGTAGTGGGCGATCGGGTCCTCGTCGGCGCGCGGGCCGACGGTCTCGCGGATCTGGCCCTGGACGAGCCGGGAGAATGTCTGGGCCTGGATGCGGATCAGCTCGGGGCCGAGGTCGGCGAGCAGGTCCGAGGCCTGGGCGAACAGGTAGTCGCCGGTGAGGATCGCCACGGTGTTGTCCCACCGGGCGTTGGCGGACGGTGAGCCCCGGCGGACCGGGGCCTCGTCCATGACGTCGTCGTGGTAGAGCGAGCCGAGGTGGGTCAGCTCGATGACCACGGCGCCGGGCACCACGCCCGGCGCCGACGGGTCTCCGAACTGGGCGGCGAGCAGCACCATCAAGGTACGGAACCGCTTGCCGCCCGCCTCGATGAGGTGCTTGGACACCTCGGTGACGAAGGCGTCCTCCGTCTCCACCGACGAGCGCAGGAGCTTCTCGACTGCGGCCAGTCCGTTGGCCACGTCCTGCGCCAACCGCTCGTCCGCAATGGGAAGGTCAACCACGGGAGGCGCAGACATACGAGATCCCCTTATCTGATGAACAGGCTGCTAGCAGCGTCGTTGGCAACACCGAGCACGGACTCCGGGTAGAGCCCCACCCCTACGGTAACCAGCAGCGAAACCGCGATGACGGCCACGGTCCCCATACTGGGCACCGCGATCGCCGGGCCGTCGGCCGCCGGCTCGCTGAAGAACATCAGCACGATCACGCGGACGTAGAAGAACGCGGCGACCGCCGAGGCGACGACACCCACGACGACCAGGCCGGCCATCCAGCCGCCCATGGAGTCGCCGGGCTGCGTGCCGCTGTTCAGCGCGGCGGCGAACACGGCGTACTTGCCCATGAAACCGCTGGTCAGCGGGATGCCGGCGAACGCGAGCAGGAAGAAGGCGAACACCCCGGACAGGACCGGCGCGCGCTTGCCGAGACCGGCCCAGCGCGACAGGTGCCCCGCCTCGCCGCCCGGGTCGCGCACCAGCGTCAGCACGGCGAACGCGCCGACCGTGGCGATGCCGTAGACCGCCAGGTAGAACAGGATCGCCTTGAGCGAGCCCGCGTTCTGCTCGCCGCTGCCGTACGTGGCCATCACGCCGACCAGCAGGAAGCCGGCGTGCGCGATGGACGAGTACGCCAGCATCCGCTTGATCTCGGTCTGCGTGATCGCCAGGATCGAGCCGACGATCATCGTGAGCGCGGCAACAGCCCAGATGACCGGCCGCCACTCCCAGTCGAGGTTGCCCAGACCCACCCAGAACACCCGCAGCACGGCGCCGACGGCCGCCACCAGCGTGCCGGAGGCCATGAGGGCGGTGATCGGGGTCGGCGCGCCCTGGTAGACGTCCGGCTTCCAGGCCTGGAACGGCGCGGCGCCGATCTTGAACAGCAGGCCCACGCCGAGCAGCGCGAACCCGACCAGCAGCAGCGGGTCGAGCGTGTTGCCCGCGGCCATGGCCTGGTTGATGCCGGGCAGCGAGACGGTGCCCGCGAAGCCGTACACCATGGCGGTGCCGTACAGGAAGAAGGCCGAGGAGAACGCGCCCAGCAGGAAGTACTTCATGGAAGCCTCCTGCGACAGGAGGCGGCGCCTGCGGGCCAGGCCGCACAGCAGGTACAGCGGCAGCGACATGACCTCTAGGGCCACGAACATCATCAGCAGGTCGTGCGCGGCCGGGAAGAGCAGCATGCCGCCCACGGCGAACAGGACCAGCGGGTAGACCTCGGTGTGGCCGGTGCCGTTGTCGTGCGCCTCGGCCTCCTCCTCGTCGGCGCTGCCCGGTACGGCCGCGGCGGAGGCCACGAAGTGCCCCTCGTCGTTGATCAGCAGCACGCAGACGAACGACAGGACGAGGATGATGCCCCAGATGAACAGGGCGGGACCGTCCACGGCGACCGCGCCCATGGCGGAGGCCGTGGTGGACACCTGGCCGCGCAGCGTCTGCACCAGGACCAGCGCGAACGCGCCGGCCAGGCTCAGCAGCGTGAGCGGCACGTGGATGGACTTGCGCAGGTAGCGCGGCGCGAACGCCTCGACGAGCACGCCGATGCAGGCCGCGCCGAAGATGATCAGCAGCGGCGCCAGCGTGCCGTACTCGATCGTCGGCGCTTCGATGGCGGGGTTCACTGACCTGTCCCCTTCTCAGCGATGGTGGAGGTGGGCACCTTCACGTTGGTCAGCGTCTGTTGCACAGACGGGTTGATCACATCGAGCAGCGGCTTGGGGAAGAAGCCGAAGCCGATGATGAGGGCGACCAGCGGAGCCAGCACCCAGACCTCGCGGGCGTTCAGGTCCTTGAACGCCTTGACCGGCTCGGCCGTCGGCCCGTTGATGGTCCGCTGGACCATCCACAGGATGTAGACGGCCGCGAGGATCACGGCCACCGCGGAGACGATCGCGGCCACGGTCAGCGCGCCCGAGCCGTGGGCGGTGCTGGAGTACGTGCCGATCATCACCATGAACTCGCTGACGAAGGACGACAGGCCCGGCAGCGAGAGCCCGGCCAGACCGGCGACCAGGAAGAAGCCCGCGAGCAGCGGGGCGACCTTCTGCACGCCTCCGTAGTCGGAGATGAACGGCGACCCGCGCCTGGCGATGAGGAAGCCCGCCGCCAGGAACAGCGCGCCGGTGGCGAAGCCGTGGTTGACCATGTAAAGCGCCGCCCCGGACTGGGCGACGGACGACATGGCGAACACGCCCAGCACGATGAAGCCGAAGTGCGAGATCGACGTGTAGGCGATGAGCCGCTTCATGTCGGTCTGGCCGATCGCCACGATGGCGCCGTAGATGATGCTGATGACCGCCAGGACGACGATCGGCATCGTGAACGCCTTGGCGGCGTCCGGGAACAGCTCCAGGCAGAAGCGCAGCATGCCGAACGTGCCGACCTTGTCCAGCACGCCCACCAGCAGCACCGCGGCGCCGGCCGGGGCTTGCGCGGCGGCGTCGGGCAGCCAGGTGTGCACCGGCCACAGCGGCGCCTTGATGGCGAAGGCGATGAAGAAGCCGCCGAAGAGCCACTTCTGCATCGTCGGGTCCTGGATGGCCCCGACGAGCTCGGGGAACATGAACGTCTGCTTGCCCGCGACGAAGTACAGCCCGATGACCGCGACCAGCATGAGCAGGCCGCCGAACAGCGAGTACAGCAGGAACTTGACGGCCGCGTAGGACCGCTGGGCGCCGCCGTACGACCCGATCATGAAGTACATCGGGATCAGCATGGCTTCGAAGAAGACGTAGAACAGGAAGATGTCGGTCGCCGCGAAGACGCCGATCATCATCGCTTCCAGGACGAGCAGCAGCGAGAAGTACGTCTTCACCGACCGCTTCGGCGCGATGACCGTGCCGTCAGCCGTCTTGACCCCGTCGGCGTCGTGCCACGAGGCCAGGATCACGATCGGCACCAGCACCGCAGACAGGGCGATGAGCACCAGCGCCACGCCGTCCACGCCGACCCCGAACTTCACGCCGAAGCTCGGGATCCAGTTGTACTCGGCGCGGAACTGGAAGCGCTCGCCGGACGGCGAGAACCCGGCCGCCACGATGCCCGTGAGGACCAGCACCACCAGCGAGACGAGCAGCGCTACCTGCTTGGCCAGCTTGTCACTGCCCTTGGGAAGCAGGGCCACCACGATGGCGCCCACCACGGGCACCGCCATGAGTATCGGAAGCCAGGGTGACATCAGATGTTCCCAACGAGGAGCAGGGCGCCGGTCAGCAGGGCGGCACCGATGAAGATGGACAGCGCGTACGTTCTGGCGAAGCCCGTCTGGACCCGCCGAAGGCGCCCGGAGCTGCCGCCGATGCCCGCCGCCAGGCCGTTGACGATCCCGTCGATGCCGCGGTTGTCGAAGAACACCGCGAGGCGGGTGAGCCACTGGCCGGGACGCATGAAGAGCGACTCGTTGAGCGCGTCACCGTAGAGGTCGCGCCGGGCGAACGTGGTGAGGAAGGAGCCGCGCGGCTGCACCGACGGCACCTCGGCCCTGCCGTACCTCATCCAGGCGATGATCGCACCGACCGCGACCAGCCCCAGCGTCGCCAGGCCGGACGGGGCGAACGGGGCGAAGTGCGGCAGCTCCTCAGGCTGGCCGACGGCCGGCGCGAGGAACAGCAGGAGCCGGTTGCTCAGGACGAGGTAGGCGCCCAGGCCCAGCGCACCGAGCGAAAGGATCATCAGCGGCACCGTCATGACCAGCGGCGACTCGTGCGGGTGGGCGTCGTCGGCCCACCGCTTCTGCCCGAAGAAGGTCATGAAGACCATCCGCGACATGTAGAAGCCGGTGAGCCCGGCGCCCAGCACGGCCAGCCAGCCCAGGATCGGCTGGTGGTGCACCGCGGTCTCGATGATGCCGTCCTTGGTGAAGTAGCCGGACAGCAGCGGGAACCCGATGATCGCCAGGTAGCCGATGAAGAACGTGATGAACGTGATCGGCATGACCTTGCGGAGCGCGCCGTACTTGCGCATGTCCACTTCGTCGTTCATGCCGTGCATGACGGAACCGGCGCCGAGGAACATGTCGGCCTTGAAGAAGCCGTGCGTGATCAGGTGGCCGATCGCGAAGGCGTACCCCGCGGGGCCGAGGCCCGCGCCGAGCATCATGTAGCCGATCTGCGACATCGTCGAGCCGGCCAGGCCCTTCTTGATGTCGTCCTTGGCGCAACCGATGATCGCACCGGCGAGCAGCGTGGCCGCGCCGACGATGGCGACGGCGAGCGCGGCGCCCGAGCCCTCGGGGAAGAAGAACGCCCCGGAGCGGACGACCAGGTAGACGCCGGCGGTGACCATGGTCGCGGCGTGGATGAGCGCCGAGACCGGGGTCGGGCCCTCCATGGCGTCCAGGAGCCAGGACTGCAGCGGGAGCTGCGCCGACTTGCCGCACGCGCCGAGGAGCAGCAGCAGGCCGATGGCGAGCGTGGTGCCGCTCTCGGCGCCGTTGACCGGGATGTCCTTGAAGGCGAGCGAGCCGAACGTGGTCCAGATGACGAACATGCCGACCAGCAGGCCGAAGTCACCGACGCGGTTGACGACGAACGCCTTCTTGGCGGCGACCGCCGCCGACGGCTTGAACTGCCAGAAGCCGATCAGCAGGTACGAGGCCAGGCCGACGCCCTCCCAGCCGATGAACAGCCCGACGTAGTTGTCGGCCAGCACCAGCAGGAGCATCGCGGCCACGAACAGGTTCAGGTAGGCGAAGAACCTGCGGCGGTGCTCGTCGTGAGCCATGTAGCCGATCGAGTAGATGTGGATCAGCGAGCCCACACCGGTGATCAGCAGCGCGAAGCTGATGGACAGGGGGTCGATGAGCAGCCCCATGTCCACCATGCCGGGGATGAACTCGTAGAGGTGCACCGCCCGGCGGCGCTCCTCCGCCCCGAACCCGATCAGCTCGAAGAACGCCAGCACCGCCACGACGAACGAGGCGAGGGACATGGCCACGCCCAGCAGATGGCCCCAGCGGTTGGTGAACCGGCCGAACACCAGCAGGATGAACGCCCCGACGAGCGGGAAGGCGATCATCAGCCAGGCGTTGCCGATCACTCCACCGGTGTGCTGGACGATCTCAGCGATATGAGATTCCACCAGTCACCTCTTAGTACTTCAGCAGGTTGGCGTCGTCGACCGACGCGGACCTGCGGGTTCGGAAGATCGTCACGATGATGGCCAGGCCGACCACGACCTCGGCCGCGGCCACCACCATCACGAAGAACGCGATGATCTGGCCTTCCAGGTTGCCGACCTGCCTGGAGAAGGTGACGAAGGCGAGGTTGCAGGCGTTGAGCATGAGCTCGACGCACATGAACACCACGATCGCGTTGCGCCTGATCAGCACGCCGATGGCGCCGATGGCGAAGAGGATGCCGGACAGGACGAGGTAGTGCGTGGTCACTTGGTCACCTCATTGGTCTCGGCGTCCTTCTCCGCCTCGGTCGGGGCCTCGTCGATCTCGGCGGTGTGCTTGATCGCCTCGGCGAGCTTGGGGTCCTCGGGCAGGTGGTCGTGCTCGACGTCGTAGCGCGCGATGTAGCGGTTGACCGAGTCCTCCGCGACGGAGCCGTCGGGCAGCAGCGCCGGCATGTCGATGGCGTTGCTCCTGGCGTACGTGCCGGGGCCCGGCAGCGGCGAGGGGCGGTCGCTGAGGAAGCGGGCGCGGGACAGGTCCTTCTGCGTGACCTTCTCGGTGAGCTTCTCGCGGTGCGCGAGCACCATGGCGGCCAGCGCGGCCGTGATGAGCAGCGCCGAGGTGATCTCGAACGCGAACACGTACTTGGTGAACAGCAGCAGCGCGATCGAGCGGATGTAGCCGCCCTGCCCGGTGGCCTGCGCCAGGCCGACCTCCGGGGCGAAGATCGCGTTGCCGACGGCCACCACGATGAGCACCAGGAAGCCGAGGCCCGCGATGATCGCCCAGAAGCGCTGGCCCTTGAGCGTCTCCACGAAGGAGTCGGAGGAGTCGACGCCCACGAGCATCAGCACGAACAGGAACAGCATCATGATCGCGCCGGTGTAGACGATGATCTGCACCGCGGCCAGGAAGGGCGCGTCCTGCACGGCGTACAGGACGGCCAGGCAGAGCATCACGGTGCCGAGCATCAGCGCGGAGTACACGGCCTTGCGGTTGAAGACCATGGCGAGCGCGGCGCCGACGGAGACGACGGCGAGCACCCAGAAAGTGATGGTCTCACCCATTGGTCCGCCCCAGCCGGTAGTAATCCTCTTCGGTCTCACCGAGGCGCATGGGGTGCGGCGGCTGCTCCATGCCCTGGGTCAACGGCGCGAGCAGCATCTCCTTGGTGTAGATGAGGCTCTCGCGGTTGGTGTCGGCGAGCTCGTACTCGTTGGTCATGGTGAGCGCGCGGGTCGGGCAGGCCTCGATGCACAGGCCGCACAGGATGCACCGCAGATAGTTGATCTGGTACGTGCGCCCGTAGCGCTCACCGGGTGAGAAGCGCTCCTCCTCGGTGTTGTCCGCGCCTTCGACGTAGATCGCGTCGGCCGGACACGCCCAGGCGCACAGCTCGCACCCGACGCACTTCTCCAGCCCGTCCGGCCAGCGGTTGAGCTGGTGACGCCCGTGGAAGCGAGGAGCCGTGGGCTTCTTCTCCTCCGGGTAGTTCGTCGTGACGGGCTTTTTGAACATCGTGTGGAAGGTGACCCCGAAGCCCTTGACGGGGTTCAGCCAATCAGTTAGTCCCACTGGGAATCTCCTTGTGCTGCACCCCGTGGTAGTGCGGCAGGTCGAGCGGCGGGACAGGGAAGCCACCGGCCGCCGGCTCCTCGGACAGTTGCTCGAACTCGGCCTCCACCTGAGCCTTCTTCGCTTCCTTGCGCCGCTGGTTCACGGTGTCGAAGCGCATCCAGATGGCCAGCGCGCCGATCACGATGACCACGCCGAGCCCGATGCCGATCGTCCGGTTCTCCGGGTTGACCACCACGTTGCGCACCGCGGCGACCAGCAGGATCCAGGCCAGGTTGACCGGGATGAGCACCTTCCAGCCCAGCGACATGAGCTGGTCGTAGCGCACCCGGGGCAGCGAGGCGCGCACCCACACGATGAAGCAGAACGTCAGCACGAACTTGATGAAGAACCACAGCACCGGCCACCAGCCCTGGTTGGCGCCCTCCCAGAACGTGGAGATCGGCGCCGGAGCCCGCCAGCCGCCCAGGAACAGGGTGACCGCGATGCCCGAGGCGGTGAAGGTGTGCAGGTACTCGCCCATCATGATGAGCGCGAACTTCAGCGAGGAGGAGTACTCGGTCTGGAAGCCGCCGACCAGCTCGCCCTCGCCCTCGGGCAGGTCGAACGGGATGCGCGCGGCCTCGCCGAACATGCACACCACGTAGACCAGGAAGGACGGGATGAGCAGCACCGCGAACCAGGTCTGCTCCTGCGCCTTGACGATCTCGGAGGTGGACAGCGTGCCGGCGAACAGGAAGATGGCCACGAACGACAGGCCCATCGCGATCTCGTAGGAGACCACCTGGGCGGCCGAGCGCAGCCCGCCCAGCAGCGCGTACGGCGAGCGCGACGACCACCCGGCCAGCACCACGCCGTACACCGACACCGCGCCCATGGCCAGCATGAACAGCACCGCCACCGGCAGGTCCACGAGCTGCAGCGGCGTCTGCACGCCGAACAGGTTGACCACCGGCCCGAACGGCACGATGGAGAAGGCCAGGAAGGCCGGCACCACCATGATGATCGGGGCCAGCAGGTAGAGCACCTTGTCCACGGTCCGCGGGAAGAGGTCCTCCTTCAGGCCCATCTTCAGGCCGTCGGCGACCGACTGCAGCAGACCGAACTTGCCGGCCCGGTTGGGGCCGTACCGGTTCTGCATCCGCGAGATCAGCTTGCGCTCGAACCAGACACCGAACAGGACGCCCAGCATCAGGAAGACGAACAGCATGACGGCCTTGATGATGGTGATCCACAGCGGATCGTGGCCGAAGTTCTCCAGGGTGGGACTCATGAGGCGCTCCCGATGGTGACGATGTCGCCGGCCACCGCGCGCAGGTCACGCGTGACCGAGCAGCCGCCGGAGTTCGCCGGCACCCAGACCACGCGGTCGGGCAGGTCGGCGACGCGCACCGGCAGGGTGACGTTCTCACCGACGACGAGCTTGTCGCCGTCCGCGACGCCCAGCTCGGCGGCGGTGCTCTCGGAGACCAGTGCTTCGGCGGGGCGGGCGGTGCCCGCGAGGTACGGCTCGCCGTCCTGCAGCCTGCCCTCGTCGAGCAGCAGGTGCCAGGTGGCCAGCAGCGCCTGGCCCTGCGCCGGCAGGTCCACCGCGCGGGCCAGGGCGACCGGCGCGCTGATGCGGCTGCCGCGCCAGGAGCCGAGGCTGGACAGCTCGCGCCGGGCGGACTTGGCGTCCGGCAGGCCCAGGTGCACGTCCATGCGGTCGGCCAGGTTACCGATCACGGCGAGGTCGGACTGCAGGCCGGGCACCTTGAGCGGCGCCTCGAACGAGCGGCCCCTGCCCTCCCAGTTGACGAACGTGCCGCCCTTCTCCTGCACCGCCGCGACGGGCAGGACCACGTCGGCGCGGTCGGTGACGGCGCTGGCGCGGATCTCCAGGCTGACGATGAACGGCGTGTGCTCCAGAGCGTCGAGCGCCGCCGCCGGGTCGGGCAGGTCGTAGGGGTCGACGCCCGCGACGACCAGCGCTTCCAGCTCGCCGTCGCGGGCGGCGGCGAGGATGCCGGAGGTGTCGCGGCCGGGCGTGGCGGGCAGCGAGGCCACGTTCCACGCCCTGGCGACCTCGGCCCTGGCGCTCTCGTCGTCCACGGGGCGGCCGATCGGCAGCAGGTTGGGCAGCGCGCCCGCCTCGACGGCGCCGCGCTCACCGGCCCTGCGCGGGATCCAGGCGATCCGCACGCCGGAGGAGGCGGCGGCCAGCCTGACCAGCGCGGACAGCGCGCCGGGCACGGTGGCCAGGCGCTCGCCGGCCAGCACGATCGTGCCCTCGGCCAGCGTGCCGACCAGGTCGCCGATCGCGTCGGCCTCGCCGCCGGGGGCGGTGCGGATGAGCGTGCCGCCCATCTTCGTCAGGCCCAGGGACGCGAACGGCGCGATGGCGGAGACCTTGAGGCCCTTCTTCCGCCACGCCTTGCGCAGGCGCAGGAAGACGCTCGGCGACTCGTCCTCGGGCTCCAACCCGACGAGCAGCACGTGCGGGGCGTTCTCGAGGTCGGTGTAGCTGATCTCGATGCCCTTGCCGGCCACCGCGTGGGCCAGGAACTGCGCCTCCTCGGCGGAGTGCGGCCTGGAGCGGAAGTCGACGTCGTTGGTGCCGAGCGCGAGCCTGGCGAACTTGGCGTAGGCGTAGGAGTCCTCGACCGTGACCCGGCCGCCGACCAGCACGCCCGCCTTGCCGCGCGCCCTGGCCAGGCCCTCCGCTGCCACCGTCAGCGCCTCCGGCCACGAGGCGGGCACGAGCACGCCCTCCTCGTTGCGGACCAGCGGCTGCTTGAGGCGGTCGGGCTGCTGCGCGTAGGTGAACGCCCAGCGGCCCTTGTCGCAGTTCCACTCCTCGTTCACCTGCGGGTCGTTGCCCGCCAGGCGGCGGGTGACCCGGCCGCGCCGGTGGTCGGTGCGCAGGGCGCAGCCGCCGGCGCAGTGCTCGCACGAACTGGGCGTGGAGACCAGGTCGAACGGGCGGGCGCGGAAGCGGTAGGCGGCGCCGGTGAGCGCGCCGACCGGGCAGATCTGCACCGTGTTGCCGGAGAAGTAGGAGTTGAACGGCTTGCCGTCGGCCGTCCGCACCTGCTCCTTGGCGCCGCGCTCGAAGAACTCGATGAGCGGGTCACCGGCGATCTGGTCGGAGAAGCGGATGCAGCGGGCGCACTGGACGCAGCGCTCGCGGTCGAGCAGCACCTGCGTCGACAGCGGCAGCGGCTTGGGGAAGGTGCGCTTCTGCTCCTGGAAGCGGGACTCGCCCTGGCCGTTGGACATGGCCTGGTTCTGCAGGGGGCACTCGCCGCCCTTGTCGCAGACCGGGCAGTCCAGCGGGTGGTTCATGAGCAGCAGCTCCATGGCCCCGCGCTGCGCCTTCTCGGCGACCGGCGAGGTGAGCTGGGTCTGCACCACCATGCCCTCGGCGACCTCGATCGCGCACGACGGCTGCGGCTTGGGGAAGCCGCGGCCGTTGCCCGCGTCGGGGATGTCGACCAGGCACTGCCGGCAGTTGGCGGCCGGGTCGAGCAGCGGGTGGTCGCAGAACCTGGGGATCTGGATGCCCAGCAGCTCGGCGGCCCTGATGATCAACGTGCCCTTGGGGACACTGACCTGGAACCCGTCGATGGTCAGGGTCACCAGGTTCACTTCTGTCTCTACGACGGTCACTGCTCACCCCAGAGAGTGGACTTCTTCGGGTCGAACGGACAACCGCCGATCTCGAAGTGCTTGAGGTACTCCTCGCGGAAGTACTTCACCGAGGAGTGGATCGGGCTCGTCGCGCCGTCACCCAGCGCGCAGAACGAGCGGCCCAGGATGTTGTCCGCGATGTCGGTGATCGTGGCCAGGTCCTCCTCGGTGCCCTGGCCCTTGTCCAGGCGCTTGAGCACCTGCTTGAGCCAGTACGTGCCCTCGCGGCAGGGCGTGCACTTGCCGCAGGACTCGTGGGCGTAGAACTCGGTCCAGCGCAGCACCGTGCGGACCACGCAGGTGGTCTCGTCGAAGATCTGCAGCGCGCGGGTGCCGAGCATGGAGCCCTTGGCGCCGACCGCCTCGAAGTCGAGCGGCACGTCGAGGTGCTCGTCGGTGAAGATCGGCGTGGAGGAGCCGCCCGGGGTCCAGAACTTGAGCTGGTGCCCCTCGCGGATGCCGCCGGCCATGTCGAGCAGCTCGCGCAGCGTGATGCCGAGCGGAGCCTCGTACTGGCCGGGCCTGGTGACGTGGCCGCTGAGGGAGAAGATGCCGAAGCCCTTGGACTTCTCGGTGCCCATCCCGGCGAACCACTCGGCGCCGTTGGCGATGATCGAGGGAACAGACGCGATCGACTCGACGTTGTTGACCACAGTAGGCGAGGCGTACAGGCCCGCCACGGCCGGGAACGGGGGCTTGAGCCGCGGTTGACCTCTGAAGCCTTCGAGCGAGTCCAGCAGTGCCGTCTCCTCGCCGCAGATGTAGGCGCCCGCGCCGCTGTGCACGACGAGTTCCAGGTCGTAGCCGGAGCCGAAGACGTCCGTGCCCAGGTAGCCCTTCTCGTACGCCTCGCGCACGGCCGCGTGCAGCCGCCGGATGACGTGCAGCACCTCGCCCCGCACGTAGATGAAGGCGTGGTTGGCCCGGATCGCGTACGAGGTGATGATGATGCCCTCGACCAGCGCGTGCGGGTTGGCCATCATGAGCGGGATGTCCTTGCAGGTGCCCGGCTCCGACTCGTCGGCGTTGACGACGAGGTAGTGCGGCTTGCCGTCGCCCTGCGGGATGAAGCCCCACTTCATGCCGGTGGGGAAGCCCGCGCCGCCGCGGCCGCGCAGGCCCGAGTCCTTGACGGCCTGGATGACCGCGTCGGGGTCCATGCCCAGCGCCTTCTTGGCCGCCTCGTACTCACCGTAGGAGTCGAGGGTGAAGGAGTTGGGCTGGTCCCAGTTCGCGGTCAGGACCGGTGTCAAAGTCGTGCTCATGCCTCCGGTGCCTTCCATCCCTTGGCCTTGGCGACCTTCAGGCCCTCCAGCGAGGCGCCGGCGGCCGACGGGCCCTCGCCCGCGAGCTCGTCGGGCAGGCCGGAGAGCACCCGCGAGGCCTGCTTGAACGTGCACAGCTTCTTCGGGCCGCGCGTGGGCGCCACGTCCTTGCCGTCACGCAGGTCGTCCACGAGCTGCTTGGCCGACGCGGGGGTCTGGTTGTCGAAGAACTCCCAGTTGACCATCATGACGGGGGCGAAGTCGCAGGCCGCGTTGCACTCCAGGCGCTCCAGCGAGATCTTGCCGTCGGCGGTCGCCTCTTCGTGACCGACGCCGACGTGCTCGGAGAGCTCCTCCCAGATCTGGTCGCCGCCCATGACCGCGCACAGCGCGTTGATGCACACGCCGACGTGGTACTCGCCGGCGGGCTTGCGCTTGTACATGGTGTAGAAGGTCGCGACGCCCGTGACCTCGGCCTTGCTGATGCCGAGCAGCTCCGCGCAGAACTCCTGCCCGTCGTCCGAGACGTAGCCGTCCTCGGACTGCACGAGGTGGAGCAGCGGGAGCAGGGCAGAGCGGGTCTTGGGGTACCGCCCGATGATCTCCTTGGCGTCCCGCTCCAGACGCTCACGGATCTCCGGTGAATATGTCACCGGTCCACACCTCCCATGACGGGGTCGATAGAAGCCACCGCGGCGATCACGTCGGCGATCTGGCCGCCCTCCGCCATCGCGGGGAAGCTCTGCAGGTTGCAGAAGGACGGCTCGCGGAAGTGCACGCGGTACGGCCTCGTGCCGCCGTCGCTGACCACGTGCGCGCCGAGCTCGCCCTTGGGCGACTCGATGCTGGCGTACGCCTGGCCGGCCGGCACCCTGAAGCCCTCGGTCACCAGCTTGAAGTGGTGGATGAGGGCCTCCATGGAGGTGCCCATGATGTGGGCGATGTGGTCGGGCGAGTTGCCGAACCCGTCGGGGCCGAGCGCGAGCTGCGCGGGCCAGCCGATCTTCTTGTCCTCGATCATGACAGGGTCGCCCTTGAGCGGACCGGCGATGCGGTCCAGCGCCTGCTCGATGATCTTGAGGGACTCCTCCATCTCCTTCATGCGGACGAGGTAGCGCGAGAACACGTCGCAGCCGCGCTCGGTGGCGACGTCGAACTCGTAGGTCTCGTAACCGCAGTAGGGCTGCGACTTGCGCAGGTCCCACGGGAGGCCGGCGGCGCGCAGGATCGGGCCGGTGACGCCGAGCGCCATGCAGCCGGTCAGGTCGAGGTAGGCCACGTCCTTGGTGCGGCGGGTGTAGACGGGGTTCTCGTCGAGAAGCTTGCGGATGTCCTTGATCCGCTTGGGCATCTCCTTGAGGAACTCGCCGACCTTGTCCACCGCGCCGGCGGGCAGGTCCACGCTGACGCCGCCGGGGCGGATGTAGGCGTGGTTCATGCGCAGGCCGGTGATGTACTCGAACAGGTCCATGATCATTTCACGATCGCGGTACCCGAACAGGAACGGCGTGGTCGCGCCCAGCTCCATGCCGAACGTGCCCATCGCTACCAGGTGCGAGGCGATGCGGTTGAGCTCCATCATCATCACGCGGATGGCCTGCGCCCGCTCGGGCACGCGGTCGGTGATGCCGAGCAGCTTCTCCACGCCGAGGCAGTACGCGGTCTCGTTGAAGATCGGCGAGAGGTAGTCCATGCGGGTCACGAACGTGGTCCCCTGGGTCCACGTCCGGTACTCCATGTTCTTCTCGATGCCGGTGTGCAGGTAGCCGATGACGCCGCGCGCCTCGGTCACCGTCTCGCCGTCGAGCGTCAGCACCAGCCGGAGCACGCCGTGCGTGGAGGGGTGCTGCGGGCCCATGTTGACGACCAGGCGCTCCTCCTCGGAGTCGCGCACGCCGGTGACGACCTGGTCCCAGTCAGCACCGTTGACCGAATAGACCTTGCCCTCGGTCGCCTCGTCATAAGCGGTGCTCATGAGTAGCTCCTTCTCTGGTCAGGCGAGGGGATGGTGGCGCCGCGGTACTCGACCGGGATGCCGCCGAGCGGGTAGTCCTTCCGCTGCGGGTGACCGTCCCAGTCGTCCGGCATCATGATCCGGGTGAGCGCGGGGTGACCGTCGAAGATGATCCCGAAGAAGTCGTACGTCTCGCGCTCGTGCCAGTCGTGACCAGGGTAAACGCCGACCGTGGAGGGGATGTGCGGGTCGGAGTCCGGCGCGCTCACCTCGACGCGCACGCGCCGGTTGTAGGTGAGCGAGACCAGGTGCATGACCACGTGCAGCTCCTCGCCCGCCAGGTGCGGGTAGTGCACGCCCGACACGCCGGTCGACAGTTCGAAGCGCAGGGCGGGGTCGTCGCGCAGCTTCTGCGCGACCTCGACCAGCCGCTCCCGCTTGACGTGCAGGGTCAGCTCGCCGCGGTCCACGACCACGCGCTCGATCGCGTCGTCGAGCGCGAGGGCGTCGACGATCTCGTCGAAGTAGCTCCCGTACGGGCGCGGCGTCGAGATCTGCGGCGCCCGGCGCACGACGAGGCCGCCGTAACCGGAGGTGTCGCCGCTGTCGTGGGCGCCGAACATGCCGAGGCGGGCGACCGGCGGCTCCTGCGCCATGGGCGTCTCGGGGACCTGCGCGTCGGGGACCTCGGGCAGGTTGTCGGGCGAGGTCACTTTCCGGCCCCCTGGTCGATCAGCGGCAGCGTGCGCAGCGCCTGCAGCTCGAGCTCCTCGATCTGCTTGGCACGGTGCGCGCCGAACTTCATGTTCTGAATCTTGTCGTGCAGCTTCACGATCGCGTCGATCAGCATCTCGGGCCGCGGCGGGCAGCCCGGCAGGTAGATGTCCACCGGGACGACGTGGTCGACGCCCTGCACGATGGCGTAGTTGTTGAACATGCCGCCGCTGGAGGCGCACACGCCCATGGAGATGACCCACTTGGGCTCGGCCATCTGGTCGTAGATCTGGCGCAGGACGGGCGCCATCTTCTGCGACACGCGGCCGGCCACGATCATCAGGTCGGCCTGCCGGGGAGACGCCGAAGCGCGCTCCATACCGAAGCGCGCCAGGTCGTAGTGGGGGCCACCGGTGGCCATCAGCTCGATGGCGCAACACGCGAGGCCGAACGTGGCCGGCCACACGGAGTTCTTCCGCGCCCATCCCGCGGCCGCTTCGACCGTGCTGAGGATGAACCCGCTGGGGAGTTTCTCTTCAAGTCCCATTTTCAGTCCCAGTCCAGACCCTTGCGGCGCCACACGTACGCGTAGGCGACGAGCACGGTGACGATGAACAGCAGCATCTCGACGAGCGCGAACAGGCCGAGGCCCGAGGAGAGCACGCGGCCGAGGTCGTCCGTCTGCGGAGCGAACGAGACGGCCCACGGGTATAGGAAGATGATCTCGATGTCGAAGACGATGAAGAGCATCGCCGTGATCATGTATTTGAGCGGGAACCGTCCACCACCGACAGGCTGGGGCGTGGGCTCGATGCCGCATTCGTAGGCGTCGAGCTTGGCGCGGTTCCAGCGCTTGGGACCGGTGAAGGGAGCGATGGCGACCGAGAAGATCGCGAAGCCCCCCGCGAGAACGGCGAGCACCAGGATGGGCACGTAAAGGTCCATCGCTACGCCTCCTCTGGAGTCGCCGCGCGCGCGGGCGCGCAGCCGGATCTGTTGATTGCGAGATTCATGCTGATGGCGCGACCTTTGAGAGTGCGTTGATGATCATGTCTGACGCATCGCCTCGCCGGTCGGTGAGATTACCAAGGAGTTTGAGCGCGAAGCGCATCAGCCTCGGGTGAGGGAGCCCGTGCCTGGTGCCGAAGCTCATCACACCCGGCTTCCCAATCGCCTCGACGAACAACCTCCCGAGCGTGAAATAACCGCCGTAGGCGTCCTTCAGCACCTGAGGATAGGTCCGCAGGATCCGCTCGCGTTGCGCGGGGGTGGTGCCCCTTAAGGCCTTGGCGATGATCTCGGCGGCGATCTCCCCTGTCTCCATGGCGTACGCGATGCCCTCGCCGTTGAACGGGTTGATCGACCCGCCGGAGTCTCCCACGAGCAGCAGGCCGCGGGTGTAGTGGGGCTGCCTGTTGAAGGCCATCGGGAGCGCGGCGCCGCGGATCGGGGCCGTCATGTTCTCCTCGGTGAAGCCCCAGTCCTGCGGCATCGAACGGCACCAGCGGCGCAGGAGGTCGCGGTAGTCGATGTTGCCGAACTGTGAGCTGGTGTTGAGCAGGCCGAGCCCCACGTTGGACGTGCCGTCGCCGACGCCGAACACCCAGCCGTAGCCGGGCAGCAGCGTGTCCTCGTCCCACAGCTCCAGCCAGGTCTCGAGGTAGTCGTCGTCGTGGCGCGGGCTCTGGAAGTAGGTCCGCACGGCCACGCCCATCGGGCGGTCCTCCCGCTTGTGCAGGCCCATGCCCAGGGCCAGGCGGGTGCTGTTGCCGTCGGCCGCCACGACCACGCGGCTGCGGAACTCCCGGCCGTCCTTGGTGGTCACGCCGACGATGTGGCCGCTGCGGTCGTCAAGGATGGGACCGGTGACGTTGACGCCCTCCATGAGGCGCACGCCGTTCTTGACGGCGTTGGCGGCGACGATCTGGTCGAAGTCCTGGCGGGTGCGGACGAGCCCGAAGTCGGGGAAGCGCTCCAGCTGCGGCCAGTCGAGCTCGAAGCGCAGGCCGCCGCCGACGACGCGCAGGCCCTTGTTCCTGACCCAGCCGGGTGCGTCGATGTCGACGCCCATGTTCTGCAACTGCTTGACCGCTCGCGGGGTCAGGCCGTCGCCGCAGACCTTCTCGCGGGGGAACCTGGTCTTCTCCAGGAGCAACACGTCGAGGCCGGCCTGAGCGAGATAAAAGGCGGTTGCGGAACCGGCGGGACCGGCGCCGACCACAATGATGTCGGCGTCAGCCTGATTGGCTGTTGGCACGGTCACTGGACTGATCCTGTCCCTACACGCTCGAAGGCCGTGGGGTGTCGCGCCTTCGTTCCTTTGTGAACCCCTTCACAAACTTACCGGCCCGCAGTCTACTGCTTTTCCTGTACATAGTGGCAGTCGGGGTGCGGTTCTGTGATCCATGAGGACGGCGTGTCGCCTGGGGCCGCGCAGTCATGATCGTCACGCTAGCAGCAGGCCCCCGGGCGGTCAGAGCCCGGCCAGTGAGGCGATGCAGTCTCGAGACGCTTGCTCGTCGAGCGCCGCCTCCCGCAGCACGTCGAACAGCAGCGAATACCGGTAGACCCGCTCCTCCGCCTCGATCAGCTCCAGCCCCGGATAGTCCTCGGTGTAGACCACGTCGCCGGAGATCGGGCCGAGCAGCCGCATCGAGGGAAATCTCAGATGCACGAAACTCGATAAGTCGATCGGATGCTGCTGCTCCAGCAACATCACGTGAATCGTGATATTCGGCAGGTCGGAAAGCTCCAGAAGATGGCGTAACTGCTCGCGCATCATCGCCGCGTCGGCCTCGCCGAAGCGGCGGCGCAGAGTGGCCTCCTCCACCACCGCCGTGTAGGTCACCCGGTCGTCGGTGAGCAGTTGCTGGCGGCGCATCCGCACCCGGGTCCTGCGCTCGATCTGGGTCGGCGTGGCCAGCTCCACCGCGCGGTACAGCCGCGCCAGCTCCATGGCGTACGCCCGCGTCTGCAGCAGACCGGGCACCACGTTGTTGTGCCACGCGCTGATCACCCGGGCGCCGTCCTCCAGGCCGATGTACTCCAGCGCCACCTCGGCCAGAATGTCGGAGTAGGACTCCCACCAGCCCTTGGGCACATGGTTGCCGGCCAGCTCCAGCAGCAGGTCGGACTCCTCGCCCAGCGCGTCGTAGTGCTTGAGCAACCTGGCCACGTCCTTGGCCGACGGAGCGACCTGCCCGGTCTCCAGCCGGGAGAGCTTGGAGGTCGACCAGTGCAGCGCCTGCGACACCTGGACCCCGTTGAGCCCCGCCTCTTCGCGGAGCCGCCGCAGCTCAGAGGCGAGTTTCCGGCGGCGGAGTGTCGGATTGATCTCCCCGATCACTCAGCCTCCTCTCGGACATTCTTCTGAATATGCCCGCCCCGCTTCCGCGCAATCGTCGCCGGGAAGAATGACTCACGTTCCGCGAGGAATCCCTTCACTCATCCCAGCGGGAATTGCACGGGGCCGCCCGATGGCACACCCTCAGGGTAGCCCGCAGCGGAGAAAGCGGGCCAGATCGAAATGAGGTTTTCGCCAGACGCGAGCGGGCGGATGGTGGGACCCATCCGCCCGGAACCGCGCAGCACCCGACTCTGACCGAAGAGCGGAAATTGGGAGCCGCGGCATGAACGACGCTACACGTGGCGCCGGAGATCGCAAGGGCGGATGGCGGCGATTAGCCGTCGCCGTCAACAGGTGGTTCTGGCGCCGGCCCAACGGTTTCGCGAAGGAGCACGGCTGGGAGATCGACAGGTCGGCCTGGGGCGGGCGGACGTACCGCGACCCCCGGTTCGAGCAGCGCAAGAAGGAGATCCTGGAGTCGCCGCCCCAGGATGAGCCGGTCACCGAGCCGCCGCCGCGCAAGTTCAGCCCAGGGGACGGGTTCCCCAGGAAACATCCGAAGATCGCCAGAGCGCACGGGCCCGCCGCCGTCATGGGGCTGGCCTGGCGATGGCGCAGCGAGGCCGCGCTCGCCGGCACGGTCACGCTGCTGGTCTGGCAAGGGGTCGCCTGGCAAGGGCCGGTGGCGGCACTGCTGCTCGCGGGGGCGGTGCTCGCCGGCGGCGCGATCCCGGCCGTACGCAGGGCCGCGGGGCGGCTGGTCGTCCGTCACCGTTTCCAGGGGCTCTGCCTGCGCACCTCGATGCGCACCCCGGAGGGGCGCCTGCCCCTCGTCATCCGCACCCAGTCGATCCCCGGCGGGACCGCGATCGTGATCTGGTGCAGGTCGGGCATGAGCCCCGAGCTGTTCGAGGACTACATCCCCGAGATCAGGGTCGCCTGCTTCGTCAAGGAGGTCACACTGCACCGCCATCCCCACTGGGCCCACCTGCTGACCATCGAGCTCAGGCGGGCTTGAACCCCCTGTGCATGGCGACGATCCCCATCGTGAGATTGCGCCAGGCCACCCGTTCCCAGCCGGCGTCCTGGATCGTCCGGGCCAGCGTCGGCTGGTCGGGCCAGTCTCTGATCGACTCGGCGAGATACTCGTAGGAGTCGTCGTTGGAGCCGAACACCCTGGCCACCTTCGGCAGCAGCCGCATCAGGTACTCGCGGTAGACCACGTCGAACGCGCCGACCGTCACGTGCGAGAACTCCAGGATCACCAGGCGCCCGCCCGGCTTGGTCACCCGCAGCATCTCCCGCAGCGCCTGCGCGGTGTCGTGCACGTTGCGCAACGCCACCGAGATCGTCACCGCGTCGAAGGCGTCGTCGGCGAACGGCAGCCGCAGCGCGTCACCCGCGATGAACGGCACCCCCGGCCCCGACAACGCGTTGCCGCCGTGCCGCCGCACCCCTGTGCTGAGCATGCCGAAGGAGAAATCGGAGGCGATCGCCCGCGCGCCCAGCGTGGTGAACGCGTCGGTGGACGTGCCCGTGCCCGCCCCCAGGTCGAGCACCAGCTCCCCGGGCCCGGCGTCCACGGCGGCGGCCACCGCCTTGCGCCAGAGCCGCACCTGCCCCAAGGAGATCACGTCATTGACCAGGTCGTAGCGCCGGGCGGTGCGATCGAACATCGCGGCGACCTCGTCCGGCTGTTTGTCCAACTGAGCGCGCGTCATGCTCACACCTTATTGGGCCCGGCCTGCGGGTACGCGGTCATGCCCATCCAGGACAATCAACGGAAAGTAGCCACAGTGCTACCCACAGTCTGCTAGATATTGGCGAATGCTTGCCCGTGTCGCCCTTGCGGCGATCATCGCCTCGTCCCCCGTCGCGCAGCAGCGCGTCGTGGCGGCCGACCCGGTCGACAACACCCCGCACGTGCTCGACGGCATCGTCAACGCCATCACCGTCGTCGGCCGCACCGTCGTCGTCGGCGGGTCGTTCAGCGAAGTCAGCGACGCGTCCAGGTCCACGGTCCACGCGCGCGACAACCTGTTCGCCTACGACCTGGTGACCGGACGCATCCTGCCGGGCTTCGCGCCCAGCGTGGCCGGCCCCGTCTACGGGCTGACGGCCGGCGACCACGGCACCGTCTACGCCGGCGGCGAGTTCCACGGCGTGGACAACCGCAGGGCGCGCGGCCTGGCCAGGCTCAACCTGGCCGACGGCGCGCTGGTGCCCGGCTTCCAGCCGCGCATCGGCGGCGGCATGGTGACCTCGCTGGCCAGGCAGGGCTCCCACCTCTACGTCGGCGGCGACTTCAGCAGCCCGCGCACGGCGCTGGCCCGGCTGGACGCCACCACCGGCGCGCCCGACGCGGGCTTCGCCATCGAGCCGGGCGCGCCGCTGACGTCGCGGGTGAAGGTGTACGCGCTGGCCGTCTCCGGCCGCAGGCTCGCGGTGGACGGCTCGTTCACCACGCTCGACGGCCATTCCCGGCCGCAGCTCGGGCTGATCGACGTCGGCGGGGCGAGCGCCAGAGTGGCCCCGTGGCGGACGGACGCGTACGCGCGCCGGTGCAGCAGCGCCTTCCCCTCCTACGTACGCGGCCTCGACTTCTCCCCCGACGGCCGCTACTTCGTGGTGGTGACCACGGGCGGCGCCAGGGGCGGCATCTGCGACACGGCGGCCAGGTTCGAGACCTGGGCCAGGGGCTCCGCCGTCGCTCCGACCTGGGTGAACAGTACCGGAGGCGACTCTCTCTACGCGGTCGCGGTGACCGGCGCGGCGGTGTACGTGGGCGGGCACCAGCGCTGGCTGGACAATCCGCGCGGCCGTGACTCGGCGGGCCCCGGCGCGGTGTCACGGCCGGGGATCGGCGCCATTCATCCGAGCACCGGAAAGGCCCTCAGTTGGAATCCCACGCGGGAGCGCGGGATCGGGGTGAAGGCGTTTTACGCGCACGCCAGTGGACTACTTGTCGGTAGCGACACAACGAGACTCGGACGGGAGTACCATGCCCGGATTGGCATGTTCCCCCTGCCCTAGTCGTTGTGCGGCTTCGGCCGGTCGATCCTGTCGCTGAGACGCGCACTGACGGCGTCACGCTGCTTGGACAGCAAGACGTAGCTCGCTATGCCGCTGATCAAGAAAGCAGCGGCGATGAGGATCAGTGGGTTTTGGAGTCCGAGCAGGTACAGGACACCCAGGGTCACGAGAAACAAGCCGATCCGCGACGCGGTGTAAACGAGAACGGGACGCACAGGTTCGAGGTTACTCGGACCTGCACAGCGGTCGCTCTTCGCATCGGGCGCGAGCACTGCTACTGTTCCCAGTTAGGGAGTTTCGTAAAGAAACACCCACGAGAGCCCCAAAGAGGCTCTATCATATAACAATCGGGCAGTCAGCTGATAACAACCCGTGATCTTCTTAGAAAACCACGGATAAATCAGGCTTCGCTCGACACACTGGTTACCTGTCCGCCCGCTGGCAGGAAGCGGGATGCGAGGGGGAGAGATTGGTGGAGAGTAGCAGCGAGCGTCTGCTGACCCCAGGAGAGGTTGCCGCCCTCTTCCGGGTAGACCCAAAGACGGTTACACGCTGGGCAGCGGCAGGCCGCATCAGCAGTATCCGCACCCCCGGAGGGCACCGGCGCTTCCGCGAGTCGGAAGTCCACGCCCTTCTCCGAGGCGAGGACGTTCTCACGGCCGACAGGCCAGCAGGTGAGTCCCCGCGCGTCTGACGTTCCGTCTAGTCGGTGATCCTGCACGGCAGGCCGCCTGAACAGCGGTCCTTCCCGCCAGGATCACCGCTGGCGGAACCCACTGTTTCGCGTGCCCTCCCGGCCACACTTCCGTACGGGGAAGGCACGGGGCGGCGCCAACCGCCGACCGTGGCTGGCGCCTGTCCGTCCGTCCGGACCTTGCCTGCTCACCGGACCGGGCCCGTCGTCAGGCGTCTTCCTGCCGCGCCTTGAAGGCCAGGAACTCCCGCTCCAGCTCGTCGTTCTCCTCTTCCCAGCGCCGGCGGCGCGACTGCGCCTCCTCCTCGGTCAGCGACTCCGTCAGCCACTGCTCGTAGTCGGGATCACCAGGCTGGACCTCCACGTAGGCGTTGCCCAGCAGCCGCCCGTCCTGGCTGGTCAGGCTCTGCGGTACGCGCAAGGTCCCGTCCGCGAGCCGGATCACGTACATGGCCGATCACCTAGATTCCGTAGCGCCGGTTGAAGAACAGCATGATGTCGAGCGCCGCCCGCGTATCGCCCCCGAGCATGTCCACCAGAGCCGGGCGCTGACGCGAGGCGATGGCGGCGAAGGCGTCGGCGAAGAACTCCTTGCGGCCCAGCCCGCCGTCCTGACGGTGGAAGGTGGAGGCCAGGAGCGGCACGGCGCAGTCGTACAGGCGCACGAACTCCGGCGAGTCCGACACCCAGTCGCCGTACGGCGAGTCGATGTCGTCGATGGCGTGGCCGACCTCGTGCATCATCACGTCGGGAGTGGGTGAGGGCCGGTCGCCCACCACGATCTTCCTGTCGCCGTACGCGCCGGCGCAGATGTCCCACGTCGCCCGGCTCGACGGGAGCGGCGCCCCGCGCAGGTAGCCCATGTCGTCGAGGTCGGGCACGCCGCCCGGGCCGACGTAGATGCCCTCCAGGCCCGACACGAGCAGTTCCTTCAGCCGCTCGGGCAGCCTGGCCAGGCTCTCCACCGCCCTGATGACGTCCGCCGGCGGCGGGCCCAGCCTGGCGTCCCACTGACGGTGCAGGATCGTCTCCAGCCTGCCGCAGTGCCGCAGGCCGTCGCCCAGCGAGGGGGCGTCGGGGCGGTGGGGGCGGGCTCTGAGGGGGTCGTCGATCAGTTCGAAGTCGTCCCAGGTGTAGCGGGGGCGGTCCACCACCACGGCGGCGGGCAGGCGTTCGCCGCGCTCGCGCACCGTGAAGGCGTCCCAGCTCACCGCTCGCCCCTCCGCACGTGTACCCGGCCCGTTCGCGTAGCCGCTCGGCCCATCCGCGTACCCACCGGGTCCGTTCGCGTAGCCGCCCAGCCCATCCGCGTGTCCGGCCGGACCGTCCATGCGTGCGCCCGGGCCGTCCGTGCGTGCTCCCGGCCCGTCCCGGCGCGTGCCCGGGCGACCGCCGGACGACCCGTTCGCGCGTCTGCCGTCGTGAGGCCCGTCCGTGTGAGGGCTCAGGCGGCCGTCGAGCGGCCACATCGGGCGCTCCAGCCCGTCACCTCCGGGCCACATCATCCTGTCCTGCGCTCCGGACGGCCTCCCCGTCTCACCGCGCCGCCCCGCCCTGCGCGGCTCACCGCCGTCGGTGCGGGTGTCGGACCAGAAGGAACGATCAGCGTCGGGGTGCGCCTCACCACGGCGCGAGAAGAGGTACGAGCCGCGCCGCCACCAACGGCCACGCCGATGCCGTCCTCTGTCGTTGGGTCCCCTGTCGGAAGAAAAGGCCATCGCACCCCTCAACGCCACGTGGAGCCCCATGGACACCGACGCATCGGGTTCCACCGTACGACGCCGATCTTCCGCTAGTCACCCGAAATGGGACATCAGGCAGCACGATCACGCCGAAACATGGCTTACAGTTCGGGACATGGCAGGTGTTCTGATCGGCCTGGCGCTGCTGGCCTTCTGGCTCTTCTCACTGTTCGACGTGGTCACCACACCCGAAGACGAGGTACGGAACGTACCAAAGCCTCTTTGGATCATCATCGTCGTGCTCATCCCGCTGCTCGGCGGCGTGGTGTGGATGGCGCGCGGCCGTCCGCGCGCGCCGAGGGCGGCCTGGCCCGTCCCCCCGGGCCCGGGCGTGCCGAAGGGGCCGGACGACGACCCCGACTTCCTGCGTGACCTCGACCGGCGGATGCGCGGCGACGACGTCGCCTGACCCCTCTAGTCCACGTCGGCGTAGCTGTGCAGACCGTCGATGAAGATGTTGACCCCGATCAGGTTGAACAGGAGGCAGCCGAACGCCACGAGCTGCACGATCGTCGCGGCCCTCCCCCGCCAGCCCGCCGTCACCTTCGCGTGCAGGTAGGCGGCGTAGGCCACCCACGTGATGAACGACCACACCTCCTTGGGGTCCCAGCCCCAGTAGCGGCCCCACGCCCTGTCGGCCCAGAGCGCGCCCGCGATCACGGCGAACGTCCACAGCGGAAAGGCGAACACGATCGCCCGGTGCGCCACCTTCTCCAGGTCGTCGCGCGACGGCAGGCGCGAGACCCCGTCACCGCGAATCAGGTAGAGCACACCGGAGACGCCGGCCAGCGTCAGCAGGCCGCTGGCGATGATCGCCGCGGTGACGTGGATGGCGATCCAGTACGAGTCCAGCGCCGGAACCACCGGCCCCGCGGCCGTGTAGAAGACCTTGACGGCCAGCCCCAGCCCGAGCGCGGCCGTCACCATGACGAAGCCGCCCAGGAAACGCACGTTGTGGCGGAGCTGGGTGCCGAGGAACGCGGTGACGGCGGCGAAGCAGATCGCCACCACGAACTCGTACATGTTGCCCCACGGCCACCGGTCGACGGCCAGGCCACGGGTGACGATGGCGCCGAAGTTGGCGGCCCAGCCGAGCCAGGCGAGCACCAGAGCCACCGTGCCCGCCTTGACGCTGCCGCTGCTCGACGCCTTGCCGGAAGACTCGGCGGGACCCGACGGCTTGACGGGCCCGGAAGGCATGGCCGCCGCGTCGGCGGCGCCTCCGGCCGAGGCGGTCTCTGAGGCGGTCGCTGCGTCGGCCCCTGAGACGGTCGCTGTGACGGCCTCAGAGGTGGCCTCGGCACCGGACACCGCGCCGGAGGCCGTGGCCCCGACCGTGACCGGCTGCTTGGCCTCCACCGGTTTGACGGCCTCCGCCTTGCCGGGCCTGGCCCGGCCGAAGGCCAGCTCTATCGCGAAGCCCACCATGGCCACCACGTAGAGCAGGACGGCTGCGACGACGAAAAGGTCGCTCAGCTCGGCGAGTTGCTCAGCGGACATCTCTCTCTCCTGCTGATAGAACCTTGACGATGTCGGAGAACTCCTCGGCGAAGCCCGCCGCGGAGCCCTCGGTACGGGTCAGGCCGCCCACCTCGACCCTGCCCCCGGAGATCCGTACGAAGACCCGCCGGCGGCGGATCATGAGCGAGAGCGCGATGGCGACGACGGCGGTGCCGGCGGCCAGCAGCGCGGGGAAGCGCCCCGGGTCGTAGGACGTCTGGAGCGTGATCCACTCCTTGACCCCGGTGAACTCGAGCTTGCCCAGCCCGTCGGGCAGCTCCACCGACTGCCCCACGGCCAGCGGCTTGGGCGCGGCGGTGCCCATGACGAGAGGCTTGAGCTTCTTCAGCACCTCGGGCTCGGCCAGCTCGTAGACCGACTGCGGCTTGCCGGAGCGCACGCCCAGGTCGCCGGAGAAGGCACCGAGGAGCTTCACCTCGGGGTTGAGCTCGCCGGGGAAGGCGGAGGCGTAGTCGCCGTTGGTCAGCGGCACGCTGGTCGGCAGGAACCGCAGCAGGAACCCGAGCTGCGACGGCTGCGCGTCGGGCACCTTGACGACGCAGCCCGAGGTCATCGTGGTCTTCTGCTCGATCAGGCAGGGCACGGGCCCTTCGAAGGCCACCTGCCCCTTGCCGTCGGTGACCTTGAAGACGGGCGCGTAGCCGTTGCCGATCAGGTAGAGCTGCGTGCCGTCGACCTCCAGCGGCTCGTTGACCTTGAGCTCGTAGTCGCGGGGCGCGGAGGTGGGCGTGTCGCTCACCTTGAGGTGCGCGGAGTAGTCGAGCGCCTGCCCGCGCTTGTCGCCGGCGAGCTGGTAGGCCACCTTGAACTCCGACAGCGTGAAGGAGAACGGCTCCAGCGACTCGGCCGACACCTGGTTGCCCGGCATGAACCGGTCGTAGGCGGCCACGGTGTTGGCGAACCCGTCGCCCTCGACGACCAGCACGTTGCCGCGGTAGCCGAACAGGGAGCCCGCGCCGATGGCGAGCAGGACGCCGAGCAGGGCGACGTGGAAGAACAGGTTGCCGGTCTCGCGCAGGAAGCCCTTCTCCGCCGACACCCAGCCGTCGCCGGTCACGACGCGGAAGCGCAGCTTGCGCAGCTTCGCGGCGGCCTCGTCCACACTCAGCTCGCTCTCGAAGGAGGCGGAGTGGGGCAGGCGGGACAGGTTCTTGGGGGCGGCGGGCGGCTTGCGGCGCAGCTCGCGCAGGTAGGTGGCGGTGCGCGGGATGATGCAGCCGATCAGCGAGGTGAACAGCAGCAGGTAGACGGCCGCGAACCAGGTCGAGCTGAACACCTCGAAGAGCTGGAGGCGGTCGTACCACTCGGCCAGGGCCGGGCTCTGCTCGTAGATCTGGGCGACCTTGTCGGGCTCGACGCTGCGCTGCGGCACCAGCGAGCCGGGCACCGAGCCCAGGGCCAGCAGGAACAGCAGGATGAGCGCCGTCTTCATCGAGGTGAGCGTGCGCCAGGCCCAGCGCACCCAGGCGACCAGGCCGAAGCCGCCCTGCTTGGGCGCCTGCTCCTTCTCCAGCTCCTGGACGCTCATCAGATCACCGGCTCGAAAGCGCCGATCAAACCCTGCATGGCGGCGATCATCTCTCCCCAGAGCCCGGTCACCAGCAGCACGCCGACGGCCACCAGCATGCCGCCGCCGATCCTGGTGATCAGGCGCGAGTGCTTGCGGATGGCCCGGAACGTGCGCAGCGCCCTGCTGTAGGCCAGCGCCGCGCCCACGAAGGGCAGGCCGAGGCCGAGGGCGTACGCGACGGCCAGGAGGGCGCCGCGGCCGGCGCTGCCTTCGTTGGCCCCGAGCATCAGGACCACGGCCAGCGTGGGGCCGATGCACGGCGTCCAGCCGAGGCCGAACACCACCCCGAGCAGGGGCGCGCCCGCCAGACCCGCGGCCGGCAGGCGGTGGATGCGCACGTCGCGCATCAGGCCGGGCAGCACGCCCAGGAAGGCGAGCCCGAGCACGATGGTGAGCGCGCCCAGCACGCGCGTGATGACCTCGGCGTTGCCCAGCAGGACGTAGCCGATGCTGCCGAACAGCGCTCCGCTGAGCAGGAACACCAGCCCGAACCCGGCCACGAACAGCGAGGTCCCGAGCACCAGCCGCCCCCGCTTGGGGTCGGCGCTCATGCCCGTGACGTACGACAGGTAGCCCGGCACGAGCGGCAGCACGCACGGCGACAGGAACGACACCACCCCTGCCAGCACCGCGATCGGCACGGCCAGCAGCAGCGAGCCGGAGGCGACGACGTCACTCATCGCGCACCTTGGTCACCGTGTTCATCAGGTCGGTGTACTTGACGGCGCCCAGCGCCCTGGCCGCGATCCTGCCCTGCTTGTCGATGATCAGCGTGGACGGGATGGCCGCGGGCGGCACCGTGCCCTGGAAGGCCAGTGCGACCTTGCCGGGCTGGTCGAAGATGTGCGGGTAGCCGGTCTGCTCGGTGCGCTCGAACGCCTTGGCGTCGGCCTGGCGGTCCTTGAAGTCGACGCCGAGGAACTGCACGCCGGTGTCCTTGGTCTTGGCGGCGACCTCCTTGAGCACGGGCGCCTCGGCCCGGCAGGGGCCGCACCAGGAGGCCCAGAAGTTCAGCACGACGACCTTGCCCTTGTGCGCGGCCAGCGAGGCGGTGGCCCCGTCGAGGGTCGGCCCTTCGACGGCGGGCGCGGGCTTGCGCGCGGCGGCCTCGAAGACCTGCATCTTCCCGTCGCCCGCGACGAACCGGGTGTCGCCTGCCTGGGGCTGACCGCCCTGGTTGCCGGCGCAGCCCGCGACCAGTACGGCCAGCGGGAGAAGGAGGGAGATGGACTTGGCGCGCACGGAGGAAGATCTCCTTGTACTACAACCGGTAGAGCTTGCAACTCTACCGGGGTGACCCCACGCTCCGGACATCAGGCCCCGGGGAGCGAGGGCCCCGTCTCCAGTGATCCGGCGGGCTCGCTGTAGCCGATGCTGATCAGCCGGTCGCCGTCGAAGGTGAGGGTGGTCAGGCTGGCCAGCGCGCACTGCCTGCGCCGCGGGTCGTGCCAGAGCCTGCGGCCCTCGGCGGCGCACCTGATGGCCCAGATGGGCAGCTGGTGGCTGACGAGCACGGTCTCGTGCCCGCGCGCCGCCGCCCTGGCCTCGTCGATCATCGACTTCATCCGCCTGACGATGATCGGGTACGCCTCGCCCCACGACGGGCGCAGCGGGTTCCAGAAGTAGCGGTAGTTGCGCCAGTCGCGCAGCACGCCCAGGCCCTGGCCCACGGTGCGGCCCTGCAGCAGGTTGCCGGCCTCGATCAGGCGGGTGTCCTGGACGATCTCCAGGCCGAGCTTGTCGGCGAGCGGCGCCGCCGTCTCCAGGGCGCGTTCGAGCGGCGAGCTGAACAGCTTGACGATGTCGCGACCGCCGACGGCCTTGGCGACCGTCTCGGCCATGAGCTGACCTGTCTCGGACAGGTGGAAATCGGGCAGCCTGCCGTACAGGATGCCGCCGGGATTGTGCACCTCACCGTGGCGCAGCAGGTGGACGACGGTGGTTTCAGCCATGGTGGGCACAGCCTATCCGCTCGCCCGAGCCGTGCGGCGTGACGCCCCCGGTCGCTCAGTTGACCGCCCAGGCGTTCTCCTGTTTCCTGCTCGACTCCACCAGCGCCTCCACCATGGCCCTGATGGCGGGGCGGCGGGCCGCGTCCGTGCGCCACACCGCGTAGATGCGCCGCGACTGGCGCGGCAGCAGCGGGACGAGCCGCGCGCCGTCGGGAACGCAGTCGCGGCCGAGCCGCGGCACGATGGCGCAGCCGAGACCGGCCGCGACCAGCGCGAGCTGGGTCGGGTACTCGTCGGCCATGCAGGCGATCACCGGCTCCAGCGAGGCGCTGCGAAGGGTGAAGACCAGCCAGTCGTGGCAGACGGTGCCGGGCGAGCCGCTGATCCACTGTTCGCCGCGCAGCGCGGACAGCTCGATCTCCCGCTCGCCCGCCATCGGATGGTCCGCAGGCACGGCGACGTCGGCCACGTCGTCGAGCAGAGTGGCCTTGGACAGGCCGTCGGGGATGGCCATGGGGCGGTTCATCCAGTCCTGGATCACGCCCAGGTCCAGCTCGCCCCTGGCGACCTCGCGCACGACCCGCTCGGGCTCGCGCTCGGTGAGCTGCACCCACAGGTCGGGATGGCGCTGCTTGAGCGAGACCAGCGCGCCGGGCATGAGGCCGCGCGTGGCGGTGGCGAAGGCTGCGACGTTGAGGCGGCCGACGACCTCGCCGCGCAGCGCCTCGAAGTCGGCCTCGGCGGTCTCGACCAGGGCGAGGATGCGCTCGGCGTGCTCGGCCAGCAGGCCGGCGGCGTCCGTCAGGCGCACGCCGCGCCCGTTGCGCTCCATCAGGCGGGCCCCGGTCTCGCGCTCCAGCTTGGCGATCTGCTGCGAGACGGCCGAGGGCGTGACCATGAGAGCGTCGGCCGCCGCGCCGACCGAACCGTAGACGTGCACGGCGTGAAGAGCCTTGAGCCGGTTCAGGTCCAACATGTAAGTCAGCCTAAACGGTTTAGCGTAGAAAGTCTCGCTTGTCGTTGAATGTGTAGCAGATGAAAATAGATGCATGAGAATCCTGAAGACGAAGAAGCAGCAGACCAGCTCCGTGTCGTACCTCAAGACCCTTGCCGAGCAGGCTCGCGAGCAGCGCATCCGTTACCAGAAGCCCGCCCGCTGAGACGACGTCCCCGCCTCGTCGTTCACAGGGTGGCGGCGGCCGCCTCCGCGGCGGCGGGCAGCGCCTCCGCCACCAGGCCCAGCGCCTCGTCATCGTGCGAGGCCGACAGGAACCACGCCTCGTACGCCGACGGCGGCAGGTAGACGCCCTGGTCGAGCATCGAGTGGAAGAACGCGGTGAAGGCCGCGGTGTTCTGCGTCTTGGCCTCGGCGAAGCTCGTCACCTCGGTGTCGGTGAAGAAGATCGAGAACAGGCTGCCCGCCCGCTGCAGCCGGTGCGGCACCCCCGCCTTGGTCAGCGCCTCGGCGGCCAGGTCGCCCACCTTGAGCGCCGCCGCGTCCACGCGGGCGTACGCCTCGGCGTCCAGCGCCCGCAGCGTGGCCAGCCCGGCGGCGCAGGCCAGCGGGTTGCCCGACAGCGTGCCCGCCTGGTAGACGGGCCCCTCGGGCGCGAGGTTGGCCATCACGTCCGCCCGGCCGCCGAACGCGGCCGCCGGCAGGCCGCCGCCCATGACCTTGCCGAACGTCATCAGGTCGGCGTCGACAGGGTCGAGGCCGTACCAGCCCGCCGGGGAGACCCGGAAGCCGGTCAGCACCTCGTCCACGATGAGCAGCGCGCCGTTGGCGGTGCACAGCTCGCGCAGGCGCGCGTTGAAGCCGTCGCGCGGCGGCACGACGCCCATGTTGGCGGGGCACGCCTCGGTGATCACGCAGGCGATCTCCGCGGCGGCGAACGCCTCCTCGACGGCCGCGAGGTCGTTGTACGGCAGCACGATCGTGTCGGCGGCCGACGCCCCGGTCACCCCGGGCGTGTCGGGCAGCCCGAACGTCGCCACCCCCGACCCGGCCGAGGCCAGCAGCGCGTCCACGTGCCCGTGGTAGCAGCCCGCGAACTTGATCACCTTGGACCGGCCGGTGAACCCCCTGGCCAGCCGCACCGCGCTCATCGTCGCCTCGGTGCCCGAGCTGACCAGCCGCACCTTCTCCACAGGGGCCACCCGCGAGACGAGCTCCTCGGCCAGCTCCACCTCGCCCCGCGTGGCGGTGCCGTAGGAGAACCCGCTGGCGACGGCGCGCTCGACGGCCTCCACGACGGCGGGATGGCGGTGCCCGAGGATCATCGGGCCCCATGAGCACACGAGATCGACGTAGCGGTTGCCGTCGACGTCGGTGATGTACGGCCCCTGCCCCGAGGCCATGAAACGCGGCGTGCCGCCCACCGAGTTGAACGCGCGCACCGGCGAGTTGACGCCTCCCGGCACGATCTGGCGGGCGCGGGCGAACAGGGCCTCAGAAGTCTGCGTACGGCTCACCGGAACAGGTTATCCGGCCGGGTTCGCGCTCGGTCGGCCAGCCACTCCAGGACGCCTCCCCGCTCAGTCGGCCAGCCACTCCAGGATGCGCAGCGGGTCGGGCAGCGGGCGGCCGTCCGGCGGGCGCAGCCAGGAGACGGGCTGCCCGCTCGGCAGGGTCGAGGGCGGGGCCAGGACGTAGCTGTCGCGGCAGTGCCAGCGCAGGCCCGGCGTGTCGTCGATGGTGGCGGGGTCGCAGTCGAGCTGGCACGACCACCACTCGTCCTCGTCCTCCGGGTTGCCGCGGGTGGCCACGTAGAACAAGACCCGGTCGCCGTTGGCGGCGACCGGGCCTGAGTGGGCGTCGGCGGCGTCGATCCGGGTGAGGGCCGACAGACCGGAGGTGAGTGGTACGTCGAAGACGTCGAACACGCGCCCCGTGGGCAGGATCACATTGGCATCCGGATCGGCCTGCCACCAGCGCGTGAGCAGCGTGGTGTCGGTGGTGGCCTGCATGTGCCAGGCGGGCGAGAGCGGATGAGCGCCGGGGTCGGGACAGCCGACGCGGTCACAGGAGCACGCGCGCGGCCCGTGACGCAGCGGATGGGCTCCCGGCACGACGGGCCACCCCAGGGCGGCGTACTCCAGCACGGCCGTGATGCGTGTCGGCCGTGCCTGCTTCTGGGCCCGCTTTTTGGTACGCCGAGCCAGTGGTACCCCCACCATGGTGTCTCCCGTTCGACTCACAGCGCCTGAGGAGGCCCCGACACCGGACGGACGGCAGCCGCGTCGAACGGCCTGCCGCAAGCACCTACGCACACGCGGGACACACCAGCACTTGTCATGCAACTCTAACCCACGGGCCCCATGAGTTGACGGGAAACCCCTTGGTTAGAGCCGTCGTGCCACTTCTGTAGCCCAGTATGTCAAGATCATGTCGGCGCCCGCCCGCTTGATCGCGACCAGCGACTCCATGATCATTCGCTCCCGGTCCACCCAGCCGTTGGCCGCGGCGGCCTCGACCATCGCGTACTCGCCGCTGACCTGGTAGGCGGCCACCGGCACGTCCACCTCGGCGCGGAACTGGGCGATGACGTCCAGGTAGGCCAGCGCCGGCTTGACCATCACCATGTCGGCGCCCTCCGCCAGGTCGAGGCGGACCTCGCGCAGCGCCTCCCGCAGCGGCCCGGCCGGGTCCTGCTGGTGGGTGCTGCGGTCGCCGAACTGCGGCGCGCACTCGGCGGCGTCGCGGAACGGGCCGAAGAAGGCGGAGGCGTACTTGGCGGAGTAGGCCAGGATGGGCACGCCGCCGTGACCGGCGGCGTCGAGCGCCGACCTGATCGCGCCCACCTGGCCGTCCATCATCCCGCTCGGCGCCACCACCTGCGACCCGGCCTCCACCTGGGCGACCGCGATCGAGGCGTAGCGCTCCAGCGTCAGGTCGTTGTCCACGTCGCCGGACGGGGTGAGGATCCCGCAGTGCCCGTTGTCGGTGAACTCGTCGAGGCACGTGTCGGCCATCACCACGATCGAGTCGCCCACCTCGGCGGCCACGTCGCGCAGCGCCACCTGGAGCACCCCGTCGGGGTCGTCGGCGGCCGAGCCGCGGGCGTCCTTCACCGCCGGGATGCCGAACAGGATGACGCCGCCCACGCCCGCCTCGGCGGCGTCGTGGGCGGCCTTGCGCAGCGAGTCGCGGGTGTGCTGGTAGACCCCCGGCATCGAGGCCACGGGCTGCGGCTCGGTGATGCCTTCCTTGGCGAACATCGGCAGGATCAGGTCGGCGGCGTGCAGCCTGGTGCCCGCCACCATCCGGCGCAGCGCGGGATCACGGCGCAGCCGCCTGGGACGGGCGACCGGGAATTGCGCGCTCATTTGGCTCTCCTTCTGGCGCCGCGGCGGTTCTGGGAGGGCCTGCGCGGGGTGTCTCCCGCCGCCAGGGCCGCCTGGCGCTGCTTGGCTCCGAACTCGGCCACCGCGGCGGCCAGGGCGGAGGCTGAGGGCTTGTCGGCCATGACGTCCACCCGGAGCCCGAACTCCTCGGCCGTCTTGGCCGTCTGCGGCCCGATGACCGCGATCACGGTGACGTTGTGCGGCTTGCCCGCGATGCCCACGAGGTTGCGCACCGTGGAGGAGGACGTGAAGAGCACGGCGTCGAAGCCGCCGCCCTTGATGGCCTCGCGGATGGGCGCGGGCGGCGGGGCGGCCCGCACGGTGCGGTACGCGGTGACGTCGTCGCACTCCCAGCCCAGCTCGGTGAGCCCGGCCACGAGCGTGTCGGTGGAGATGTCGGCCCTGGGGAGCAGCACCCGGTTGATCGGGTCGAGCATCGAGTCGTACGGCGGCCACTCGGCCACCAGCCCCTCGGACGACTGCTCGCCGGAGGGCAGCAGGTCAGGCTTGACGCCGAACTCGACCAGGGCCCGCGCGGTGGCGTCGCCCACGGCGGCCACCTTCAGCCCGGCGAAGGCGCGGGCGTCGAGGCCGTACTCCTCGAACTTCTCGCGCACCGCCTTGACCGCGTTCGCGCTGGTGAAGGCCACCCACTCGTAGCGGCCCGTGACCAGGCCCTTGATCGCGCGGTCCATCTGCTGCGGCGTGCGGGGCGGCTCGACCGAGATGGTCGGCACCTCCTCGGGCACCGCGCCGTAGGCGACGAGCTGCTCGGACATGGCGCGCGACTGCTCCTTGGTGCGGGGCACCAGCACCCGCCAGCCGAACAGCGGCTTGGTCTCGAACCACGACAGCTTGTCGCGCTGCCCCACGGCGTCGCCGACCACGATCAGCGCGGGCTCGGTGAAGCCGGCGTGCTTGAGGTCGGCCTGGAGCCGGCCGAGCGAGGACACGACGGTGTACTGCTCGGTGGTGGTGCCGCCGCTGCTGACGGCGACGGGCGTGGTGTCGGGCTTGCCGCCGGCGATCAGCGCCTTGCCGATGGCCACGGCGTCGCCGATGCCGTTGTAGACGACCAGCGTGCCGCGGCAGGCGGCGTGGGCGGCCCAGTCCTGCTCCTGGGCGGCGTCCACGACGCGGAACTCGGGCACCGCCGTCGCCGGCGGGATGCCCGCGTAGGCGAGCACCGCGGTCGCGGGCGGCACGCCGGGCACGATCTCGAAGTCCACCTCCGCCGCGGTGCAGGCCGCGGCCTCCTCCGTGATCGAGGAGAACAGCATCGGGTCGCCCTCGCACAGGCGCACGACGAGCTTCCCCTGTGCGGCGCGCCGCACGTAGTCGGCGCCGGGCGCCTCGGCGACCTCGACGTCTTCACGGCAGTGGCGCAGCAGCGGGGATTGCGTCTCGACGTCGAGCACGACCACGTCGGCCTTGGCGAGCAGCTCGGCGGCGCGGAGCGTCAGCAGGTTGGGGTCGCCGGGACCCGCGCCCACGAACGCGACGAAACCGGAGGTTGGACTATCGGAGCTCAATGGGAATGCTCCCCCATCAATCTGTCGGCCCCTTCGGCGATCATCTCGGCCGCTAGGAGGCGGCCCAGGTTCGCAGCCTCCGAAGGAGAGCCGGCGGCGGACTTGCGGACCGATTCGCGGCCGTCGATGGAGACGACCACGGCGGTCAGGTTCAGAGTTTGCCCGTCATCGACCGCGAACGCACCCACCGGAGCGGCGCACCCGGCCTCCAGGGCGGCCAGCAGGGCCCGTTCGGCGGTCACCGCGGAGCGGGTCCGCGGGTCGTCGAGCACGCGCAGGAAGTCGACGACGTCGGCGCGGTCGGCGCGGCACTCCACGGCCAGCGCGCCCTGGCCTGGCGCGGGCAGCAGCTCGTCGACCTCGAAGATCTGTGAGATCTCCGCGTCGCGGCCGAGCCGGTCGAGCCCGGCGGTCGCCAGCACGACCGCGTCGAGCTCGCCGGAATTGACTTTGCCGATGCGCGTGTCGGCGTTGCCGCGGATCGGGACGTACTCGAGGTCGGGACGGAGCGCGCTGAGCATGGCGACGCGGCGCGGCGAGCCGGTGCCGACCTTGGCCCCGGGGGCCAGGTCGGCGAACTTGTGCGTGCCCACCAGCGCGTCGCGGTGGTCGTGGCGGGCCGGAAGGGCGGCCAGCGTGAAGCGCGGGTCCTGCTTGGTCGGCAGGTCCTTCAGCGAGTGGACGGCGAAGTCGACCTCGTACTCCAGGAGCTTGTCGCGCAGCGCGCTGACGAACACGCCCGTGCCGCCGAGCTGCGCCAGGTGCGCCTTGGTGACGTCGCCGAACGTCGTGACGCCGACGAGCTCGACCGCCCGGCCGGTGCGCGCGACGTAGGCGTCGGCCACCATCCCGGACTGCGTGGTCGCCAGGAGGCTGCGGCGGGTCCCGAGCCGCAGCGCGCCGGACCGCGACGTCACAGCTCCACCTCCCTCACGGCCTCGGGCACCTTCGGATCCAGATCGAACAGCTCACGCAGGGCTTCCGCATAATGATCGCCCCCTGGGCAGGCGGCGAGCTGCTTGACACGCACAGTGGGCTCGTGAAGCAGCTTGTCGACCACCCGCTGGACGGTCATCGCGACCTCGTCCCTGGCCCGCTCGTCGAGGTCGGGCACGCGCATCAGCAGGCGGCCCAGCTCGGACTCGACCACGCCGGCCGCCTTGCTGCGCAGCGCCACCACGGTCGGGGTGACCTTGGCGGCCCGCTCGGCGTCGAGGTAGGCGCGCAGCTCGTCGGAGACGAGGGCGCGTACGGACTGCACGGCGTCGCCCTCGCGCAAGCCGATGCCGGACTCCTGGATCGTCTCCAGGTCGACCAGCGTGACGCCGGGCACGGCGCGCACGGCGGGGTCGATGTCGTGCGGCAGCGCCAGGTCGAGCAGGAACGCGGGCCTGGTGAGCATGCCGGGCGTGATGACGTGCCGCCCGGCGCCTGTGCAGGTGATGACGAGGTCGGCGCCGGCCAGCTCGTCGGCCACGGCGGCGAACTCGACGGCCCGCCCGCCGACGGACTCGGCCAGCCGGGCGCCCCGCTCGTACGTGCGGTTGGCCACGACGATGTCGCTCACCCCCGCGCGCGCCAGCGTGGCGGCGGCCAGCGAGCTCATCGAGCCCGCGCCGATCACCAGGGCGCGCCGCCCGGCCAGCTCGCCCGCCAGCGCGAGGCCGGCGGTGACGAGGGAGGCGCCGTGCTTGTCGATGCCGGTGTCGGTCTGGGCCCGCTTGCCGACCCGCAGGGCCTGCTGGACCAGCTCGTTGAGGGTGGCGCCGACGGTGCCCTGCCGCTGCGCCAGCTTGAGCGCCTGGCGGACCTGGCCGAGGATCTGGCCCTCGCCGACCACCATCGAGTCGAGCCCGCACACCACGGAGAACAGGTGCTCGACCGCCCGCTCCTCGTAGTGCACGTAGAAGTGCGGCGTCAGCTCCTCGACCGGGACGCCGGAGTGCACGCCCAGGAGGTTGCTGATGGCCGTGACGGCGGCGTGGAAGCGGTCGACCGTGACGTAGACCTCGACCCGGTTGCAGGTCGAGACCACCATGGCCTCCGCGACGCAGGGATCCTGCTGCACGTCGTGCAGAAGCTTGACGAGAGCGTCGCCCGTCACCGAGACGCGCTCCAGCAGCGCCACCGGCGCGGTGCGGTGGCTCAGTCCGATAGCCAGAACACTCATTGACTGTCCACCGCCATGAGTGGCCCCCCAGCTTTGCGTTGCTCGTGGAACGCGAGAATCTGCAGTTCTATGGATAGATCGACCTTACGGACATCGACGCCGTCGGGCACGGTGAGCACCACGGGAGCGAAGTTCAGGATGCTGGTGACGCCCACGGCGATCACGCGATCGCACACTTCCTGCGCCGCTGCCGCCGGTGTCGCCAGAACCACGATCGATACTCCACGCCGTTTGATCACGGCTTCCAGGTCGTCGATGTGCTCCACATTCAATCCCGCGATGGTGTCGCCCACCACTTCGGGGTCGGCGTCCACGAGCGCCGCGACCCGGAAGCCCCGGGAGACGAAGCCGCCGTAGTTGGCCAGCGCACGGCCGAGGTTACCGACTCCGACGATCGCGACCGCCCAGTCTTGCGTCAGACCGAGCTCACGGGAGATCTGATAGACGAGGTACTCGACGTCATAGCCTACGCCGCGCGTGCCGTACGAGCCGAGATGTGACAGGTCCTTGCGCAACTTCGCGGAATTGACCCCGGCGGCGACGGCCAGGTCCTCGGAGCTGACGGTCGCGATGCCCCGCTCGGCCATCCCGTGCAGCGCCCTGAGGTACAGCGGAAGCCTGGCGACCGTCGCCTCGGGGATACCGCGGTCACGGGGCTGGGACGGGCTCTTCACGTGCCGGTGCTCCAGGGTAGGGGCGGCTTGGGGACCGCGTATACGGAATGGAACCGTCTTTCAGGTTAATCCCTTTGTGAACCGATGCACAAAGTCGGCGGGGTACGGTTGCGGTATGCATCGCATCACGTTGCTCGGCAAACCCGGCTGTCACTTGTGTGACGACGCGCGCGAGGTCATCGCCAGGGTCGCGGGCGAGCTCGGCGTGCCGTGGGAGGAGATCAGCATCGAGTCCTCCGACGAGTTGCGTGACAAGTACTGGGAGATGATCCCCGTCACGCTGATCGACGGGGTGCAGCACGACTACTGGCGAGTGGACGAGGTCAGGCTGAGGGCCGCACTCAGTACGTGACGGTGGGCAGCGGCACCACCTTCGCGGCGTTGACGTTGAGCTCGATGACGTTGGTGGCCAGCACCATCGCCTGACGCTCGTTGACGAACCGCTCCACGTGCGGCTGGCGCTGGTGGTCGCGGTAGGCGACCTCGTCGCGGTAGAGCTCGTAGACGATGCGCTGCAGCGGCGCCGACTTGACCGCGTGGCAGGCGTAGACGAGCGTGTCGGGCTCGCCGCGGCGCACGGCCTCGACGGTGGCCTCGGCCAGCCGGTCGAACGCGTCGCCCGCGCCGTCGACGATCGTGAAGACGGTGAGCAGGCCGTAGATGGTCGGCGAGGGCCGGCCGGAGCCCGGCTGCTGCTGGGCGGGTGAGAACAGGTCGGCGCCGGGGAAGACCGCGCCCGTCGCGGGGGCGGGCGGCGTCATCGGCGGGCTCATCGGGGGGGCGCCGTTCATGATGTAGCCGGTCGAGGGGCCGTCGTCGAGCTGCCCCGACATGCGGGCCGCGTAGTCGACCTCCCGCTGGCGGAAGCCCTCGTCGCCCGCCCGGTACTCGGCCACGAGGTCGCCGAGGCCCGACGCGCGGCGCGGCGCGGGCGGCAGGTCGGCGGTGGGCACCGGCTCGCCTCTGCGGCCGCCCTGCTGCGGCAGCTCGTCGCGGAACATCGGGCGCTCGGCCGGCGCCATCTGACGCGCGTCCGGCCCCATGCGGCCCCCGCCAGGACCCATGGGGCCCCCGCCCGGCGTCATCTGGCGCTCGTCCAGCGCCGCCGGACGCTCCTCGCGGCGCTGAGAGCGCTCCTCCCGGCGCGAGGGGCGCTCGTCGCGGTCGTGGTCGAAATCGTCCTCGTCGTCGTCCTCGTACGGCGCCAGCGGCCGCAGCACGGTGTACCAGACCGCGGCGGCGGCCACGGCCAGCAGCGCCGTGGTGAACAGCGGCGGCACGGAGAACCTCATCGCGCCCACGAGCGCCAGCCCCGACGGGACGATGACCACGGTCGCGTGCAGGTTGTCGGTGTCGTACTCGTCGCCGTTGCGCCACTTGATCCCGGCCACCACCAGCATCGCCAGCATGACGATCAGCGCGACCACGTGCGCGCCGGTCAGCAGGTAGCCGGGGAAGACGTTCCAGTGCGCCGAGGCCGAGGGCAGGGACTTGCCCATGTCGTTCGACTTCAGCGGGTCCCACACCATGATGACGACGGAGACGAACGTCAGCGCGATGCCGAGCAGCCACGCCAGGAACCTGGGCGGCACCTTCTCCGACAGGAGCTGCACCAGGCCGATCGCCAGCCAGAGCGGCGCCACCAGCGCTCCCGTGACCTGGTAGATCCGGAACGTGACGCCGCCGAACCCGAGCAGGTAGCCGATGGCGATCACAGCCAGTGACAGGCACAGGCCGACGACTGCAACGGTCCAGGCGATCAACCACCCCTCGGGCTCGTCACGCAGTCGTTGAATCAGGGCGACGGTCGTGACGGCGGCCAGGAGCGCACCGGCGAGAGCTATGACAGCAACGAGGATCTCCATGGTGACTCCAATGCTGCCGGACGATGCCTCCCAGCCGGTAGCCGAAGAGGGAACGGGTCGGTCCACCACGGTATCCGCCGATTACGCCTAGTCATGCATGACTTCCGTGGATTGTGGATTTTCCGGTTGATTTCTAGAGTGTTCGAGCACGCCGCACCCCTTACCCCTAGGGATACCGGATGCCTGACTCGTCGCCGTTCGCCGGGCTGCTGGCGCCAGCGGTAGCTGGACCTGCCCGGACGGGCGAGTTCGCCGTGCGCGAAGACGCGCGCGACGCCGGGCACGAAGACGCCCAGGACGACCTCCGCACGCTCGTCATGCACGCCAAGAACGGCTGCACGCAGTCCTTTGGCACGCTCTACGACCGCTACGTGGACCTCGTCTACCGCTACATCTACTTCCGCGTCGGCTCGCACCCGCTGGCCGAGGACCTCACCAGCGAGACGTTCCTGCGGGCACTGCGCAGGATCAGCGACTTCACCTGGCAGGGCCGCGACTTCGGCGCCTGGCTGGTGACCATCGCCAGAAACCTGGTGACCGACCACTTCAAGTCGGGGCGCTACCGGCTGGAGATCCCGACGGGGGAGGTCATCGACGTTCCGCTCGACGGCTCGCACATCCCCGAGAACGCCGTGGTCACGGCCATCATCAACGACCGGGTCCTGCGTGCCGTGCGCGACCTCAATCCCGAACAACAGGAATGCGTCGTCCTGCGCTTCCTGCACGGCCTCTCGCTCGCGGAAACCGCGCTGATCATGGGGAAGAAGAGTGGAGCGATCAAAGCGCTGCAGTTCCGTGCCGTACGAGCGCTGGCCAGGGCTCTCAAGCACGACCTGGCGTAACCTCCACCATCCGCCCCTCGTTAAGCAGGTGTCATGGCCGTGTCGGTCAGGGAGCCGTCATGAGTAGGGCGCGCAGGCGGCGCGAACGCGTGCTGGAGCAGCTCACCGAGCTGCGGGAGCTGCCTCTCGGCGGCGCTCCGGGCACCGCGTTCAAGGAGCGGCTGCGCGCCGAGCTGCTGGCCGGCGCGCTGGAGGCCGAGGCGGAGCCCGCCCCCGCGCGCGGTCGCCGGCGGCGGGCGCGGCACCGGCCGCTGCTGTCCCAGCTCGCCGCCGTGGGGCTGGCTGCGGCGCTGATGATCTCCTCCTTCGCGACCTACCAGGCCGTGCCCGGCGACTCGCTGTACCCGCTCAAGCGCGCCGCGGAGACCACGCTCGTGCACCTCAGCTCCGACGAGGCAGAACGCGGCGAGCGCGAGCTGGACTCCGCCAAGACCCGGGCCAGGGAGGTCGCCAGCCTGCTCGGCTCCTCCGCCGACGGCCCGCTGGTCAACAAGACGCTCAAGGACATGGAGGAGTCCACTCGCGCGGGCATCGACAGGCTCGAACGGGCCGAGCCCCGCTCCCCGAAGATCAAGAAGTTCGCACGGGAGCAGGAGGAGGCCGTCACGCCCATGCTCCAGGAGCTCGACGACGACCAGCTCGCCCAGGCCGAGGGCTATCTCGACTACATCGAGGGGCTGGTCGCCCCTGAGTAGGAAAGTAAGCTGAAGCCCATGTGGCGGCTTATGCGACGACGACAGGACACACAGCCGGAGGTCGCCGGCGAGGTCGCGGCGCAGGCTGCGGTCACCGTCGCCCCCGTCGAGCCGGATCTTGACGCGGCGGCCTTCTTCGACGTCGACAACACGATGATGCGCGGCGCCTCGATCTACCACTTCGCCAGGGGGCTGGCCACGCGCGGGCTGTTCACCACCTCCGACCTGTTCAAGTTCGCGGTGGGGCAGGCGGTGTTCCGGCTGCGCGGCAACGAGAACCCCGAGCACATCGCGGTGGCCAGGGAGACGGCGCTGGCGTTCGTGGCCGGCGCCAAGGTCGACGACGTCGTGCGCCTCGGCGAGGAGATCTACGACGAGGTCATGGCCGACCGCATCTGGGGCGGCACCCGCGCGCTCGCCCAGCACCACCTCGACGCCGGCCAGCGGGTCTGGCTGGTCACCGCCACCCCGATCGAGCTGGCCAGGGTGATCGCGCAGCGGCTCGGCCTCACCGGCGCGCTCGGCACCGTCGCCGAGACCAGCAACGGCGTCTACACCGGGCGGCTGGTCGGCGACCTGCTCCACGGGCCCGCCAAGGCCGAGGCGGTGCGCGCGCTGGCCCGCAGGGAGGGCCTCGACCTCACCCGCTGCACCGCCTACAGCGACTCCGCCAACGACTTGCCCATGCTGTCGCTGGTCGGCACCGCCGTGGCGATCAACCCCGACAGCGAGCTGCGCGAGCACGCCAGGAAGCACGACTGGCAGATCAGGGACTTCCGCACCGGCCGCAAGGCCACGATGACGGCCCTGCCGATCGCGGCCGGCGTGGGGGCAGTGGCGGGCGGCGTGGCGGCGGGCATCGCCCTGCGCCGCCACTACCGCCGCTGACGTCTGCCGGGGCTGTACGGGGTCGGCGAACCTCCGCAGACGCCCCTACTTCAGCGAGGCGAAGAGCTTCCCGGCCTCCGGCTGCTTCCACCGGACGCGGTTGGGGTCACCCGGATAGGGCTCCCACGGCACCGCCACCACGGTCATCCTGACCTCCTGGAGCTGCCTGGCCAGCTCGTACACCTCCTCAGGGCTCAGATCCGTCCGCACACCCTGGCGCAGCTCGTCCAGGAAGGCGCCGAGCCGCCCCGGGTCGGCGGTCACCTGCTGCTGCGCCTTGCGCAGCATCGCCAGCACCACCTCCTGCTGCCGCTCGATCCGCGCGGAGTCGGAGCCGTCGCCGTAGCGGCGCATGCGCACGTAGCCCAGCGCCTGCTCCCCGTCGAGCAGGCTCTCGCCCGCGGGCAGCTTCAGCTTCGCGGCAGGGTCGTCCACAGGCTGTGGAAGCTTGACGGTCACGCCGCCGATGGCGTCCACCATCTTCTTGAACCCGGTGAAGTCCACGTCCACCGTGTGGTGCAGCCGCAGCCCCGTCAGCTTCTCCAGCGTCGCCCTGAGGCAGGACGCGCCGCCCTTGGCGTACGCCGAGTTGATCATGTCGGTCCTGGCGGGCTCCGAGCCGCAGCGCGGGATCCTGGCGATGGTGTCGCGCGAGACGCTGACCGCGGTGGCCCTGCCCCGGTCCGCGGGGACGTGCACGATCATGATGGTGTCGGACCGCTGGCCGACGTTCTGCCTGGCCGACTCGGGGCCGTACTGCTCGTTGCCCGCGCCCTCGCGCGTGTCGGAGCCGATCACCAGCACGTTCCTGGTGCCGCTCATGTCCACGGTGTCCGTCCCGGCGGGCGGGGCGGCGGTGTACTGGGCGGCGACGAACGCCATGGGCATCCCGACGGCGGCGGCCGTGGCGGCGGCCACCAGACCGGCCGTCCACCATGCCGACCACCTGCGCCGGGGGCGGGCGCCGCTCAGCAGGCGCTCCCGCTGCCTGACCAGGGTGGACGGCGGCTGGTGCTCCAGTCGCGCCCCGAGGTCGCGGAGCAGCTTCAGGTCGTCCATCGTCACTCCTCCTCCATCGGGTTGGCGTCGCCGAGCGCGGCACGTACCTTCCGCCTGCCCCTGTTGAGGCGGGAGCGCACGGTTCCCACGGGGATGCCGAGCGCCCGCGCGGCCTCCTCGTACGTCAGATCGCCCCAGGCGATCAGCAGCAGCACGTCGCGGTCCTTGGCGGGCAGCGCGGCCAGGGCGCCGGCCAGCTCGCCGCGCACGGCCTGGGCGGTCACCCCGGCCGCGACCCGGTCGGCGGGCGACTCCACCTCAGACTCCACAGGGGCGCGCAGCAGGGCCCGGTAGCGGGCCGCCTCGGTGCGGTGGTGGCGGGAGACGAGCTTGGTGAGAATGCCGAAGAGCCACGGCCTGGCGTCCGTGTACGCCAGGTCGTAGCTCTTCCTGCGGGAGAAGGCCACCAGGAACGTCTCGCCGACGAGGTCCTCGGCGGGCTCGGGGCCCAGGCGGCGGGAGACGTACCTGTAGAGCATGGCGGAGTAGCGGTCGAAGAGCTCGGCGAAGGCCTCGGGTTCCGTCCACGAGGCCCTGACGAGGTCGGCGTCCGCACCCCTGACGGCGGGTTGCGTGATCATCTCCGCCCTTCTGTGGGGGATCGGTCACCGATGTCTTGCCACATCCCGCCGAATGGGTTCAGACGCCCTTGAGCTGACCCCCGTCGATGACGAACTCGGCGCCGGTCGTGCTGCCCGAGCGGGGCGAGACGAGCAGGGCGATCGCGTCGGCGACCTCCTGCGGCTCGACGAGCCGGCCGGTGACCAGGCCCATCATGGCAGGCGCCACCTCGGCGACGACCTTGTCCCTGTCGGCGCCGACCATGCCGGCGAAGACGTCGGCCGCGCCGCCGTCCTTGGTCCACCAGTCGGTCAGCGTCGCGCCGGGCGTTACGGTGTTGACCCTGATGCCCTGCGGGCCGTACTCCTCGGACAGCGACTTGCCGAGGGCCAGCACGGCCGCCTTGGCGGCGCTGTAGTCGACGTTCACGGCGCCGGCCTGCCTGGCCATCGTCGAGGACACGTTGACGATCGAGCCGCCGCCCCGCTCCAGCATGACCGGCACGGCGGCGCGGACCATGCGGACGACCGCGAACACGTTGAACTCGAACATCGACGCCCAGTCCGCGTCGCCGGGCGCCATGAACCCGGCGCGGGGCAGCGTCACCCCGGGGGGCGGGCCGCCGGCGTTGTTCACCAGGATGTCCACCCCGCCGAACTCCTCGACCGCCCGCGCGACGACCTGAGCGGGCGCGCCGGGGTCCATGAGGTCCACCGCCACGTGCACCCCCTTGACGTCGGCGGGCGTGCGGGAGGCGGCGACCACGTGGGCGCCCTCGTCGGCCAGGGTGCGAGCGACGGCCAGGCCGATGCCCTTGGACGCGCCGGTGACGACGGCGACCCGGCCGGAAAGCTGCAGATCCATGAGTTTCCCTTCGGTGTTGTTCCGGGCGGAGAACACCGGCGGGCCCGGGGTGGTTGCACCCCGATCGTCACAGGAACGGCGGGAAGGCGTGCCCTCTGCGCAGCCGCAGCTCGTTGAGCAACTGCTGGATGACCTCGCGCACGTGGTCGGTGATGTTGAAGACCAGCATGGGGTCGTCGGCGGCGGACGGCTCGTACTCGTCGGTGCGGATCGGCTCACCGAACTCGATCATCCACTTGGACGGCAGCGGCACCAGCCCGAGCGGCCCCAGCAGCGGGAAGAACGGGGTGATCGGCAGGTAGGGCAGCCCCAGCATCCTGGCCACGAACTTCAGGTCGCCGATCTTGGGGTAGATCTCCTCGGCCCCGACGATCGCGGTGGGCACGATGGGCACCCCCGCGCGGATGGCCGAGGCCACGAAGCCGCCGCGGCCGAAGCGCTGCAGCTTGTAGCGCTCGGAGAACGGCTTGCCGACGCCCTTGAAGCCCTCGGGGAACACCCCGACCAGCTCGCCCTTGCGCAGCAGCCGGTCGGCGTCCTCGCGGCAGGCCAGCGTGTGGCCGGTCTTGCGGGCCAGGTGGCTGAGCAGCGGAAGCTGGTAGACCAGGTCGGCGCCGAGCAGCCGCAGCGGCCTGCCGGCCTCGTCGTGCAGCGCCACCTGCAGCATCAGCGCGTCGAGCGGCAGCGTGCCCGAGTGGTTGGCGACCATCAGCGCGCCGCTGTCGTCGGGGATGTTCTTCAGCGCGACCGTCTCGACCCTGAACCAGTGGTGGTAGAGCGGCCTGATGAGCTCCAGCACGACCTTGTCGGTCAGCTCGGCGTCGTAGCCGAACTCGTCTACCTCGTAGTCGCCGGCGATCCGCCTGCGCAGGAAGGACAGCAGCCTGGCGAGGTGGTCGGCCAGCTCGTCGGCCGAAGGGGGTTGTTCGAAGGACGGGGCCGCGCTGATCGGGATCACGCGGGCCTCTTCCTCGTGGGGGACGCTCACGCGCGCACACCTCCGAGCGGCCGCAGGCCGCGAGAGCGCAGGAAGTCGTCGAAGGCCGCCCCGGTGGTGAACTTGGGCTTCCAGCCCAGCTCTGCCTCCAGCATCGCGATGTCGACCGCGCGCCCGTGGCACATCAGGCGGACCTGCTCAGGGGAGTACTCCACGAGCCCGATCCGGCGCACGGCGCCGCCCAGCACCTTGAACGCGGGCGAGAAGAGCGGCAGCGTCGGCCGCCCGGCCCTCCTGGCGCACTGCGACAGGAGCAGCACTCCTGACCCGGCCACGTTGTACGTGCCGGGGTGGTTCTCCGTCGCCATCCGGCGCAGCACCTCGACCGCGTCGTCCTCGTGGACGAACTGCAGCCGCGGGTCGAAGCCGAACACGGTCGGCAGCACCGGCTGGGTGAAGTATCGGGTCAGCGGCGAGTCGACGCCTGGGCCCATGAAGTTGGCGAAGCGCAGCAGCGAGACGACCACGTCGGGGCGGCGCCGGGCGAAGCCCCGCACGTAGCCCTCGACCTCGGCCGCGTCCTTGGCGTAGCCGTGGATGGGGCCGTCGTGCGGCTCCAGGCCTTCGGTGAACACCGCGGGGTCGCGGGGCGACGAGCCGTAGACGGCGGTGGTGGAGCGCACCACCACGCGCCGCACGGTCGCCGACCGCTGGCAGGCACCGAGCAGTTGCATGGTGCCGATGACGTTGTGCTCCTTCATGGCGGCCCTGCCACCGCTCCTCGTCGGAGCGCTGACCAGGCTCATGTGCACAACGGTGTCGATGTCCGCGGCCGCGATCACCTGAGCGATGTCGGGGCTGCGCAGATCGACCCGGACGAACTCCGTCCGGCCGAGAGAGATGCCGCCGTCTCGCGTCAGCGAGGGGGGCGGCACGGTGTCCACTCCTATGACACGGCTGATGTCCGGGTCTGCCGCCAGGGCACTCGCCACCCGGGCGCCTATGTGGCGCGAGACCCCGGTGACAAGCACGGTGTGGGTCATCAGCGCCTCGCAGCTGCGTCGATTACTTCTTGTTGCGCCGCTGGATGCGCGTCTTCTTGAGCAGCTTGCGGTGCTTCTTCTTAGCCATCCGCTTGCGGCGCTTCTTGATCACAGAGCCCACGGGACCCCCAGGTACTGATAGCAAGTATGAACGGAGTGCGAGCGCACACCGGCTCACAGACTACCGGCGATCCACTGTGGATCGCCCCTCGGGGGGTGAGAGCCCGGTCGCACCTGCGGCGACCGGGCCTCTCCCGCGAGAGCACTCACGACACGCCTGGGCGTGTCGCTACGTCAACCTGCCTCGATGTAGGCCTCCCGCAGATAGTCGTGTACCGCCTGCTCAGGCACCCTGAACGATCGGCCGACTCTGATGGCCGGCAGCTCACCCGAGTGGACGAGCCGGTACACCGTCATCTTGGACACCCTCATGACCGTCGCCACTTCTGCGACGGTCAGGAACTTCACCTCGCTGAGAGGTCTTTCGCCTGCACCCATCGGACGCCTCTTCCGCACGTGTTTCCGGGTTATCCCCACTGGTGCCATTGCTCACGCACGTGTACTGCCGTCAGCGTAAGTCGGGACTCCGAGTGCGCAAACCCCCTAGTTTCTCAATCGACGGAGCCACCTGTCAGCCGAACCAGCGAAATCGCTGGTTAGCAGCCTGGCCGAGCACCGCACCTGGACGTTGGAACTGTCCAAGTTGCCACACATAAGAGTCGCCGGAGCCCCATCAAAAGTTGGCAAAGGGACAGCGAGCCTCTTGGAATGCAGGCGCGAAAAGACGGTATGCGGATGACCGAATTAGACTCAAAGGGCTTGTGAGACTCCTGTGACCAATCTGTCGGTCAACGGAGCGTAGTAGCGGGGTAGCACGTTGTCGTCGAGTGGCACGACCACGTCAAGCTTGCCTTCCGCCTCTCCGACGAACAGCCCGGGGTCGTTGCAGTCGGCGAACGCCACCGTAGGCACACCCGCCTCACCCGCCGCTCCCGCCCAGCCGTGGTCGGCGATCACGAGGTCGGGAAGCTCGTCGTGCAACTCGTGCAGCATGTGCCGCATCGGCGCGGCGTCGTGCGTGTGGACCAGCGCGCCCCTGTCGTCGAGCATGGCGACGTCCTGGAGATAACGGATCCTTCTGGCCCGGCCGAAACCCGACCCCGCGTACGTCCATCCCTCGGCCGGCGACAGCAGCCGCGCGCCCCGCGCCGCGCAGAAGGCGGCCAGCGGCAGGTGGATGGCCAGGATGCCGGTGGGGTGCCCGGTGGCGAACAGAACGCGCGGCTGGGGCCGCGACAGCACCGCGGCGATGCGCTCGGCCATCGCGTCGATCGCGTCGATCGTCAGGTCGGGGTCGATGGTGTCCTGGCCCCAGCGGTGGCCGGGATCGGCGACCACGCCCGCGGACTTGGCCATCAGCGCCAGGATGTCGCGGTACGGCCACGGCTGGTCGAAGGTCAGGCCCAGCGCGTAGTACGGATCACCGTTGGCCAGCGAGCTGTAGTGGTCCAGGTTGTTCTCGCGGGGGGTCGCGACATCGCCGGCGATGCGGCTGTAGACAAGATGATCTCGGAGTTCGTCGCGGCTCAGCACTGGTTCTTCCTCGTCAGGCTTCAGGAGCGAGGCCGTGCGGCCTCAGTCAGGGCATCGGATCGAGGCCGTGCAGGGGGAACACCGCGTTTCGGGTCGCCATGACCGCACGGTCAATGGGGTCCGCTGGATCATAACCACCGGACAGGTCGCGAAATTCCGAGTTTCGGCCGTCCGTCATGGTCAGCGGGGGCGTCTCGCCCGTCCGCTCGCGGACGAACTGCCGCCAGTTCTGCCCCGTCGGCGTGGCCGGATCGACCGGGTGCCCCGACACCTCGGCGATGAGGTGCGTCCACGCCCGCGGCACCACCTGCACCAGCTCGTAACCGCCGCCGCCGGTGGCGATCCACCGGCCGCCCGCCGTCTCGTGGGCCAGCCGGTGCAGCGCCGCGTACGCGGCCCGCTGGCCGTCCACGCTGAGCATGAGGTTGGCCAGCGGGTCGAGCGCGTGGCTGTCGCAGCCGTGCTGCGTCACCAGGATCTCCGGCCCGAACTCGTGCAGCAGCGGCGGCACCACCGCGTGGAAGGCCCGCAGCCAGCCTGAGTCGCCCGTGCCGGCCGGGAGCGCCACGTTGACGGCCGTGCCGTCGGCCCCGGTCTCCTCGGGGAAGCCGGTGCCGGGGAACAGCGTGCGCGGGCTCTCGTGCAGGCTGATCGTCAGCACCCTGGGGTCGTCGTAGAAGACCGTCTGGACGCCGTCGCCGTGGTGCACGTCCACGTCCACGTACGCGACGCGGCTCACACCCTGCTCCAGCAGCCACGCGATGGCCAGCGCCGGGTCGTTGTAGACGCAGAACCCGCTGGCCGCGGCGGGCATCGCGTGGTGCAGCCCGCCCGCGACGTTGATCGCGTGCTCGGCCGCGCCCTCCCACACCGCGCGGGCGGCGGCCAGCGAGGCCCCGGCGATCAGCGCGGACGCCTCGTGCACGCCCGCGAACGCCGGATTGTCGGTGGTGCCGAGCCCGGCCGACAGGTCGGGCCTGCCGCTGGCCGAGACCCGCTTGACGGCCTCGATGTAGCCGCGGTCGTGCACCAGGGCCAGCTCGTCGTCGCCCGCCGGGTCGCAGCCGCTCATCTCGACCTTGTCGAGCACGCCGAGGTCGCGGGCCAGCGCCATGGTGAGCTCCACCCGCACGGGGTGCAGGGGATGGCTCGGGCCGAAGTTGTAGGAGGTGAGAGCGTCGTCCCAGATCACCCGTGCCGACCGGCTCATGCCAACCCCTCCGTGCGTCCCTCGCCTTGCGCCGACGTTACCGCAGGGCAGACGCCTCCTTGTAGCCCAGGCTCAGCGCCGCAAACACCGACATTTCCTGAACTAGGGTTTGAGCGTGCGCGTGGCACGGACCTTCATGAAGATCGTTCGTTTCTTTCAGCGTCCCAAGGTCTCCGACCGGACGCTGGTGATCGTGCTCATCATCCCGTCGATCGTGGGCGTCATCGGCGTGATGACCCTGGGCGACGCGCGGCTCGCCCTCGGCAACGTGCACTACGTGCTGACCGTCTTACCCCTGCTCATGCGCCGCCGCCGGCCGATCGCCACGATGGCCCTGGTGGCGGCCGTGGACGCGGTGTGCATCCTGACCGGCCTCGTGGACGGTGTCAACGTCGCCACGACCGTCGCCCTCTACAGCCTCAGCCGCTACACGCCCGGCCGCGCCACCGCCGTCGCCTCGGCGGCGGCCTGGCTCTTCTACGCCCTCCTGCTGGAGCTCGGCGCCGCCATGCAGGCGGGCTGGCTGGCCGCCCTGTTCATGGTCGTCCTGCCCGTCGGCCTCGGCCAGGTCGTCAGGCTCAGGGCCGAACTGGCCGAGCGCGGCAGGCGCGAGGCCGCCGACGCCGCCGTGCGCGACGAGCGGCGGCGCATCGCCAGGGAGCTGCACGACGTGGTCGCGCACCACATCACCGTCATCAACGCGCTGGTCGGCGGCGCCCGCGCCACGCTGCCGCCGGAGCAGCAGGTCACCAGGGACGCCCTGGAGAGCGCCGAGCAGACCGCCCGCCAGGCCATGTCGGAGATGCGCCGCCTCCTGGACGTGCTCAGAGCCGACGGCAACGACGGCCCCGACGCCTCCACCGGCGTGGGCGCCGACCGCCTGCCCGCGCTGATCAAGGAGGCCAGGTCAGCGGGCCTGCCCGCCCACCTGACCGTGACGGGGGAGGCCGTCGAGCTGCCCGCCGCCGTGGACCACGCCGTCTACCGGATCGTCCAGGAGGCCCTCACCAACACCCGCAAGCACGCCGTCGGCGCCAGGGCCAGCGTCCGCCTGGCCTACGCGGGCTCCGCCGTCGAGGTGGAGGTGCTCGACGACGGCGTGCCCAAGGACGGCGGCACGCCGGGCTTCGGCCTCGGCGGCATGGCCGAGCGGGTGGCGCTGTGCGGCGGCCAGCTCTCCACCGGCCCCCGCGCCGAGGGAGGATTTCGCGTGCACGCCCGGCTACCACTGGAGAAGGCATGATCGCAGTCCTGCTGGCCGACGACCACGCGCTCGTGCGCACGGGCTTCAAGCTGATGCTCGACGCGCAGCCCGACCTCGCCGTCGTCGGCGAGGCCGCGGACGGCGAGCAGGCGGTCGAGCTGAGCAGGCGGCTGCGCCCCGACGTGGTGCTGATGGACCTGCACATGCCCGGCATGGACGGGGTCCGCGCGACCGAGCTGATCACCACGGAGCTGCCCGGCGTGCGGGTGCTCGCGCTGAGCACGTTCGACCTGGACGAGAACGTGGTGGCGGCGCTGCGGGCGGGCGCCGACGGGTTCCTGCCCAAGGACGTCTCCCCCGAGGAGCTGATCGAGGGCGTCCGCGTCGTGCACCGCGGCGAGTCTGCCGTCGCCCCGCGCCTGCTCACCCGGCTCATCGGCACGTTCGTCCGCACCACGCCGCCGCGTACGGCGCCCGCCGAGCTGTCCGGGCTGACGGAGCGCGAGCGGGAGATCCTCGTGCTGATCGCCCGCGGCCGGTCCAACGCGGAGATCGCCGCCGGCCTGGCCGTCTCCCCCTCCACCGTGAAGAACCACGTGACGAGCCTGTTCGCCAAGCTCGGTGTCCGGGACCGCGCGCAGGCCGTGATCATCGCGTACGAGGCGGCGCTGATCCACCCAGGAGAGTAGGACCACGGTCCTACCCCGCCGCCCGGCGAACGGTTCCCTGGCAGGAAGAGAACCGGCGCGCGCGGCGGCACGCTGGGATCATGACCGCGATTCGAGCAACGAACCTGAGCAAGCGCTACGGCGGCACCACGGCCGTCGCCGACCTGTCGTTCGACGTCGAGCCCGGTCAGGTGACCGGCTTCCTCGGCCCCAACGGCGCGGGCAAGTCGACCACCATGCGCATGATCCTCGGCCTCGACCGCCCCTCCGGCGGGTCCGTGCTGGTGGACGGGCACCCGTACGCGGAGCTGCGGCACCCCCTGCGCAAGGTGGGCGCGCTGCTGGACGCCAAGGCCGTGCACGGCGGGCGCAGCGCGCGCAACCACCTGCTCGCCATCGCGCAGAGCAACGGCATCCCGGCCTCCCGCGTCGAGGAGGTGCTGGAGGTCGTCGGGCTGCGCGAGGTGGCCAGGCGGCGGGTCGGCGGCTTCTCGCTGGGCATGTCGCAGCGCCTCGGCATCGCCGCCGCGCTGCTCGGCGACCCGGAGATCCTGCTGTTCGACGAGCCCGTCAACGGGCTCGACCCCGACGGCATCCTGTGGATCCGCACGTTCATGCGCGAGCTGGCGGCCGAGGGGCGGACGGTGTTCGTCTCCAGCCACCTGATGAGCGAGATGGCGCAGACCGCCGACCACCTGATCGTCATCGGCAAGGGACGGCTGATCGCCGACACGAGCGTGCGCGAGTTCATCGGCCGCAGCTCCCAGGGGTACGTGCGGGTCCGCTCACCCCGGCTGGCCGAGGTGGCCGAGCTGGTCAAGGTCGGCGAGCTGCACCCCGACCACCTGCGGGTGACCGCGATGAGCACGCTGGAGATCGGCAACCTGACGGCCAGGGCCGGCATCCCGCTGGAGGAGCTGACGTTCGTGCAGCCCTCGCTGGAGGCGGCCTACATGGAGCTGACCAAGGACAGTCTGGAGTTCTCGGCATGATCGACATCCTCAGGTCCGAATGGACCAAGATCCGCTCGGTGCGCTCCACGGTGTGGACGCTGGCGGCCACCGTCGTGCTGATGGTGGGCCTGTCCGCGCTGCTCAGCGCCTCCGTCAAGGGCACCGCCGACGGGCCCGTCCCGGCCGGGCAGGCGGTCGCCGCGAGCCTGCTCGGGGTCATGTTCGCGCAGCTCGCCATCGCCACGCTGGGCGTGCTGGTCATCTCCAGCGAGTACCGCACCGGCGGCATCCGCACCTCGCTGATGAGCGTGCCCCGCCGGATGAGGCTGCTGACCGGCAAGCTCGTCGTGTTCGGCGCGACGTCGCTGGTCGTCTCCGCGCTCGCCTCCGCCGCCGCGATCGGCGTCGGGCTCGCCTTCACCCAGCCACCGGACCTCGCGGCGGGCGAGGTCGTCAGGGCGCTGATCGGGTCCTCCCTGTACCTGACCGCCTGCGGGGTCTTCGGGCTGGGGCTCGGGACGCTCGTACGGCACACGCCCGGCGCGATCGTGGCGGCCATCGCGCTCATGCTGGTGCTGCCCCAGGTGGTCAACCAGCTTCCCGGGCAGTGGGGTCGGACGGTCGCCGAGCACTTCACCACCAACGCCGGCCAGTTGCTGGTCGCCGGGCAGAGCAGCGACTCGCTGTCGCCGTGGGGCGGGTTCGGCGTGTACGTGGCCTGGATCGCCGTCGCCACGATCGCCGGCGCGATCCTCATGCAGCGCCGCGACGCCTGACGGCAGGTCCTGCCCCCTATTCGGCGCGCAGGGCGATGACCGGGTCCAACCGGCCCGCCCTGCGCGCCGGCGCCACGCCGAAGAACACCCCGACCGCCGCCGACACCCCGAACGCCAGCGCGATCGACCACCACGTGATCGACGCCGGCACCTCCGTCAGCGCCGCGATCGTCAGCGAGCCGCCCACCCCCAGCACGATCCCGATCAGCCCGCCGATCGTCGTCAGCAGCACCGCCTCGATGAGGAACTGCGCCAGGATGTCGCGCTGCCTGGCCCCCAGCGCCTTGCGCAGCCCGATCTCCCTGGTCCGCTCGCGCACGCTGACCAGCATGATGTTCGACACGCCGACCCCGCCGACCAGCAACGAGATGCCCGCGATGGCCGCCAGCACGCCGGTGAGCATGCCCAGCACGCTGCCGACGGTCCCGAGCAGCGCGGTCTGCGTGACCGCCGAGAACTGCTCGCCCGGATACCGGTCCCGCAGCGCCGCCGTCACCCGGTCCGACAGCGGGTCGATCTCCTCCGGCCCTGACGCGCCCACCGCCAGGCCGTTGATCCGCTCGATCCCCAGCAGCCGCTGCGCGGTCGTCACCGGGATGTGGATCTCCTGGTCGCGCGAGAGCCCGAACGTCTGCCCCACCGTCGCGTACACGCCGACCACCCGGAACCGCGCCCCCGCCACCGTCACCTGCCGCCCGATCGGGTCCAGCTCGCCGAACAGCCGGTCGGCCACCTCCGAGCCGAGCACCGCCACCCTGCGCCGGGTGTCCACGTCGGTCTCGCTCAGCGGGCGGCCCTTGCCGACCGGCCGCTCGAAGATGTTGACCAGGTTCTGGTCGGTGCCGATCACGGTGACGAACGCCTCGGTCCTGCCCACCCGTACGGTCTCGCCCGACTGCAGCGACACCGTCACCTTCGACGGGTCGCCCACCACCCGCCGCACGTACGCCACGTCGGCCAGGCCCAGCTTGCTCTGCGTGGGGGCGGCGCCGAGGCTGATGCGGCCGGGGACGACCAGGATGATGTTGGTGCCCAGGCCGGAGATCTGCCGCTCGATCTCGTCCTTCGCGCCGGTGCCGATGGCGACCAGGATGACGACGGCCAGCACCCCGATGATCACGCCCAGCATGGTCAGCACGCTGCGCAGCCGGTTCACGCGCAGCGCCTCCAGCGCCATGGCCAGCGCCTCACCACCCCTCATGAGCCACCACCCCGCTCGTTCGGGCCGTCGTCCCGTTCGATCACACCGTCCCGTACGTGGATCTGCCGCCTGGCGTGGGCGGCCACCTCGGCCTCGTGCGTGACCAGCACCACCGCCATGCCGCCCGCCTCGTTCAGCCGGTCGAGTATGGCCATCACCTCGGCCCCGTTGCTGGTGTCGAGGTTCCCGGTGGGCTCGTCGGCCAGCAGCACCTTGGGCTCGCCGACCAGCGCCCTGGCGATGGCCACCCGCTGCTGCTCCCCGCCGGACATCTGCGACGGCCGGTGGTGCAGGCGGTGCCCGAGCCCCACGGACTCCAGCGCCGCGCGCGCCCTGGCCCGCCGCTCGGCCCTGCCCAGCCCCCGGTAGACCAGCGGCAGCGCCACGTTGTCCAGCGCGGTCGTCCTGGCCAGCAGGTGGAAGGACTGGAAGACGAACCCGATCGTCCGGTTACGCAGCTCGGCCAGCTCCCCGTCCGACAGCCGCGAGATGTCCACCCCGTTCACCTTCAGCACGCCGGAGGAGGGGCGGTCAAGGCAGCCGAGCAGGTGCATGAGCGTGGATTTGCCGGACCCCGACGGCCCGACGACGGCCGCGAACTCGCCCCGCCCGATCCGCAGCGACACCCCGCGCAACGCCTCGACGGCCACGCCGTCGAGCTGGTAGCGGCGGGTCAGCTCGACCGCCTCGATGGCCGCGGGGCCCGTCACGGCTGCGGGCCTGTCATGGCTGCGGGGCTCGTCATGGCAGCGACTGCCCTTCCCGTACGGAGTCCGCGCCCCGCACCACGATCCGCTCCCCCACGGACAGCCCGCTCAGCACCTCCACCACGGCGTCCCCCTGGGCGCCGAGCTTGACCACGCGCCGCTGGGCCACGCCGTTCCTGACGGCCCACACCACGCTCTCGCGCCCGCTGGAGACGACGGCGGAGGCGGGCGCGGCGATGGCGGACGGCGACTCGCGCACGGTCAGCCGCGCGACCGCGCTCATGCCGGGCTTGGGCGTCGGGGCCTGCGAGCCGTCGTCGAAGGTCCCGTCGCCGAGCTTGAGCCGTACGGGATAGCTGACGCCGCCGGTGGTGCCCTCCATGGGCGTGACGCCGATGCCGGTCACCTTGGCCTGGTACGTGGCGCCGGGCACCGCGTCCAGCTCGACCTCCGCCTCGACGCCCTCCTCCACGAGCAGCACGTCCGTCTCGTCCACGTCGGCGTCCAGAGTCAGCTCGGACACGTCGGTCACGGTGACGATCGCGTCTCCCGCCGAGACCGGCACCCCGGCCGCCACGGGCGTGCCCTGCCCGGACCCGCCCGAGGGCACGGAGGGGAGCTGCTGCCCGCCGCCGGGGAGCTGGCCGAGCAGGCTCTCGACGCCGCCGGGCACGCCGCCGCCGCCCGACACCCTGCCGAGCGTGACGACCCCGGCGAACGGCGCCTTGACGGTCAGCGAGGTCACCGTCCGCTCGGCCGTCTTGACCGCGGCCTTGGCCTGCGACGCCGAGGCGGCCTGCAGCGAGGCCATGGAGCTGGACAGTCCGCTGGTGACGCCGGTCACGAGGCCGCTGATCGAGCGGTTGAGCTGGGTGGTGATGGAGGCCAGCGCCCTGGTCTGGGCCCTGTACTGGGATCTGGCCAGGTCGATGGCGTTCAGCAGTTGCTTGCGGGTGCGTTTGTCCTCGACCTTGCGGGCCTCCGCGCGGGCCTTGGCGAAGTGCCGCGCGACCTTGCGGTCGAAGGCGCCGGTGTCGAGCGACGGCAGCCGCACGCTGGGGGCGCTGATGCGGGCGGGGGTGGCCATCTCGGACGCCTGGCGGGCCTGGCGGAGCTGATCCTCGGCCTGGGGCGAGCGGATCCTGGCGACGATCTGCCCCTTGCGGACGCGGTCGCCGTCGCGGACGTACAGCTTGGCGACGGTGCCCGTGGCGGGCGAGCGCAGTGTCGCGGAGGCCCGCGCGCCGATGGTGGCGGGCGCCTCGACGACCTCGGTGACCGGGCCCCGCCGGACGTCGGCGACCTGGACGGTCGGCGGCTCCTGGGAGGTGCAGCCGGTCAGAGCCAGAAGGACGAGCAACGGGGCGGCCCCGTAACGAATCGTCACCCGACCCATCGTGGAGCCACCCCGCTCACCCGCACAAGCGCCCGCTCGGGCCGTCCACCTCGGGGCGGGATCACGCGGAGGCGAGCAGGCACCCCCTGGGCGGGAGTCATCCGGGAGCGAGCGGACGGCCCAGGCGGAAGTCACCCGGAGGCGAGCGGGCGGCCCAGGCGGAAGTCACCCGGAGGCGAGCGGGCGGCCCAGGCGGAAGTCGCCCGGAGGCGAGCGGACGACGCGGGGCGGGAGTCAGCCGGAGGCGAGCTGACGGCCGCGGTCGCGGGCGGCCTCGATGGCGGCCAGGAAGGCGGCGCGCACGCTGTGCCGCTCCAGCTCCGCGATGGCCGCGATCGTCGTGCCGCCCGGCGAGGTGACGGCCTCGCGCAGGATGACGGGGTGCTCACCGGAGTCGCGCAGCATCACCGCCGCCCCCACGATCGACTGGGTGACCATGTCGAGCGCGGCGGCCCGCGGCATGCCGAGCAGGATCCCGGCGTCCACCATGGCCTCGACCAGGTAGAAGAAGTAGGCGGGCCCGCTGCCGGACAGCGCGGTGGCCGCGTCCTGCTGCGACTCGGGGATGCGCAGCACCTTGCCGACGGGCTTGAGCAGCCCCTCGGTGAGCTTCAGGTGCTCCTCGCCCGCGTACGCGCCCGCCGAGATCACGCTCATCGCCTCGTCGAAGCGGATGGGCGTGTTCGACATGACCCGCACCACCGGCACCTCCACCCCCAGCCGCTGCTCCACGAACGCCGTGGTGATGCCGGCCGCGGCGGAGATCACCAGCCGCTCGGCGGGCACGTAGGGGGCGATCTCGGCCAGCAGCGTCCCCATGTCCTGCGGTTTGACCGCCAGGATGAGCGTGTCGGCGGCCTTGGCGGCCTCGGCGTTGGAGACGGTGCGCACGCCGTACGTCTCGCGCAGCGCCTCGGCCCGCTCGGCCCTGCGGGTGGTCGCCATGATGTCGCCCGGTTTGAAACCGGCGCGCAGCAGCCCGGACAGCAGAGCCTCGCCCATCTTGCCGGTGCCCAGAATCGCGATCATTTCGGCCCCTCGGAGGAAGTCAACGCTGGCCTGGCAGCCTATCGGCTGGCCGGGAGGAGCCGCCGATCAGTGGCGCGACATCAGCGAGCGCAGGAAGAAGGCCAGGTTGCGGGGGCGTTCGGCGAGGCGGCGCATCAGGTAGGGGTACCAGTCGGAGCCGAAGGGCACGTAGACGCGCACGCGGGCGCCGAGCCCGGCCAGGCGGGCCTGCTCGTCGGGGCGCACGCCGTACAGCATCTGGTATTCGAAGCCGGTCAGGTCGCGGCCGTCGAGCACGGCGAGCGCGGAGGCGATGCGCAGCAGGCGCGGGTCGTGGGTGGCGACCATCGGGTAGCCGGTGCCGGCCATGAGGACCCGCAGGCAGCGGACGAACGAGCGGTCGATGTCGGCGGGCCTGCCGTAGGCGCCGGGCGCGGTGTAGGCGCCCTTGCACAGCCGCACGCGCGCCCCGCCGAGCTTGTCGCAGCGGTCGAGCGAGTCGGGCAGGTACGCCTGCACGACCACCCCCACCTCGGGGTGGTCCTTGCGCAGGGCGGCGTGCACGGCGTGCAGCCCGGGGATCGTGTCGTGCTCCTCGGCGTCGAGCGTGACCGTGACGCCCTTGCCCTCGGCGGCGGCGCAGATGGTGGCGGCGTGGGTGAGCGCGAGCCGCTGCGACTGCCGCAGCCCCAGCGCGGTGAGCTTGACCGACACGTCGGAGCCGGCGGGCAGCAGGTCGAGCAGCGAGACGTAGGTGGCGACGGCGGTCTCGGCCTGGGCCGGGTCGCTCACCTCCTCGCCGAGGTGATCGGCGCTGACCAGCAGCCCGTCACGGGTCAGCTCGCCGACCACGGCCCCGATGTCGTCGGCGACGTAGCGCCTGACCACGTCGGCGGTCAACGGCGAGGTGGTGACGAGCCGCTCGGCGCGCCGGCTCTTCGAAAGGGCGAGCATGGCCTGTCGGAGCACGCGCACCACACTAGTCACCTGAACCGCCGGGCGCTGTGATCCGTCGTATGGGTATGCGGACAATGACAGCGACTCTCCTGGCCGGATGTCTGGTGCTCGCCACGGGCTGCGGCACGAACGCCCCACCGGCCGAGCGGGCCTCCACCTCGGTCCCGCAGAAGCCCCCGGCGGCGAACCCGGTGGTCTCGGCCCCGGTCACCAACACTCCCGGCAGCGATCCGAAGCCGGTCAAGCCGACGGGCGACGCCATCAACGTCCACAAGATCCGCTGGACCAAGGCCAAGGGGGTCTCGAAGGGCAAGAAGGTTCAGCTCACCTGGTGGTCGGGGGTGGAGCCGTGCACGGTGCTGGACCGCGTCAAGGTCAAGGAGACCGCCAAGAAGGTCACGATCACCCTGTACGAGGGCGCCTCGCCCAAGGCGAAGAACGTGTCGTGCATCATGATCGCGGTCGAGAAGACGACGACCGTCAAGCTTAAGAAATCGCTGGGCAAGCGCAAGATCGTGGACGGCGCGAAGTCCTGATCTGTCCACAAACGGACAACCCCAGTGACAAATGATCGATGGCTTGCGATACATCGATCAGAGCACCACAGGCGTGGGGGCGCCCGGGTGATGTCACGCTCCAATGGGGGAACCCGTGAGACGTCTCTTACGCTGCCTAGTTTCCGCTGCCCTGATCCTGACCGGCCTCGTCGCGCTGGCCCCCCAAGCGGTGGCCCTGCCCCAGCGCTTCCAGAAGCAGACCGTCTTCAGCGGGCTGACCAGCCCGACCAACGTGGAGTTCGCCGCCGACGGCCGCGTGTTCGTGGCCGAGAAGGGCGGCTACATCAAGGTGTTCGACTCGCTGACGGACACCACCCCCACCGTCTACGCCGACCTGCGCACCCGGGTGCACGACTTCTGGGACCGCGGCCTGCTGGGCCTGGCGCTGCACCCGGACTTCCCCGCCGACCCGCGCGTCTACGTGCTCTACTCCTACGACGCCGAGCCGGGCGGCGCCGCTCCGCGCTGGGGTCTGGCCAACGACGACTTTGACGAGTGTCCCTCGCCGCCCGGGCCGACCGGGGACGGCTGCCGCATCACCGGCCGCCTGTCCGTCATCTCCACCTCGGGCGCGGAGACGCCGCTGATCACCGACTGGTGCCAGCAGTATCCGAGCCACTCGGTGGGCGACCTGCAGTTCGGCCGCGACGGCGCGCTGTACGCCTCGGCCGGTGACGGCGCCAGCTTCCAGTTCGCCGACTACGGCCAGGACAACCTGACCAGCTCGGACGTGGTGCCGGACAACCCGTGCGGCGACCCGCCGAACGCGGTCGGCACCGCGCTCAGCCCGCCCGCCGCCGAGGGCGGGGCGCTGCGCTCGCAGGACGTGCGGACGAACGGCGACCCGGCCGGGCTCGCCGGCTCCATCATCCGGATAAATCCGGACACGGGGGCTGCTGCTGCCGGGAACCCGAACGCCGGCAGCGCCGACCCCAACCTCGCCAGGATCGTCGCCCACGGCCTGCGCAACCCGTTCCGCATCACCCACCGCCCCGGCACCGACGAGATCTGGTCCGGCGAGGTCGGCTGGGGCACCTACGAGGAGATCAACAGGATCGCCAACCCCACCGGCGGCGTGGCCAACTTCGGCTGGCCCTGCTACGAGGGCCCCACCAGGGAAGACGGCTACGACGCACTCAACCTGACCCTCTGCGAGAACCTCTACACGGCCGGGACCGCCGCGCACGCGCAGCCGTTCTTCGCCTGGAACCACGGCCAGCGCCTCTACCCCGGCGACACCTGCACGCCCGGCGGCCAGTCCTCCTCCAGCGGCGTCGCCTTCTACGAGGGCGGCACGTACCCGGAGTCGTACGACGGCGCCCTGTTCTTCTCCGACTACAGCCGCAAGTGCGTCTGGGTGATGACGGAGGGCGCGAACGGCCAGCCCGACCCGGCGACGCTGACCACGTTCGACACCGGCATCGGCACGGTCGAGCTGGAGACCGGCCCGAACGGCGACCTGTTCGCGGTCGACTACGACAACGGCACGATCGTCCGCTACCTCTACAACAACGCGCCGCCCACGGCCGTCATCAGCGCCACCCCCACCTCGGGCGCCGCCCCGCTGGCGGTGAGCTTCTCCGCCGCCGGCTCGACGGACGCCGACGGCGACCCCCTCACCTACGCCTGGGACCTCGACGGCGACGGAGAGCTCGACGACTCCGCCTCGGCCACGCCGTCCCGCACGTACACGCAGATCGGCTCGTACGTGGTCGCGCTGCGCGTCAAGGACGACAAGGGCGGCCAGGGAGACGCCACGGTCACCATCAACGTCGGCAACACCGCGCCCACGGCGGCCATCACCACACCGACGTCCGCCACCACCTGGGCGGTCGGCGACACGATCGGCTTCTCCGGCACCGGCGCCGACCCCGAGGAGGGCGCGATCCCCGGCGCCCGCATGACCTGGGCGCTGATCATGCACCACTGCCCGGGAGCCTGCCACGAGCACGAGATCACCAGGTACACCGGCGCGTCCGGCTCCTTCCAGGCCCCCGACCACGAGTACCCGTCGCACCTGGAGCTGCGCCTGACGGTCACGGACGAGCACGGCCTGACCGACAGCGAGAGCGTGCTGCTGCAGCCGAGGACCGTGAACCTCACCTTCCAGACCGACCCTCCCGGCCTCCAGCTCGGCTTCGACCAGGAGCAGACGGTGGCGCCGTTCACCAGGACGGTGATCGCGGGCTCGAGCAACTCGGTGACGGCGCCGTCGCCACAGGGTGAGCACGCGTTCGAGGCCTGGTCGGACGGCGGCGCGGCCACGCACAACCTGGTCGCGCCTGCCACGGCGACGACGTACACGGCCACGTACGAGGCCGTGCAGGCGCCGCCGGGCCTGGTGGCCGCCTACAGCATGAACGAGAACGCGGGCTCCACGGTCGCCGACGTCCTGGGCAACACCGGCACCCTCACCAACACCACCTGGACGGCCACCGGCAAGTACGGCCCCGCCCTCTCCTTCAACGGCAGCTCAAGCTGGGTCACCGTGGCCGACGCCCCCAGCCTCCGCCTCACCACCGGAATGACGTTGGAAGCCTGGGTCAACCCGGCCAACGTCACGAGCTGGCGCACGGTCATCATGAAGCAGTACACCGGCGACCTCGCCTACGCCCTGTCCGCGGGAAGCGACAGCAACCGCCCGCACACCGTCATCCACACCACCGGCGAAGTCGGCACCGGCGGCACCGCCTCGCTCCCCCTCAACACCTGGTCACACCTCGCCGCCACCTACGACGGCACCACACTCCGCCTCTACGTCAACGGCACCCTCGCCAGCCAGCGCACCGCGGGCGGACCCATCCGCACCGACAACGGTGTCCTGCGCATCGGCGGCAACAGCCTCTGGGGCGAGTACTTCAACGGCCTCATCGACGAAGTCCGCATCTACGACCGCGCGCTCAACGCCGTCCAGATCCAGACCGACATGACCACCCCGATCGGCGCGGCGCCGGAGCCCGACACGCAGGCCCCGACCGCGCCCGGCTCGCCCGCCGCGACCGGCGGCGCCGGCAGCGCGCAGCTCACCTGGACCGCCGCCACGGACAACGTCGGCGTCGAGGGGTACACGGTGCACCGGTCCGCCACGCCGGGGTTCACGCCCTCGGGGGCGAACCAGGTGGGCTCGGCGCAGGCCACCTCGTTCACCGACGCGGGCCTGGCGGCGGGGACGTACTACTACCGGATCCGCGCGTTCGACGCGGCCAGCAATCAGAGCCCGTCCTCGGCCGAGGTCTCGGCCACCGTCACCGCGCCCCCGTCGAACCCGGGCCTGGTGGCGGCGTACGGGATGAACGAGAACGCGGGCTCCACGGTCGCCGACGTCCTGGGCAACACGGGCACGCTCACCAACACGGCCTGGACGGCCACCGGCAAGTACGGCCCGGCACTCTCCTTCAACGGCACATCGAGCTGGGTCACCGTCAACGACGCCCCCAGCCTCCGCCTGACCACCGGCATGACGTTGGAAGCCTGGGTCAACCCGGCCAACGTCACGAGCTGGCGCACCGTGATCATGAAGCAGTACACCGGCGACCTCGCCTACGTGCTGTCAGCGGGAAGCGACAGCAACCGCCCCTACACCGTCATCCACACCACCGGCGAGGTCGGCACCGGCGGCACCGCATCGCTCCCCCTCAACACCTGGTCACACCTCGCCGCCACCTACGACGGCACCACACTCCGCCTCTACGTCAACGGCACCCTCGCCAGCCAGCGCACCGCGGGCGGACCCATCCGCACCGACAACGGCGTCCTGCGCATCGGCGGCAACAGCCTCTGGGGCGAGTACTTCAACGGCCTCATCGACGAAGTCCGCATCTACGACCGCGCGCTCAACGCCACCGAGATCCAGACCGACATGAGCACCCCGCTCTGAGCCATCCCCAGAAAGGCGGACCCCCGGCGACGTGCCCACCGTCTCGGGGGTCCGCGCCTGTCCGGGGCAGGAACCCCGGCCCCTCCGAGTCCGTTACGCGTGGTGTGCGATCTCTCGCCCGTTCTTGCCCGTTCGGTGGGAATGCTTTCACGCTCATTGAGGTTGAGTCGGGTAGGCTCAAGTCGTTTGACAAAGACGACACGCATCCGTAGCTTGAGTCCACCAGACTCAACTTTGACTACAAGGACGTACTCATGGCACGTGCGGTAGGTATCGACCTTGGGACGACCAACTCCGTCGTCTCGATCCTCGAGGGCGGTGAGCCCACCGTCATCGCCAACGCGCAGGGCTCGCGGACCACGCCGTCCGTGGTCGCCTTCGCGAAGAACGGCGAGGTCCTCGTCGGTGAGGTCGCCAAGCGGCAGGCCGTCACCAACGTGGACAGGACGATCCGCTCCGTCAAGCGCGAGATGGGCACCAACTGGTCGCAGGAGATCGACGGGAAGAAGTTCTCGCCACAGCAGATCAGCGCCTTCGTGCTGCAGAAGCTCAAGCAGGACGCCGAGGCCTACCTGGGCGAGAAGATCACCGACGCGGTGGTCACCGTCCCGGCCTACTTCAACGACGCCCAGCGCCAGGCCACCAAGGAGGCCGGCACGGTCGCGGGCCTGAACGTGCTGCGCATCATCAACGAGCCGACCGCGGCGGCCCTCGCCTACGGCCTCGACAAGGAGCAGGACCAGACGATCCTGGTCTTCGACCTCGGTGGCGGCACCTTCGACGTGTCGCTGCTCGACGTCGGCCAGGAGGACGGCCACGGCTTCGTCGAGGTCAAGGCCACCTCCGGTGACAACCACCTCGGCGGCGACGACTGGGACCAGCGCGTCGTGGACGAGCTGGTCAAGCGCTTCCAGAACGCGCACGGCGTCGACCTGGCCAAGGACAAGATGGCGCTCCAGCGCCTGCGCGAGGCGGCCGAGAAGGCCAAGATCGAGCTGTCCAGCCAGTCCGAGACCAACATCAACCTCCCCTACATCACGGCTTCCTCCGAGGGCCCGCTGCACCTCGACGAGAAGCTGACGCGCTCGGAGTTCCAGCGCCTGACGGCCGACCTGCTCGAGCGGACCAAGGGCCCGTTCCACCAGGTCATCAAGGACGCCGGCATCAAGGTCTCCGACATCGCGCACGTGGTGCTCGTCGGCGGCTCGACCCGTATGCCCGCCGTCTCCGAGCTCGTCAAGGAGCTGACCGGCGGCAAGGAGCCCAACAAGGGCGTCAACCCGGACGAGGTCGTGGCCATCGGCGCCGCGCTCCAGGCCGGTGTGCTCAAGGGTGAGGTCAAGGATGTCCTGCTGCTCGACGTGACCCCGCTGTCGCTGGGCATCGAGACCAAGGGCGGCATCTTCACCAAGATCATCGAGCGCAACACGACGATCCCGACCAAGCGCTCCGAGGTCTTCACCACGGCCGAGGACAACCAGCCGTCGGTGCAGATCCAGGTCTACCAGGGCGAGCGCGAGATCGCCTCGTACAACAAGAAGCTGGCGACCTTCGAGCTGACCGGCATCGCGCCGGCCCCGCGCGGCATCCCGCAGATCGAGGTCACCTTCGACATCGACGCCAACGGCATCGTCAACGTCTCCGCCAAGGACCTGGGCACGGGCAAGGAGCAGACGATGACGATCACCGGCGGCTCCGCGCTGCCGAAGGACGACATCGAGCGCATGATGCGCGAGGCGGAGTCGTACGCCGAGGAGGACAAGAAGCGCCGCGAGGAGGCCGAGGTCCGCAACAACGCGGACGGTCTGGCCTACCAGACGGAGAAGTTCCTCCGCGAGAACGACGACAAGGTCCCCGGCGAGATCAAGACCGAGGTCAACGACGCCCTGACCGAGCTGAAGAAGGCTCTGGAGGGCACCGACACCGACGTCATCCGCACCTCCGCGGAGAAGCTCGCCACGGTCAGCCAGAAGATGGGCTCGGCCATCTACGCGCAGAGCCAGGGCCAGCAGGCCGGCGGCGAGGGCGCCCCGCAGGACGCCACGACCGACCAGCAGGGCCAGAAGGCCGATGACGACGTGGTCGAGGCCGAGATCGTCGACGACGACCAGCCGAAGAAGGACCAGTGATGCCGCCGCGCGACAACGGGCACGAGGAGCCGGTGATCCGCGACAACCGCAAGATCGACCCGGAGACGGGTCAGGTCAGGGACTCCGTCCCCGCCGACCAGTGGGCCGAGCAGGCGTCCGAGACGCCTGCCGGCACCGGCAACGGCGAGCTGGAGGCCCAGCTCGCCGAGCGGACCGCGGACCTGCAGCGCCTCCAGGCCGAGTACGTCAACTACCGCAGGCGGGTCGAGCGCGACCGCGCCGCGGTGCGGGAGCAGGCCGTCGCGGGGGCGCTGACGGAGCTCCTGCCCGTGCTCGACGACATCGGCAGGGCCCGTGACCACGGTGAGCTGACGGGCGGCTTCGCGAAGGTGGCCGAGTCGCTGGAGTCGGCTCTCACCAAGCTGGGCCTCAGCGCCTTCGGGCAGAAGGGCGAGCCGTTCGACCCGACCGTCCACGAGGCGCTGATGCACAGTTATTCGCCGGACGTCACCGAGCCGACGGCCGTCGAAGTGTTGCAGCCTGGATACCGGATGGGTGACAGGGTGCTGCGCCCGGCGCGGGTGGCCGTCGCCGAGCCTGAGGACGCCCCCGCCGCGTCCGATGACGACGAAAACTAAGCGAAGGACGAAGGGCCGTAGATGAGCACCAAGGACTACCTGGAAAAGGACTACTACGCCGTCCTTGGTGTGCCCAAGACCGCCACCGCCGACGAGATCAAGAAGGCGTACCGGAAGCTGGCCAGGCAGTACCACCCGGACACCAACCAGGGCGACGTCACCAAGGAGACCAAGTTCAAGGAGGTCTCCGAGGCCTACGACGTCCTGTCCGACGGCAAGCGCCGCAAGGAGTACGACGACGCGCGCACGCTGTTCGGGTCCGGGGTGGGCGGTCAGCGCCCCGGCGGTGGCGGTTTCCCGTTCGACTTCGGCGACCTGTTCGGCGGCACCAGCCAGCAGACCGGGCAGAGCGGCAGCGCGGGCGAGCGGCTCGGCGACCTGTTCGGCGGGCTGTTCAACCGCGGGAGCGGCGGCGCCGGCCGCACCACCGGCGCGACCCGCCCGCGGCGTGGCCAGGACATCGAGTCCGAGGTGACGCTGACGTTCACCGAAGCCGTCGAGGGCACCACCGTGTCACTCAGGCTGACCAGCTCCGCCGCCTGCACCGCGTGCAGCGGCACCGGCGCCAAGGCGGGCACGACCCCCAGGGTCTGCCCCACCTGTGAGGGCACCGGCGCGGCCAGCCGCAACCTCGGCAACTTCGCCTTCTCCGAGCCCTGCCGCGACTGCAAGGGCCGCGGGCTGATCGTGGACGACCCCTGCCCCGTGTGCGAGGGCAGCGGCCGCGCCAAGAGCACCCGCACCATCCAGGCGCGCATTCCCGCGGGGGTGGCCGACGGCCAGCGGGTCAAGCTCAAGGGCAAGGGGGCGCCGGGCGAGAACGGCGGCCCGGCGGGCGATCTCTACATCCAGACGCACGTCAAGCCGCACCCCGTGTTCGGCAGAGCGGCCGACAACCTCACGATCACGGTTCCCGTGACGTTCACGGAGGCCGCGCTCGGGGCCGAGATCAAGGTGCCGATCCTCAAGGGCATGCCGGTCACGCTGCGCATTCCCGCGGGCACCCCCAACGGGCGCACGTTCCGCGTCCGCGGCAGGGGCGTCACGAGGAAGGACGGCAGCAAGGGCGACCTGCTCGCGAGCGTCGAGGTGGTCGTGCCCAAGACGCTCGACGACAAGTCGCGTGAGCTGCTCAACGAGTTCAACACCGCGCACGCGAGCGACGACCCGCGCGCAGAGCTCATTCAGCGAGCCAGAAGCGAGTAGCCGATGGACGCCAACTATTTCGACCTTTCAGACGACACCCCTGTCTATGTGATCTCGGTGGCCGCGCAGCTCTCCGGGCTCCACCCGCAGACGTTGCGGCAGTACGACCGGCTCGGCCTGGTCAGTCCTGGGCGCACGGCGGGCCGCGGCCGCCTCTACTCCACCAGAGACATCATCCAGCTCCGCGAGGTGCAGCGGCTCTCCCAGGAAGAGGGCATCAACCTCGCGGGGATCAAGCGGATTCTCGAGCTCGAGAACGAAGCTCTGCGGCTGCGTGAGGAGGTTCACCGCCTGCGCGCCGAGATGCGCATGGTCAGAGCCTTGATCCGCTACGAGCTGCCACCGGGGGCCTAGAAAGTCATGGACTACAAGCTCACCCAGAAGAGCCAGGAAGCGCTCTCGGGTGCCATGCGGCGCGCCGCCGCCGAGGGCAACCCGGAGATCTCCCCGGCTCACCTGCTGACCACGCTGCTCTCGCAGACGGGCGGCACCGCCGTGCCGCTGCTCGAAGCCGTCGGCGCCGACTGGCGCACGATGCGGGCGCGCACCGAGGAGCAGCTCGCGGCGCTGCCGAAGGCGCAGGGCTCGACGGTGGGGGCGCCGTCCAGCTCCCGCCAGCTCCTGACGGTGCTCAACACCGCCGCCCAGCACGCCAACCGCCTCGAAGACCTCTACGTCTCGACCGAGCACCTGCTGGTCGGTCTGGCCGCCGACGGGGGCCAGTCGGCCGAGCTGCTCAAGTCGCAGGGGGCGACGCCGCAGGCGCTGCTCGACGCGTTCGAGAAGGTGCGCGGCAACGCCCGCGTCACCAGCGAGACGCCTGAGGACACCTACCAGGCGCTGGAGAAGTACGGCGTCGACCTGACCGAGCGGGCGCGCGGGGGCAAGCTCGACCCGGTCATCGGCCGCGACTCCGAGATCCGCCGCGTGGTCCAGGTGCTCAGCCGCCGCACCAAGAACAACCCGGTGCTCATCGGCGAGCCCGGCGTCGGCAAGACCGCCGTCGTCGAGGGCCTGGCCCAGCGCATCGTGGCCGGCGACGTGCCCGAGTCGCTGCGCAACAAGCGGCTCATCTCGCTCGACCTGGGCGCGATGGTGGCCGGCGCGAAGTACCGCGGCGAGTTCGAGGAGCGGCTCAAGGCCGTGCTCTCCGAGATCAAGGAGAGCAACGGGCAGATCGTCACGTTCATCGACGAGCTGCACACCGTCGTCGGCGCGGGAGCCGCCGAGGGCGCGATGGACGCCGGCAACATGCTCAAGCCCATGCTGGCCCGCGGCGAGCTGCGCATGATCGGCGCGACGACGCTCGACGAGTACCGCGAGCGCATCGAGAAGGACCCGGCGCTGGAGCGCCGCTTCCAGCAGGTGTACGTCGGCGAGCCCACCGTCGAGGACACCATCGCGATCCTGCGCGGGCTCAAGGGCCGCTACGAGGCCCACCACCAGGTGCAGATCGCCGACAGCGCGCTGGTGGCCGCCGCCGCGCTGTCCGATCGCTACATCACCAACCGCTTCCTGCCCGACAAGGCCATCGACCTGGTCGACGAGGCCGCCTCGCGGCTGCGCATGGAGATCGACTCCCGCCCTGTGGAGATCGACCAGCTCCAGCGCAACGTCGACCGCATGAAGATGGAGGAGCTGGCCCTGTCGAAGGAGACCGACGAGGCGAGCGTCCAGCGCCTCGAACGGCTCCGCCAGGAGCTGGCCGACCGGCAGGAGGAGCTCAACGCCCTCGTCGGCCGCTGGGAGCACGAGAAGGCCGGGCTCAACAAGGTCGGCGAGCTGAAGAAGCAGCTCGACGACACGCGGGGCGCGGCCGAGCGGGCCCAGCGCGACGGCGACTTCGAGGCGGCCTCGCGGCTCATGTACGCCGAGGTGCCCAAGCTGGAGCAGGCGCTCAAGGCCGCCTCCGAGGCCGCGCCGCCCGACAACGCCATGGTCAAGGAGGAGGTCGGGGCCGACGACATCGCCGAGGTGATCTCGTCGTGGACCGGCATCCCCGCCGGGCGCCTGCTGGAGGCGGAGACGACCAAGCTGCTGCGCATGGAGGAGGAGCTGGGCAGGCGCCTCATCGGCCAGCAGCAGGCCGTACAGGCGGTCTCCGACGCCGTACGCCGCAGCCGCGCGGGCATCGCCGACCCCGACAGGCCGACGGGCTCGTTCCTGTTCCTCGGCCCCACGGGGGTGGGCAAGACCGAGCTGGCCAAGGCGCTGGCGGAGTTCCTGTTCGACGACGAGCGGGCGATGACCCGCATCGACATGAGCGAGTACTCCGAGAAGCACAGCGTGGCCAGGCTCGTCGGCGCGCCTCCCGGCTACGTCGGCTACGAGGAGGGCGGCCAGCTCACCGAGGCCGTCAGGCGGCGCCCGTACACCGTGGTGCTGCTCGACGAGGTCGAGAAGGCCCATCCCGAGGTGTTCGACATCCTGCTGCAGGTGCTCGACGACGGGCGGCTGACCGACGGGCAGGGCCGCACGGTCGACTTCCGCAACACGATCCTGATCCTGACCTCCAACATCGGCTCGCAGTTCCTCGTCGATCCGTCGCTGGAGAACGGCGCCAAGCGCGAGGCGGTCATGGGGGCGGTGCGCAGCTCGTTCAAGCCGGAGTTCCTCAACCGGCTCGACGACGTGATCCTCTTCGACGCGCTCGGCTCCGAGGAGCTGGCGCAGATCGTCGACCTGCAGGTCGAGCGCCTGGCCAGGCGCCTGGCCGACCGCAGGCTGACGCTGGAGGTCACGGCCGCGGCCCGCGAGTGGCTGGCGCTGACGGGCTACGACCCGCTGTACGGCGCCCGCCCGCTGCGCCGCCTGGTGCAGTCGGCCATCGGCGACAAGCTGGCCAAGGCGGTGCTGTCCGGCGAGGTGGCCGACGGCGACAAGGTCGTGGTCGAGCTGGGCGACGACGAGCTGCTCATCCAGCGGGCGGCCTGAGAGCCCCGCACCGAAGGAGCCCGGGGATCCAGGCGATCCCCGGGCTCCGGCGTGTCATGGCTGGGTCATCGGGCCGCCCGCTCGGTAAGGTTCGCCCCACTCTTAGGACAAGCCGCACTCCCCGGCGCCGGCGGCCGACTACGTTCAGCGTTCGTCAGATCACCGACATCGACTCAGGGGGACGTGCGGTGTCATTCCAGAAGTTCCGGAGCATGATCGCGGTGGCTGCTCTGACCGCGGGCGTCAGCTGGCTGTTCGCCGGCTCCTCCATGGCGGATAGCTGCGCGGAGACGGCGGTGCTCTCGCCCGCCTCGGCCGTCGCGAGCTGTGACAACCCCTCCTCGCTGCACATCGAGGAGAACGGCACGGCCGGCAGCCGCATGATCACCAGCGAGAGCAACAAGGTGGCCATGGCGGCCGGGGAGATGGCCAGGCACTTCGGCTTCACCGGCCTGGCGACCGGCAAGGAGGTGCTGAACATGGCCGACCTGAGCGGCGTGGGTGCCACGTGGGGCCTGGCGTCGCTGTTCTCGGCCTCTCCCGCGCTGTTCCCGATGATGCCGGGCCCGGCGGGGGTGTCGGAGCTGGCGACCATGGCGGACCTGCCGCCGCTGCCGCCGCTCTCCGCGCTGCCCGAGGTGCCGGGGACGCCGCTGGACAGCAGGCTGCCCGACCAGATGACGATCGGCGACGGCCCGTACAACAACCGCGTCGTCGGCACCGGGGTCGACACCCCGCTCGGCCTGCAGAAGCCGGTCAGCGAGGTCAGCGCCGAGCTGGTCGGCCAGGTGCTGCCGAAGGCGATGGACAGCCTCGAAGGCGTCGCGATCCTGCCGGGCGGCGGGTCGGGAGCGGCCGGCCTCGCCGACGCCGTGGGCGGTCTCGGGCTGAAGTGAGCCACCCTGTCCGGGCGTGGACCGTGCCTGCCACGCCCGGCTTCCCCTGGCGGAGGGGTCGCGGTCCCCGCGAACGGACCATGGGGGACCGCGGCCCCTCCCGCGAGAGGGTTTTGGTGTGCGGGCATGCCGACGCGAGCCCTGCCCCATCGGGCGGGCTCGGCGGACGCGCGGCCGTCCCTTAGGAGACGAGCTCGTCGAGCTCGTCCTCCGGCAGCCCGAGATCGACCCTGATGCGATAGCGGGTGCGCAGCAGCGCCACCTGCTCAGGATCGTTCTCGTCACACCGCAGGGCGGCCTGGGTGGCCCAGTCGAGCCCCCCTTGGAGGTCGCCGTAGGCGACCAGCGTCTCGGCGATCGTGTGAGCGGTCGCCGTGGAGACGTTGCCCTCCGCGCGTATCGTCTCGATGACCTCCCTCGCCTCGTCAGGCCTGTCGAGCTCGAAGAGCGTGTCGGCGATGCCGGCACGCGGGTCGAAACCCGCCTCCCCACCGTCCTCGACGGCGCGCTGGAAACACTCCATCGCGCGCGCGGGCTGCCCCGCCGCTCGCCACTCCTCGGCGGCCAGAACCAGGATCGAAGCCCTGGACACGTCGCCGGACGAATAGTCGAGCGCGACGTCGTACAGCCGACTGGCCAGGGAGTCGTGGTCGTCGGCCAACAGCGCCTGCTCAAGCAGACGATCAAGGTGCTCACGGGTCACATGCGCCACACCGCGAGACTACCGAGCCACCCAGGCCTTTGCCCGGTCAATTCGCATCGCCGGTCAGCTTCGGATTCGGTAACGTCCCGTTCAAGCCTGCTCACAGTGCGCGTGTAAGCGCAGCTCATCGGGCATATAACCGTCACTTTGCCGCCGTGCGAGCGGAGGGACTGTGATGGGCTTGTCCAAGCAGACGACCTTCACGCTGGCCTGTGCCGTCGTGCTGTCGGCTCTCGTGCCCGGTGTCGCCGGCTACCTGTCGGCCCGTCTGGAGGCCATCGAGACCGCCGAGCGCAACCTGCGGGCGCTGGAGACCCGGCTCAACGTGCGCGAGGCCAGAGACGCGCGCCCGGTCTCGCTGCCCGCCCCGTGCCTGCGCACGCCGACGACGCCGCCGCGCCTGCACCAGGCGCCCGCGACCGCGCTCGGCGACCACGACAAGCGCTGGCTGCGTGACGTGCCCGCCTGGCTGGCCGAGCCGCTCAGGGAGATGCAGGACACCGCGGAGCAGTAGGGCGGGCAACTTTCTCGCGGGCCGCCGGGCGACCGTGACCGTCGTCGTCCGCGAAGCCACTCGCTAGAGCGGGGACCAGGATCTGAGCTGACGGGTCAGGAAGCCTCTGATGAGCTGTTTGGCCGCGTCGATCATCTCGGGCTGCCCCTCGGGATCGCGGCGGAAGGCCATCTTCAGCACGGCGTCGCCCGCCTCGACCGCCACCAGCACGGCCAGGTCGAGCGCGGGGCTGTCGGCCAGCCCGAACTCCTTGAGGAACAGGCCGCGCAGCCGCCCCGCGATCACCGTGTTGTTGTCGGAGTCGGAGTCGAGCAGGTTGAGGTCGACGGCGTCGCCGAAGTGCAGGCTCTTGAACCCGGAGACCGTCCTGTGCATGTCGACGTAGATGTCGATGATCGCATCGACGGCCTCCCACCAGCCGCGATAGTCCTCATCGAGGAACCTGCGATCGACTCTGCGGACGAACTCCTCGACGTTGCGCCGGGTGAGCTCCTGGGTGATGGCTCGTTTGTCGGGGAAGAACTGGTAGACCGACCCGATGGCCACGCCCGCCCGTTCGGCTATGCGGGTGGTGGACAGGGCCTCGTCACCGGACTCGTCGAGAAGCTCGGCACACGCGTCGAGCATCCGCTCGACGCGCCGGGCGCTGCGGCGCTGTGCGGGCTGCCGCCTGAGGGCTTTGGGGTGGACGCACTCGTCGTCCATTTGCGGCGAAGACACGGATTCATCTTCTCCTGTATGGGCGATCGTTACCCGCCAATTTGCTCAATCGGGCCAGCCCTCGCATGGCGCGGGGCGAAATCCGGGACAACGCGTAGCCGATTTTCCCTCGGCGTTCACGGGGACGACGGCCTGGTTTCTGTGCACGGCTCGCAGAATGTGCGCGGCCACGCGTTCCGGCGGGTATCCGCGCCGCGCCAGCCCGCTGACGGCGTCCGCGCGCAGGCTCTCCTTCGTGTACGTGGCGTGGCTCGCGATGCCCGTGGAGACGAATCCGGGGCAGATGGCGCTGACCCCGATCCCGTGGCCCGCCAGTTCGGCCCTGAGACAGTCGCTGAGCATCTTCACGGCGGCCTTGGAGGTCGAGTACGCGGGCAGCAGCCTGGAGGGCACGAAGGCGGCCAGGGAGGCGACGTTGACGATGTGCCCGCCGGCGCCGCGCTCGGCCATGGCGGCGCCGAAGAGGCGGCAGCCGTGGATGACGCCCCACAGATTGACGTCGATGGTCCTGCGCCAGTCGTCGAGTGTGTGGTCGAGGAAGCCCCCCGCGACGGCGATCCCCGCATTGTTGACCACAATGTCCGGCACGCCATATTCAGAGATGATATTTCGCGAAAAGTCCTCCATCTCTTGCGTATTCGCTACATCGACCTGCACGCCGTACGCCGCAATACGAAGGTCTTTCGCAATTCCGTCGGCCACCCGCTGAGCCGCGTCACCGTCGATATCCGCACACACCACTTCCGCCCCGTGCGCCGCGAACGCCCGCGCCGTCGCCCGCCCGATCCCGGACCCCGCGCCGGTGACCACCACCAGCCGCCCGCCGAACGCCCCCTCCCCGCGCGCCCGCCGCAGCTCCCCGCTCGCCGGCCCGCCCTCGGCGTGCTCGACGAACTCGGCGATCATCCCGGCCACGGTCTCCGGCCTGCTGCGGTGCATCCAGTGCCCGGCCGCGATCCTGCGGTGCCACAGCCTGGGCGCCCACCGGCCCACCGCCTCCAGCAGCGCGGGGGTGACGAACGCGTCCCCGGTGGCCTCGACGATCTGCACGGGCAGGCCGGGCAGGCGCGGATCGCTCTCTGAGCCCGGCATGTTGCACCGGTAGAGCGCGAGCCCGTTGACCCCGTCCCTCACCAGGGTCCCGGCGGGATGCCCCGGGCGCGGGGCGATGCCGTCGCCGCGCAGGGCGCGCGTCACCAGCCCCGGCATGACGGACCGCCAGGCCAGCTCGGGCAGCACGGGGAGCCTGAAGGCGCCGATGTACCAGGACTTGAGCCGCTGCGCCGCGACGTCGCGGCGCGGGCCGTGCCGGGTGAAGTCCGCCGCCTGCCGCAGCCCGGGCCCGCCGAGGCTGGTGAACGAGGCCAGCCGGTCACTGAGGCCGGCCCGGCTGAGCGCCTCCCAGCCCTGCAGCGAGCCCCAGTCGTGCCCGACGAGGTGCACCCGGGGCCTGCCCACGGCGTCGAGGACGGCACCCAGGTCCGCCATCAGCCGGTCGAACCCGTAGTCGCGCCGGTCCGCGGGCTCGGTGGACGCCCCGGCCCCGCGCACGTCGTAGCGCACCACGTGGAAGCGGTCGCGCAGCAGCGCGGCCACCTCGTCCCAGACGCGGTGCGTGTCGGGGTACCCGTGCAGGAGCAGCACCGCCGGCCTGCCGGGATCGCCCTCCTCGAACACCGCCAGCCGCACGTCACCGGACTCGACCATCCGCATCGCGACCTCCTATTGGACATGATGTCCAGTAGAATAGATCGATCAGGGTCGAGCGGCCAGCCCCGTGCAACCGCGCAGCGCCTTCCAGGAGGCCACCGCGCCGGTTCTGGCCGACCCCGTCATCGGTATGGGGATACCCCCCTGGATCGTGGCCGGAGTCCACGAGTCCTTCAAGATCTTGCGTCCGTTGATGGTCAGGGTCAGCACGCCCGTCCGGCCGGTGGTGGCCGGGTTGGAGTTGTAGAAGACGAAGTTGCCCATGCCGTAGTTGACGTAGGCGTCGTCGAGGTAGCCGGAGCCGAGCAGGATGTGCGCGTGCCCGCCCACCACCACGTCCGCCCCCGCCTTGACCAGCTTGGGCGCCAGCGAGAGCTGCGCCTCGTTGGGGCACTTCTGCATCTCGGTGCCCCAGTGCAGGTGGACGATCACGGTGTCGGAGTTCTTGCGGGCCTGGCGCACCGCGCGCAGCAGGGCCGTCTCGTTCTTCGCCGAGGCGAGGCCGCCCTTGTCGGCCGTGGCCGTCCACGCCTGGATGAACTCCGCGTCCAGCACCTGCGTGGCCCCGATGATCGCCACCCGGTTGCCGTTCACCGTCTTGCGGAACGGCCGGTACGCCTCCGTCGCGTTCTCGCCGATCCCCACCACGGGGAACTTGGCGCGCTTGACCGCCGCCAGCGAGTCGGCCAGCCCGGTCTCCATGTAGTCCATGCCGTGGTTGTTGGCCATGGAGGCGACGTCCACCCCGGCGGCCTTCAACGCCGTCAGCGCGCTCGACGGCGCCCTGAAGGTGAACTGCTTGCCGGGCGCGGGGGTGCCTCCCGTGGTGATGGCCGTCTCCAGGTTCACCATCGCCAGGTCGGCCCTGCGCAGCACGCTCGCGATCGGCCCGAGCGCCGTGCGCGGGTTGTTCAGCCGGGGCCGCAGCATGCCCTCGAAGTGCACGTCGCCGCCGAAGGCGATGGTGAACGGCTCACGCTGCGGGGTCGGCTTCGCCGTCTCCTGCGGCTCGTCCGGCGTGGCGGCGACCTCCTTGCTCTGGAGCTGCCGCTCGGGCGCAGCCGAGCACGCGGCCAATAACCCGGCGACGGCGATCACCGAAAGGGCACGGGGGAGTCTCATCTGCCGCCACTTCCGCTCGAAACCTGACTTACAGGGATCGAGCATGCCATGCAGGGCGGACTACCGCGCAGACTCCTCCATGCTCATCAACCTGGACATAGCCAGTCGAGTCTTGTCATCCATGGGGGTGTAGACGATGAGCCGGATCTCCGGCATCGCCGTCAGACTGGTCGTGCTGAAGCGCATGGCGCCGAGTTCGCGGTGCTTGTACCGCTTCACCCGCGGCCCCGGATCGGCCACGTCCTGGCGGGCCCACAACCGGGCGAACTCGGCGCTCTCGGCGCTGAGCCTGCGGACGAAGTCCTGCCAGCACGGCGAGTCGGCGTGCCGGCTGTAGGCGCCTCTGAAGACGGCCACCGCCCGCCCCAGCTCGTGGTCGCGGTCGAGCATCCGCGTGACGGGCGCCGGGTACAGGCACGCCTGCCAGAGCGAGTTGCGCTCCCCCTCGGGCGCCCCGACCAGCTCGGGGAACACGGCGGCGTACGCGTCGTTCCAGGCCAGGACGTCGCACCGGCTGTTGGACACGCAGGCGGGCATGTCGCCGAGCCGGTCGAGTATGCCCTGCATCTCGGGCGTCACCTGCCCGGAGTCCACGGGGACCGGGTCGTCCGCCTGCCCGGCCAGCCGGTAGAGGTGGTGGCGCTCGGCGGTGTCGAGCTTGAGCGTGCGGGAGATCGCGTCGAGCACCTGCGGGCTGGCGTTGATCGGCCGCCCCTGCTCCAGCCACGTGTACCAGGTGACGCCCACCCCGGCGAGCTGGGCGACCTCCTCGCGGCGCAGCCCCGGCGTGCGCCTGCGCAGGCCGGGAGCCAGATCGACCATGTCCGGCGTGATCCGCTCCCGCCGCGAGCGCAGGAACGCCGACAGATCGGTACGTCTTCCCTCAGCCACCGTCATTTCTCCACTATGGGGGCACAGAGCACGGCTTAGCCAGTTAGCGTCAGTACCAGTATAAAGGGGCTCTCGTTACTGGTATCAGGATGACGGCAGACTGTACGACATGTCGCAAACTGCCGCTTTCTCCCCTCCTGTGAACACCCAACCGCAGGAAGCCGTTCCCAAGGTCAGCGGCCTGCTCCTGGCGATCATCCTCGTGGGGCAGTTCCTGGCCATCCTGAACGTCAACATCGTCAACGTGGCCACCCCCACCATCGAGGCCGACCTGCACTCGTCGGGGGCCGGGCTGCAGATGATCGTCGCCGGTTACACGATCGTCTACGCCGTCCTGCTCATCACCGGGGCCAGGGTCGGCGACCTGTTCGGCTATCGCAAGGCTTTCCTGGGCGGCCTGGCGGTCTTCGCGATCACCACGCTCGCCGCCGGCTTGGCCCCCTCGACGACCTGGCTGGTCGCCTCCCGGCTGCTGCAGGGCGCCGGGGCCGCGATGATGATGCCGCAGGTGCTGACGTTGATCCAGCGCAACTACCACGGCGCGGCCAGAGGCCGGGCGATCGGCCTGTGGTCGCTGGTGATCAGCGGTGGCATCGTGGTGGGCCAGGCGCTGGGCGGGATCCTGCTGGGTCTCGGCCTGGGCTGGCGGGTGGTGTTCCTGACGCTGGTGCCCATCGCCGTGCTGCTGCTGATCGCCGGGCTCCGGGTGCTGCCCGCCGACCAGGGCGGCGGCCGTACCGGGCTCGACCCGCTCGGCCTGGTGAGCCTGTCGGCGGCCGTGCTGCTGTTCGTGGTGCCGCTGGTGCTCGGCCGCGACCTCGGCTGGCCCGCGTGGGGCTGGGTCTCGATGGGGCTGAGCGTGGTGACGTTCGTCGCGTTCGTCCGCGTCGAGCGCTGGGTCACCGCGCGCGGCGGGCGCCCGCTGGTGGACGCCCGGGTGCTGCGCGCGCCCGGCATGCGGCCCGGGCTGGCGATCCTGCTGTTCGGCCCGGCCACGTGGGGCGCGTTCCTGTTCACCTCCGCCCTGCACCTGCAAGGCGACCTGCACCTGTCGCCGCTGGCCTCCGGCATGATGATGGTGCCCTGCGCCCTGGCCTTCGGCCTGGTCGGGCTCGCCTGGCCGCGCCTGCCCGCGCGGCTGCAGCGGCCGCTGGTGCCGTTCGGCTACGTGGTGGCCGCCCCCGCCTACCTCGGCCTCGGCCTCGCCTCCGGCGGCGGCGCCGGCTACGCGGTCATGAGCGCCCTCATCGGCGCCGGTCTCGGCGTGCAGGTCGCGGTCACGAACATGGCCACCGAGCAGGTGGACGGCGCGTACGCGGCCGACGCCAGCGGCGCGCTGCTCACCGTGATGCAGCTCGGCCAGGTCATCGGCGTCTCCACCGTGGGCACCCTGTTCATCACCCTCGACCAGGGCGCCGCGTCCTCGGCCTCCGCGTCGCTGGCCACGTCCGTCGCGATGGCGTCCCTGGCCGTCCTGGCCGGGCTGAGCTCGCTGTTCCTGGTACGCCGGCGCGTGCCGGTCACCGCCTGAACTGGAGAAATTCCTTTACTTGAATCATTCAGGTTTAGCGCATACCTTGAGTTCGGCACCCACGACCGACCGAAGGATCGCGCCATGACTTTCACGACCGACGACGCGGGCGTCCCCGCGCCGAGCGACCACCACTCGCTCTCCGTCGGCCCGAACGGCCCGCTGCTGCTTCAGGACCACTACCTGATCCAGAAGATGGCCCACTTCAACCGGGAGCGCGTGCCCGAGCGGGTGGTGCACGCCAAGGGCGGCGGCGCCCACGGCTTCCTGCGGATCACCGAGGACGTCAGCCAGTTCACCAAGGCCAAGCTGTTCCAGAAGGGCGCGGAGACGCCGCTGTTCCTGCGCTTCTCCACGGTCGCGGGCGAGAACGGCAGCGCCGACACCGCCCGCGACCCGCGCGGCTTCGCGCTGAAGTTCTACACCGAGGACGGCAACTACGACATCGTCGGCAACAACACGCCGGTCTTCTTCATCCGCGACCCGCAGAAGTTCTCCGACTTCATCCACAGCCAGAAGCGCCGCGCCGACAACCACCTGCACGACCACAACATGCAGTGGGACTTCTGGACCCTGCAGCCCGAGTCGGCCCACCAGGTCACCTTCCTGATGACCGACCGCGGCACCCCCGCCTCCTGGCGGCACATGCACGGCTTCGGCAGCCACACCTTCCTGTGGTACAACGCCGCCGGCGAGAAGTACTGGGTGAAGTACCACTTCAAGACCGACCAGGGCATCCAGAACTTCACCGCCGCCGAGGCCCAGGCCCTCACGGCCACCGACCCCGACTACCACACCCGCGACCTGTTCGAGGCGATCAAGCGCGGCGAGCACCCGTCGTGGACGGTCAACGTGCAGATCATGCCGTTCGAGGCGGCGGCCGACTACCGGTTCAACCCGTTCGACCTGACCAAGGTGTGGCCGCACAGCGACTACCCCGAGATCACCATCGGCCAGTTCGTCCTGAACCGCAACCCGGCCAACTACTTCGCCGAGGTCGAGCAGTCGGGCTTCGAGCCGGCCAACCTGGTGCCCGGCATCGGCGCCTCACCCGACAAGATGCTCCAGGGCCGGCTCTTCTCCTACCCCGACGCGCACCGCTACCGGATCGGCCCCAACTATCTGCAGCTCCCGATCAACCAGCCGCGCGTGCCGGTCCACTCCTACAACTTCGACGGCCCGATGGCCTACCGCAACCCGCAGGACCCGGTCTACACGCCCAACACCGTGGGCGGCCCGGCCGCCGACCCCTCGCTGTACTCCGGCGAGAGCTACCACGTGGCGGGCGAGGTGATCCGCTCGGCGTACACGCTGCACGCCGAGGACGACGACCACCGTCAGCCGCGCGCGCTGTGGGAGAACGTGCTGTCCGGCACCGACCGCGCCCACCTGGTGAGCAACATCGTCGGCCACGCCTCGGCCCCCGAGGTGACCGCCGAGATGAAGCAGCGGGTCGTGCAGTACTGGAACAACGTGCACAAGGACCTCGGCCAGGGCGTCGCCCAGGGCCTGGGCCTGGCCTGAGCCAGCAGGACGCGGCGTGCCCGGCTCCCGGGCACGCCGCGTTCTTCTGCCATGCTGAATATCAAGAAAAACGGCTCAGCGCACCGGAGCCAGAAAAAAAGAGAACGACTCCGGAAAACTGTGCCGACAATTTTCCGGAGTCGTCAGGCGCTGGCCGCGAGAGTGGCCAGGTCGAACTGATGATCTTGGACGCCCGCCACAAAGGCTGCCCACTCCGACGGCGTGAACACCAGGACCGGGCCGTCCTCCTGCTTGCTGTCCCGCAGGGCGACGTTGCCGTCCGCCAGAGGCGCCACCTCGACGCATGCCGTTGCGCCGTTGCAGTAGCTGGCCTTGCGCCAGGCCACCTTCGTGATGTCGTTGTGCATTTTCTTCCCTAGGCTCCGTTGCCTGTGTATTGAGGTGACGACGTCGTCAACGCCGCCAGAGCATGGCCTTCCGCTGGATGAGCACACGAGATTCGTCCTCGTCCAGAGCCTCCGACCTCATGTGGTCGAAGGCCGTCTCGTAGCCGGCCACCCGCTCGAGGTCTTCCACGAAGTGGGCCGAATAGAGCTGCTCCAGGTACACCACATCGTCGAATTCCGCGAACTTGAGATGAATGAACGCACCGGTGTTGACCGGGTGAAGCGAGTCCAATGGTAGGACCTGAACGCCGACGTGTGACAGTAGGGACACCTCCAACAGATGTTCCATCTGCTCACGCATGACCGAAGGCTCCCCGAAACGGCGCATAAGCGCTGCTTCGTCCAGAATGACGCTCATCCGGCAGGGGTCGGGTCTGTGCAGCACCCGTTGCTGCCGGTCGAGCCGGGCCTCGACCCTGCTGCGGACGCCGCTGTGCGTGATGCGCGCGATGCCCCGCGTGGCGAGGATGACCTCCCGGGCGTAGTCCTCGGTCTGCAGGAGACCCGGCACAGCCTGGGGTTCCCAGTTGCGCTGGTGGATGGCCTCCGCCTCCAGGCCGAGGAATCTTGTGTACTCCTCGGGGAGGGTGTCCTCGTAATCCTCCCACCACCCGCGCTGCTCCGCGTCACGCAACAGGCCGACGAGCTCGTCAAGTTTGTCACCGTCGGCGCGGTACAACTTCGCCATGGACTTGATGTCCTCGGCGGACGGCATGGTCTTGGCGGCCTCGATGCGGCTCACCTTGCTCGCCGACCAGCCCAGCTCTCTGGCGGCCTTGGCCCCGGTGTACTTCCGTCGCTCACGGAGGAGGCGTAGCTCCTGACCCAGCCGGAGCCGTCGAACTGTTGGACTGCCCTGCTGCGATGGCACCGTCCACGCTCCTTCTCAGGAATGAAGGTGTAGCCGGATGGGACCGTTTGGAGCCCGGCTTTTTGGGCCGTTCGCCCAATCTTACACTGCAAGTTGCATGTGTTGTGCCGCACAGCCTTGCCAAGAAGGCTTTCATGGGTGGAGCGTAGGAGCAAGGACAAGCTCCGTGAACTGGCAGGAGACGGGCGAGATCTTCCGGCCCTGAGCAGCCCCATGACGGTTGTCGTGCAAGTTGCACCGCAAGAAGCGAAGAAAAGTAAATCTTCCCTTGCTGGAAGTCTTGCAGCATTGACGGCAGCGGGGGACGATCAGAACCAGGAGGGTTCTCGAGTCGCGAGGGAGGCCGGACATGACGATACGGCCCAGCGCAACGAGCCTTTCGCCCACCGTCGCGCGCCCGCACGAGGGCCGCATCTCCGGCAACGTCGCCGTCCCGGAAAAGAACATCCGAAACAGGGAGGCCACTTGCCGGAAGGATCTCGTCATCGCCTGAATCGCACAGCGCGAATCCGCTCATTCGAGCACGAAAAAAACCGGGCCGAGGCTGATCACCGAGCGCCGCATACGGGCTGCCACCCTGCGGCGAAACTCGGTCACCAGCCTTCGGACCGGCAAGAAGCCACCTCTAAATGCCGCGAAAGGGGTCTTCTATGTACTCACAAGGTACCAAGGGGGTCAGCCGAATCAAGTCCTGGATCCAGGATCTCATCGCTTCCGCCGACTACGAAATCTGTGTGGAGCCCGACGAATTCGCCTTCCGGATGGGCTGGACCGTCGCCAGGACCGGCTTCGGTTCGCGCAGGTACCGGGACCCACGGTTCGACCAGCTCCGCCAGCCGCGCAAGGTGACAGAGGAGGTGTCCTGACATGGCGAGGAACCCGCGCAACCAGATGTACCCGGCCAGTGAGGACCTTCCCGCCGCGCGTGGCGGATCCGTCCTGGCCAGGCTCTGGCGGGCGCGCACCGAGCTGCTGCTGCTCGGCGGGCTGGCGCTGCTCGTCATGACCCTGCTGGGCGCCGCGCAGCAGGGCCGGTGGGTGCCCTTCGTCCTGGTGGCCGGGGCCGTCTCGGTGCCCGCGGCCACCAGGTTCGGCCGCAACTGGGTCGTGGCGCACTTCTGGTGCGTGGTCTCCCGGCACCGCCTGCAGCGGACCTGCCTGGAGACCACCCTGCACACGAGGGCGGGCCGCATCCCGCTGGTGCTCTGGATCACGCCGACGACCACGGGCGAGAAGGCGCTGGTCATGATCAGGGCGGGCATCAGCGCCGAGACGTTCGAGGCGTTCGGCGACGAGATCGCGGCGGCCTGCTGGGCCCGCAGCGTGAACGTCTACCGGCACCGCAAGCGGGCCCAGTTCCTCACCGTGGAGATCGTCAGGCGTGACGAGGCGCCCGGCGCCACCTCCCCCGGGCTGGACCGCCTGTACGGCCGCAGAGCCTGGATCCCGCTGAGATCCGAGCTAGAGGAGCCGCCTGATCTGGTGGCACTGCCCCAGGCAGGCTGAAGACCTAGGGAACGGGGCCGTCCCTAGGGGTGCAAGCCCCGGAGACCGCGGGGGCTCCGGGGCTTCCCCATGCGCCCGGTCCGCGCCAAGATGAGTTCATCTGACGAACTCAGGAGTCGTGATGACGTCGACCGTCCACCGGACCTGTCCCCTGTGCGAGGCCGTCTGCGGCCTGACTCTCACCCTCGACGACGGCGGGCACGTGACCGGCGTCCGCGGCGACAAGGACGACCCGTTCAGCAAGGGGTTCATCTGCCCCAAGGGGGCCAGCCTCGGCCGCCTCGACGAGGACCCCGACCGGCTGCGCAAGCCGCTGATCAGGGAGGGCGACCTCTGGCGCGAGGTCGGCTGGGACGAGGCGTTCGCCGCCGTGCGGGCCGGCCTCGACCGGCTCGCCGACCGCCGCTCGGCCGCCGTCTACCTCGGCAACCCCAACGCCCACACCATGGCGGGCGCCCTGTACGCCGCCCCGCTGATCAAGGCCCTGGGCACCCGCAACGTCTTCTCCGCCAGCACCGCCGACCAGATGCCCAAGCACGTGGCCAGCGGGCTCATGTTCGGCCATCCGCTGGCCATCCCGGTGCCCGACCTGGACAGAACCGACTTCCTGCTGATGCTGGGCGCCAACCCGCTGGAGTCCAACGGCTCCCTGTGCACCGCGCCCGACTTCCCCGGCCGCCTCAAGGCCCTGCGCGGGCGCGGCGGCCGGTTCGTCGTGGTCGATCCGCGCCGCACGCGCACCGCCGCGCTGGCCGACGAGCACGTCTTCATCCGGCCGGGCGCGGACGCGTACCTGCTGTTCGGCCTCGTCCACACGCTGTTCGCCGAGGGGCTGACCAGCCCCGACGGGTACGGGCTCAACGGGCTGGAGGAGGTGCGCCAGGCGGCCAAGCAGTTCCCGCCCGAGGTGGTGGCGCGGCGCACCGGCGTGCCCGCCGAGACGATCGTCCGGCTGGCCAGGGAGCTGGCCGCGGCGCCCACAGCCGCCGTCTACGCCAGGATCGGCACGTGCACGGCCGAGTTCGGCACGCTGGCCCAGTGGCTGGTGGACGTGCTCAACGTGCTCACCGGCAACCTCGACAGGCCCGGTGGCGCGATGTTCCCCAAGCCCGCGACCGAGTTCGCCGGGCGGCGCAGGCCGTACGCGGTGGGCCGGTGGAAGAGCCGCGTCAGAGGCCTGCCCGAGACGAACGGCGAGCTGCCCGTGGCCACGCTGGCCGACGAGATCGAGACGCCGGGCGAGGGGCAGATCAGGTTCCTGCTGACGATCGCGGGCAACCCCGTGCTGTCGGCGCCGCACGGCGACCGGCTCGACGCGGCCTTCCGCGAGCTGGACTTCATGGTGAGCGTGGACCCATATCTGAACGAGACCACCAGGCACGCCAACGTCATCCTGCCTCCGCCGCGGGTCCTGCAGTCGGGGCACTACGACTTCGCGCTGCTCGGGTTCGCCGTGCGCAACTACGCGCGTTACTCGCCGCCGCTGCTGCCGCTGGACGAGCGGCCGTCGGAGGCGCAGATCCTGGCCAGGCTGGCGATGATCGCCTCGGGCCTGGAGGGGGACCTCGACGCGTTCGTCATCGACGAGCTGCTGCGCAAGGCCACCGGGACGCCGGGCTCGGGCGTCGAGGGGCGGGACGTGGCGGAGCTGCGCGACCTGCTGGAGGGCGAGTCGGGCAGCGAGCGGCGGCTGGACCTCATGCTGCGGCTCGGCCCGTACGGCGAATGGGCCGGCAAGGGCGACCTGTCGCTGCGCAAGCTGCTCGACAACCCGCACGGCCTCGACCTCGGCGCGCTGGAGCCCCGGCTGGGCGAGGTGCTCAAGACGGCCTCCGGGCTGATCGAGCTGGCGCCGCCGCAGCTCATGGAGGACGTCGAGCGGCTGCGCGGCAAGCTGGAGGAGGAGCCGCCGGAGATCGTCCTCATCGGGCGGCGGCACCTGCGCTCCAACAACAGCTGGATGCACAACGTGGGCCCGCTGGTGGGCGGCAGCAACAGGTGCACGCTGCAGATCCACCCCTCCGACGTGGCCCGTCTGGGCCTGGACGGCGAGGCCGTGGTGCGCTCGGCGAAGGGCCAGGTCACGGTGCCCGTCGAGGCGACGGACACGATCATGCCGGGCGTCGTCAGCCTGCCGCACGGATGGGGTCACGCGGGCAGTGCCCAGAACGTGGCGGCCGAGCACGCGGGCGTCAGCGCGAACACGCTCACCGACGAGACGACCCTGGACGTTCCGAGTGGTAACGCAGTGTTCAACGGAGTTCCGGTCACGATTTCACCAACCGGGGTGATCATCGCACATTAGGGTGTCGCGCGTGACTATCGCGCCAGAAGAGGACCGCCTGAACGCCCAGATCGCCTTCGCCATCGAGATCGACAAGTTGAAGCGGATCATCCGTCGCAACCATCTCATCGACGGTTCGCGGCGGGAGAACTCCGCCGAGCACTCCTGGTACGTGGGCACGCTGGCGATGGTCCTCGGGGAGCACGCCCCACCCGGAACGGACCTCCAACGGGTGGTGGCCATGTTGTTGGTGCACGACCTGGTGGAGATCGACGCGGGTGACACGTTCGTCTACGACACGGTGGCGGTCGAGGCCCAGGCCGAGGCCGAGCGGGCCGCCGCCGACCGCATCTTCGGCCTGCTGCCGGACGAGCAGGGGGTGTGGCTGAGGGAGCTGTGGGACGAGTTCGAGGCCAGGAAGACGCCGGAGTCGAGGTTCGCCAAGGCGCTCGACCGTTTCGCCCCGATCCTGGCCAACCATCACACCGAGGGCGGCACCTGGCCGCTGTTCAAGGTGACGGCCGGGCAGGTGAAGGAGAAGATCCGGATCATCGAGGAGGGCTCGCCCTCGCTCGGCGCGTACGCGTCGGAACTGGTCGAACTCTCGGTGGCCAGGGGACACCTGTCCGAGTGATCCCCACATGGCCAGGGTAGGGGACTTGTCGTGAAAGAGACAGTACGCGCGAGACGTCGGCAGTTGCGGGGTTTCGCCGGGCCGGTCGCCATCGCCGATCGGCTCGAGAAGTCGAAGGCCATGGACACGCCGATCAGGGGGCTGGCCAAGGCCGTGCGGCAGCGGCTGCGCCAGGGCCGCCTGCGCGACCTGTTGCACGGCGTCCCCATCGGAGAGCCGGTGCATCCGCCCCTGGCGACGGTCAGCCTGGGCTGCTGGCTCTCCACCGCCGTGCTGGACCTGGCGAAGGCCGACCCGCGGGCGGCCCGCCTGCTGCTGGCCACCGGCCTGGTCAACGCCCTGCCCACGGTGGCGGCGGGGCTGACCGACTGGTCCTCGCTGCACCGCGAGCAGCAGCGGGTGGGTTTCGTGCACATGGCCGCGAACCTGACCGCGGTCGGCCTCCTGACCGCCTCCCTCATGGCCCGGATGCGCGGCCGTGAGCGGCCCGGCCGGATGCTCTCCTACGCGGGGCTGGCCGTGGGCGGGCTCGGCGCCTACCTCGGCGGGCACCTGGCCTACCGGCAGGCCGCGGGGGCCAACCACGCGCCGCAGGTGACGCATCTGGTGCCGCTGGGCTGGCACGACCTGTGCCCGCTCAAGGACCTGCCCGACGGGCGTCCGGTGGCCAGGCGGCTGGGCTACATCCAGCTCTTCGTGCTGCGCCAGGGCGACGGCGTCACCGTGCTGGCCGATCGTTGCCCGCACCTGGCGGGGCCGCTGCACCAGGGCAGGCTGGTCATGGAGGACGGCGAGGCGTGCGTGGTGTGCCCGTGGCACAGCAGCACGTTCCGGCTGGCCGACGGTTCGGTCAAGCACGGGCCCGCGACCGCGCCCGCGCCCGTGTTCGAGACGCGGATCAGGCGTGACGGCACCATCCAGGTACGCCCGGGGTTGACCTGAAGTTTGGTTGAGGTCCTACCGTCGAGGTCATGAGCAAGATTCTTGTGACCGGTGCGACCGGAAATGTCGGCAGCCATGTGGTGTCCCAGCTCGCCGCGGCGGGCCTCGACGTGCGGGCCTTCGCCAGGCGGCCCGAGCGGGTCCAGGCGGGCGTGGAGGCCGTGCAGGGCGATCTGACCGCCCCCGAGACGCTCGAACCGGCGCTGAAGGACGTGGAGAGCGTGTTCCTGCTCTGGCCCGGCTTCTCTACGGGCAACGCGGCCGAGGCGGTGGAGAGGATCGCCGGGCACGCGCGGCGGGTGGTGTACCTGTCGGCGCTCGTGCCCGGCGACGAGGACGCCGGCGGCCACTACGGCGAGATCGAAGGGCTGATCAGGCGCTCCGGGCTCGGCTGGACGTTCCTGCGGCCTGGCGGCTTCGCTGCCAACACGCTGGGGTGGGCGGACCAGATCAGGCAGGGCGTGGTGCGCTGGCCGTACGGGCAGGCGTCGCGAGCGCTGATCCACGAGAAGGACATCGCGGCGGTGGCCGTGCACGTGCTCACCTCGGCGGGGCACAACGGGGCCGCGTACGCCATGACAGGCCCCGCTGAGCTGACCCAGGCGGAGCAGGTGCGGGTGATCGGCGAGGCCGTGGGACGTGAGGTGCGGTGGGAGGAGCAGCCGCCCGAGGAGGCGCGTGAGCGGCTGCTGGCGGCTTGGGGGGACGAGGCGTTCGTCCAGAGCGCGCTGGAGGCCTGGGGGAGCTTCGTCGAGCGCCCTGAGCGGGCCACCGACACCGTGCGGCGGCTGCTGGGGCGGCCCGCGCTGAGCTTCCGCCAGTGGGCCGAGGACCACGCGGCGGACTTCCGCTGATCGCTACCCGGGGCCGGCGGCGCGCCCGTCAGGGGTCTCGTCGGCGGGGTGCTCGACGAGGGCGAGGATGCGGCTGGACATGAAACGGGCCGTGCGCACCGGCGTGCCGCTGCGCGTGACCTCGCTCACCTCCACGAGCCCCCGCCGGTTGGCCACCTCCACCCGCCTGCCCGCGCGGGTGGCCGTGATCTCGTAGGTGCGCGGCGACGTGCCTCCGGCGTCGATGACGATCTCCACCCGGTCACCTTTCATACCGGGTTCCTACCCACCGGCGATTATCCGTACACCAGTACGATAATGGCCACGACGCCCACGCACACGATGACCCCGCGCAGCACCGGGGCGGGGATGCGCCGCCCCAGCCTGGCCCCCAGGAAGCCGCCCACGGTGGCCCCCGCCGCCACGCCCGCGGCGGCCTGCCAGTCCACGTCGGCGGCCACGATGAAGAACGCGGCCGCCACCCCGTTGACGATCATCGCGAGCACGTTCTTGGCGGCGTTCACCCGCTGGAGGCCGTCGTCGAGGAAGATGCCGAGCAGCCCGATCAGCAGCACCCCCTGCGCCGCGCCGAAGTAGCCGCCGTAGACGCCCGCGCCCAGCACGCCCAGCCACAGGGCCGCGCCGCCGTGCGGGTGCGGCTGCCGCCGCCGCGCGGCCACCCACGTGTTGAGCCTGGGCTGCGTCACGACGAGCACGCAGGCCAGCGCGATGAGGGCGACGACCACGATCTCGAACACGTCGGGATCGAGGAACAGCAGCAGGATCCCGCCGATCAGCGCGCCCAGCGCGGAGGCCGCGCCCAGCCGCAGCAGGCGGTCGCGCTGACCCTGCAACTCGGTGCGGTAGCCGAAGGCGGCGCTGAAGGAGCCGGGGACGAGGCCGACGGTGTTGGAGACGTTCGCGGTGACGGGGTCGACGCCCAGCGCCACCAGGGTGGGGAAGGTGATCAGGGATCCCGATCCGACCACCGCGTTGATGGCCCCGGCCACCACACCGGCGGCGCACACCGCGGCCAGCTCCCAGCCCGTCACGAAACCCTCCAAGCAGCCGCCGCGCAGTGCCCCCGTCGGGGGCCGCGGCGTCGGCGGGGTTCCTACGGGTTGTCCTGTCCCTTGGGGGGTGTGAACAGGCCGCCCAGGTTCTCCAGGACCTTGCCCATCTCAGAGGGGACGATCCAGATCTTATTGGCGTCGCCCTTGGCGATCTCGGGCAGGGTCTGGAGGTACTGGTAGGCGAGCAGGTGCTGGTCCGGGTTGCCCTCGTGGATGGCCTTGAACACCATGCCGATCGCGTCCGCCTGCCCCTTGGCGCGCATGGCCTGCGCCTCCGCCTCCGCCTGCGCGCGCAGCACGGCGGCCTCCGCCTCGCCGCGCGCCCGCAGCACCGAGGCCTGCTTCTCGCCCTCGGCGGCCAGGATCGCCGCCTGGCGCTGCCCCTCGGCGGTCAGCACGGCGGCGCGCTTGTCGCGGTCGGCGCGCATCTGCTTCTCCATCGAGTCCTGGATGGAGGCGGGCGGGTCGATGGCCTTCAGCTCGACCCGGTTGACCCGGATGCCCCACTTGCCGGTCGTCTCGTCCAGCACGCCGCGCAGCGCGGTGTTGATGTCCTCGCGGGAGGTCAGCGTGTGCTCCAGGTCCATGCCGCCGACCACGTTGCGCAGCGTCGTGACGGTGAGCTGCTCGACGCCGATCAGGAAGTTCGCGATCTCGTACGTGGCCGCCTTCGGGTTGGTGACCTGGAAGTAGATGACGGTGTCGATGGAGACCACGAGGTTGTCGGAGGTGATCACCGGCTGCGGCGGGAACGACACCACCTGCTCGCGCAGGTCGATCATGTCCTTGATGCGGTCGATGAAGGGCACCACCAGGTTCAGCCCCGGTGTGAGCGTGCGGTGGTAGCGCCCGAGGCGCTCGACGATGGCGGCCGTGGCCTGGGGGATGATGCGGATCGTGCGGGCCACCCCGAAGCCCACCGCCGCGACCACGACCAGGGCGACGATGAGCTGCTCGACGGACATGGCGACGCTCCGGAGTCGAGGGAACCGACTTCGTAGATCCTATTTGGTTTTAGGTATCGGCGTCTTTTATCACCATAAATGGCGATCTAGCGAGCGCGCGGGCTGGTTTCAGTGCGCACGGGCGTACCAGCGGCCCTCCGCGCTGCGATCGAGCGTCAGCGGCACCCCGAACGTCTGCGAGAGGTTGTCGGCGGTCATGACGTGCTCCAGCGGCCCCTGCGCCACCACCGAGCCGTGCCGCAGCAGCAGCGCGTGCGTGAACCCGGCCGGCACCTCCTCCACGTGGTGCGTCACCAGCACCAGCGTCGGCGAGCGGTAGTCGCCGGCCAGCACCGACAGGCGGCGCACCAGATCCTCCCTGCCGCCCAGGTCGAGGCCGGCCGCGGGCTCGTCGAGCAGCAGCATCTCGGGGTCCGGCATCAACGCGCGGGCGATCTGGACGCGCTTGCGCTCGCCCTCCGACAGGGTGCCGAACCGCCGCCTGATCAGATGGGCCGCGCCCATCATGTCGATCAGCTCGACGGCCCTGGTCACGTCGTTGGAGTCGTACTCCTCCGTCCAGCGGCCCATGATCCCGTACGAGGCGGTCAGGACAAGGTCGATGACCTTCTCCTCCGGTGGGATGCGCTCGGCCAGCGCGGCGCTCGCCAGCCCGATCCTGGGACGCAGGTCGAACACGTCCGCCTGCCCCAGCCGCTCCCCCAGCACCTCGACGACACCCTCGCTCGGGTACAACAACGTGCCCGCCACCTGCAGCAACGTCGTCTTGCCCGCGCCGTTCGGACCGATGACGGCCCAGCGCTCGTCCCCGTTGACCGTCCAGTCGATGCCGCGCAGCAGGGCCGCTCCGTCGCGCCTGACGGCGACGTCCTGGAGCCGCAGCACCTGACCACCCATCCCCGATACCTCCTTAGGAGTCACCCTCGGGACAAACCTATTGCAGGGCGAGCGCTTATCGTGGATCGGTGCGCCCTGAATCGCCTGTCTGTCCATCCCTGGTCGCCTGGGGCAACGCGTGGCTGTCCGGTCACGTGGGGCTCGACGAGGCGGCTGACCACGTGGAAGCCGTCGGCGGGCCCGCCGTCGCGGGCGACGTGCCCCTGCGTAAATACCTCGCAAACCTCCGCGCCGAGGGCCTGAGCGAGCTGCGGCTGGCCCTGCCCGCGCCCGGCGACCCGCTCGGGCTGTCCGGCCCGCCGCCGTTCAACTCGGCCGCCGTGGACGCCGGCCAGGCGGCCATCGCCGTGCTGCGCGAGCGCAACCTCGGCTTCGTGCCCCTGCCCGACCGGCGCGGGTCCTCCTATGTCGGTGTACGGCTGGAGGTGCACGACGCCGGCCCCGTACGCCACGACCTGCCGTCCCTCGCCGAGGCCGAACGCGAGCTGTCCGGCGCGATGCGCGCCGCCACCGAGGTCCTGACCTCGATCGACGGGCCCGCCCAGGACCGCCCGGAGCGCCTCGGACGCGGCGGCGAGCTCGCGCCCGGCTACCCCGGCCGCGCGCACCGCGTCTCCACGCTGGCCACCCGGCTGGGGGCGGTGCTGCGCCTGGCCGACGAGCGCGGCCTCACCTCGGGGCAACTCGCCGCCCGCGCCACCGCGCTGCGCGACCTCGACCACGCGGTACGCCGCGCGCTCGTGGCGGCGCACCACGCGATCTTCGAGCCCGTCAGGAACCAATAGCGCCGTCCCCGGCCTTCCAGATCCTGACCAGCTTGTCCTTGCCGGCGGAGACGATCGCCACGCCCTCGTCCAGGGGGACGACGCCGACGGCGTACACGCCGCTCTTGTGGGCCTTGACCGGCTTGCCCAGCGCCTTGCGGGTTCGCGGGTCCCACAGGCGGATGGTGCCGTCGGTGCCGCCGGACAGCAGCACCGTGCGCTCGCCCATGGTGCCGAAGGACAGCGAGTAGACGATCTTCTTGTGGCCGGACATGGTGCCGAGCGTCTTGCCGCTCTTCGCCTCCCAGAGCCTGATTTTTCCGTCTTTACCACCCGATGCGACGACCGCCTTGCCGTCGATCTTGCTCACCGCGACCGCGTACACGCCCTTCGAATGGCCCTTGTACGTCGTGCCGTACCGCTTGCGCGAGGACATGTCCCACATGCGCAGCGTCTCGTCCTCACTCGCCGAGACCGCCACCGCGCGGTCGCCGACGTGGCTCGCGCTCAGCCAGTTCACCGGCTTGCGGTGCGCCCTGATCAGCTTGCCCGTCGCCCTGCGCCTGCTCAGGTCCCAGAACCTCAGGTAACCGTCGGCGTCGCCCGTCACCGCCACGTACCTGCCCTTGACCTTCGTCAACGCCACCGCGTAGACCGCGTCCCCGTGCCAGCCGAGCACCCTGCCCTTGCGGGTCTTGAGATTCCACAGGCGGACGCTGCCGTCGTAACCGCCGGAGACCGCCATCGGGGTCTTGCCCATCATCACGCAGGCGACCGCGTAGACCTCCTCGCTGTGGCCCCTCATCGTGGCCAGCGGCTTGTGCCCGGCCAGGTCCCACAGACGCACCCGGCCGTCCTGACCGCCCGTCACCAGCCAGGTCTTGTCGCCGTTGCGGACGGCTGAGAGCGTCTGGACGCCCTTGGTGTGGCCCTTGAGCGACTTGCCGTCCTGCTTGCCCAGCACCGGGACCGTCGCCCGCTCCACCTCAGCGGGCGTCGGCGTCACCACCGTGGGGGTGGGTGTGGGTGGCGGTGTCGTCGGTGGTGTCGTCGGCGGGGTCACGGACGTGGTCACCTGCGCCACCGTTCCGTCTTCCGTGCCCAGCATCCTCGGACCGAAGTACAGGACACCGCCTGCCAGGGTCAGCGCCACCACCAGCGTTCCCGCCACCAGGGCCGCGCGCCTTCTTCTGGCTCTCGCCTCGTCGGGCTTCTCCTCGGCGGGGGCATGCCTGAAGAACGCGTCGTTCCCGTCCCCCGGCCTGTCGCCGCGCCTGTCGTACGGTGGGCTCTGGGCAGGCGAGGGCTGCGGCGCGGGACGCTGGCGAGGCGACACCGGCGCTCCCTGCGGCAACACAGCAGGCTGCCCGGCACGCGGCGGCGGCGCACCAGTGCGTTGTGCAGGCGACCCATGCGGCGGCGCAGGCGGGCGGGCGGGCGGTGTCCCAGCGGCCGGGCCTTGCGAAGGCGCGGCGGCACGTCCGGCTGGCGACCCGTGCGGCGGCGCGGGCGGGTGCGGCGCTTGGGCGGGCGGGCCCTGCGGCGACGCGCCAACGTGCCCAGTTGGCGACCCATGCGAAGGCGCGGGTGGGCGCGGCGCGTAGGCGGCAGGCGGCCCGCCAGCATGCCCGGCAGGCGGGCCCTGCGGCGACGCGCCAACGTGCCCGGCGGGCGGCCCTGGCGAAGGCGCGGGCGGGTGCGGTGCTTGGGCGGCGGGTGGTGGCCCGGCGGGTGGGCCCGGTGGGGGTGTGTAGCCGTCGCCCGACGGGCTGACCCATCCCGTGGGGCTGACCCAGGTCGAAGCGGCAGGCGCGCCCAAGCCCGGCCGACCGTCAGGCGCGATCCAACCACCAACCGCAGCACCAGCCGCAGCCTCGGCGGCCACCTGCGACCCCGTGGTCAGCGCCGACTCATCATCGCCGGCCGCCTCCCCCTGGTTCTCCAGCAACGAGAACAGAACCTCGGCCGCCGCAGGCCGCTCCTCCCCCCGCTTCCGCAGACACCCCTGCACAATGGCCCGCAACTCATCCGGCAACACCGAAAGATCGGGCTCCTCGTGCATCACCCGGTAGATGACCGCCGGCAAGCTGTCCTGCCCGAAGGCGGGCCGCCCCGTGGCGGCGTACAGCATGGTGAGAGCCCAGCTGAACATGTCGCCGGCGGGCCCCACCCGCTCCCCCGAGATCTGCTCAGGCGACATGTACGCAGGCGTCCCCACCACCCCGCTGCTGATCGTCATAGCCGAGTCCAGCGCCCTGGCGATGCCGAAGTCGATCACCCGCGGCCCGTCGGTCCCCAGCAGCACGTTGCTCGGTTTGAAGTCCCGGTGGACGATCCCCGCCCGGTGGATGGCGGCCAGCGCGGTGACGGTCCCGACGGCCAGCCGGTGGAGGGCGCCGCCTTCGCGCGGCCCGTCGCGCTGCACCACGACCTGCAGCGACACCCCGTCCACCAGCTCGCTGACGATGTACGGCTGCTCGCCGTCGAGGTTCGCCCCGAGCACCTGCGCGGTGCAGAACTGGGCGACGCGGCGGGCGGCGGCCACCTCGCGCAGGAAGCGTTCTGAGTCGATGCCGGGTTTGTCCAGCCGGGTGTTGAGCAGCTTGATCGCCACGAGCCGGCCGTCGGGCGACTCGGCCTTGTAGACGATTCCCTGCGCACCCTTGCCCAGCCGTCCGATCAACCGGTAGTCGCCCAGCGTGACCGGATCACTGGACTGTAAGGGGTGCGTTTGCGGCACCTGGTCCTCCCCCTTGTGCTTGACCCCCGCTCGCAAGCGTGATGAACCTGCACAGAAGCCCGCAAGCCATCCCAGGTCACGAAAGATCATCGCTCTTTGCGAAAAATTTGCCCTACGCAATAATCATGGAGAAGATCGGGGATTTCCAGCACCGTACGGGGAGCCGTCGCATGCGCAGAAGCTTCAGCCTGTTGTTAGCCGGTGGACTGGCCGCCGCACCCCTGACCGTAACGGGCCAGGCCAGCGCCGCCAGCACGGTGGCCACCACGGGGCCCACCGCCGCGCCTTATTCGAACTTCAAGATCTCCGTGAAGTACACGAAAAGGACCAAACGCGGCGGAAAGATGACGTATTACGTGCGAGCCAAGAATCTCGGCCCGCACTACGCCGACTATTACTACATCGGCGGCCAACTGCCCAAGGGCGTCAAGCCGACCCTGCGCTGGGGCGGCCCCAAGGGCACCAAGTGCGAGTGGGCGGGCCGCTGGTTCTGGTGCTGGGGCCCGCTGGCACTGGAGAAGGGCAAGACCGACTGGCTGAACTTCCAGCTCACCCTCAAGAGCGGCACCAAGGGCACGGCCACCGCCCGGCTCGGCGTCATCTCGTTCGACGTCGACCAGGGCATGGAGAACATGAGCGAGGCCGAGCTCAAGCGCCTGGGCATCAAGCACCACTACGACCTCAAGACGGTCAAAACGACGATCGTCAGCCCGCCGCGCAACCCGGGCAGGGGCTGGACGCCGCCGCCTCCGGTCAAGGACTACAACCCGCCCGCCAGCCACGAGGAGTCGAACACGAAGAAGGACACCTAGAGCGTCCTTCAGCCCAGGCCGTGCCGTACGGCGTACAGCGCGGCCTGGGTGCGGTCCTGCACGCCCAGCTTCATCAGCACGTTCGAGACGTGCGTCTTGACGGTCTTCTCCGCGACGGCCAGGCTCCGCGCGATCTCCCTGTTGGAGCGGCCGGCCGCGATCAGCGCGAGCACCTCGCGCTCGCGCTCGGTCAGCGGCACCGGCGCGGGCACGGCGGCCTGGGCCGCCGCCGTGGCCAGCATCGCCTCCGCCGCCTCGGGGGCCAGCAGCACCTGCCCGCCGTGCACGGCCCGCACGGCCTGGACGAGAGCGGTCGGATCGACGTCCTTGTAGAGGAACCCGGCGGCGCCCGCCCGCATCGCGGGGCCCACGTCGGACGGGTCGCTCATCGAGGTCAGCACCACGATCCTGGTGGTGACGCCGGACAGCCGCTGCAGCGCGCCGAGCCCGTCCATGACCGGCATCTTCAGGTCGAGCAGCAGCACGTCGGGCGCCAGCTCGGCGACCAGCTCGACGGCCTGCGCCCCGTCGCCCGCCTCGCCGACGACCGTGATGTCGTCCTGGAGGTCGAGGAAGGTCCGCAGCCCCTGCCGCACCACCGGATGATCGTCGGCGATCAGCACCCGGATCACACGCTCACCTCCACGCGTACGGTGGTCCCCGCGCCGGGCGCCGACTCCACCGACATCCGCCCACCGACCGCCTCGGCCCTGTCGCGCATCGACGCCAGCCCGAGCCCGCGCGAGTCCGTCTGCTCGAACCCGCTCCCGTCGTCCCGCACGACCAGCTCCAGCCTCCCCTTCGCGTACGCCAGACGCACCGTCACCGCCTCGGCCCCCGAGTGCCGCAACGCGTTGTGCAGCGCCTCCTGCGCCACCCGCAGCACCGCCACCTCCACCGCAGCGTCGAGCGGCGGCAGCTCACCGCACTCGAACGTGACCGCGACCGGATGGAGCCGGTCGAGCAGGCGCACGTGCTTGCGCAGCGTCTCGGACAGCCCGTGCCGGTCGAGCTCGGCGGGCCGCAGCTCGACGATCACCGCCCGCAGCTCGGACAGGGCCTCACCGGCCAGCCGCTGGACGCGTTCGAGCTCGGCGGCGGCCTTGTCGGGGGCCTTGTCCAGCATGGCGCCCGCGGCCTGCGCGGACAGGCGCAGCGAGAACAGCTTCTGGGTGACCGCGTCGTGCAGCTCCCTGGCCATCCGGTTGCGCTCCTCCAGCATGGCCAGCTCGCGACCGTTCTCGTACAGCCTGGCGTTGATCAGCGCGATCGCGGCGTGCGCGGCGAACAGCGTGAGCAGTTCCTCGTCCGCCTGGTCGAAGCCGCCGCCCGTGCGCTTGTTCGCCAGGAAGATGATGCCGAGCACCTGCTCGCGGTCGCGGATCGGCACCCCGAGGAAGTCCTTCATCACCGGGTGCGCCTTCGGCCACCACTCGAAGCGCTCGTCCTTGCGCAGGTCGGGCAGCCTGACCGGGGTGCCGTCGCGCAGCATCGCCCCGAGCATGCCGTGCTGCCTGGGCAGCGGCCCGATCGCGTCCCACTGCTTGTCGGTCAGGCCCTCGGCGACGAACTCGGCGAACGAGCCGTCCTCGTCGGGCACGCCCAGCGCGGCGTAGCGGGCGTCGAGCAGCCGCTGCGCGGAGCGTACGATGACCTGCAGCACCTCGCGGACCGACAGATGGCGGGTGACCGCGAGCACCGCGGAGCTCACCGCCTGCAAAATCTCGTCCCGGTCGGAGGTCACGGCCCCCACTCTAAGGTCCTAGGACGAAGTGCCCAGGCCGGGACCGGTCCTCAGCCCGATGTCCCGCGCGCGTCGCGTTCCTACCGTCGGATACATGACGAACACCGCGATCATCACCGGCGCCTCCCGCGGACTCGGTCTCGCCCTGGCCAGGTCGCTGGCCGGCGCGGGCTGGAACCTCGTACTCACCGCGCGCGGCTCCGACGACCTGGAGCGGGCCGCCGGCGAGCTCGGCGCCACCGCGATCCCCGGCGACGTGACGGACCCCGCCCACGTGCGGCGGCTGGCCGAGGCGGCGCCCGAGCTGGACCTGCTGGTCAACAACGCCAGCGACCTGGGTGTGACGCCGCTGCCGCCGCTGTCGATCTATCCTCTGGAGGCGTTCAGGGCGCTGCTGGAGACGAACGTGACGGCTCCGCTCGCCCTCGTCCAGGCCACGCTGCCGGCGCTGCGCGCGTCGCGCGGCTCGATCGTGAACATCACCTCCGACGCCGCGACCGGCGCGTACGAGGGCTGGGGCGGCTACGGCGCCACCAAGGCCGCGCTGGAGCAGCTCTCGAACGTGCTGTCCGCCGAGGAGCCCGAGCTGCGGGTCTGGTGGGTGGACCCCGGCGAGATGAACACCCGCATGCTCGCCGACGCCGTCGGCGAGGAGGAGGCGTCCGCCGCCGCGGACCCCGCCAAGGTCGCGGCGGCCCTGTACGACCTGGTCGGCTCGCGCCCGGCGAGCGGGAAGGTGAGCCTGCAATGACCGCCGCGCTGGACTTCTCGCTGCCACCCGGCCTGTCGGCCCACGAGCCGCCGGAGGCCAAGGGCATGGCCAGGGACGCGGTGCGGCTGATGGTCTCGCGCGGCGACCTGGAGCCGACCCATCACCACTTCAGCGACCTGCCGGCCCTGCTGGACCCCGGCGACCTGATCGTGGTGAACAACTCGGCCACCCTGCCCGCCGCCGTCCGGCTGGACCGCCTGGCGGTGCACTTCTCGACCGTCAGGCCGGACGGCACGTGGCTGGTGGAGCTGCGCCGCCGTACCGCCAAGGGGTCAGAGCCGTACGGCGGGGGCGAGCCGGGCGAGTGGCTGCCGATGCCGGGACGGGCCACGTTGCGGCTGGTCGGGCGCGAGACACCGCGGCTGTGGCGGGCGGTGCTCGATCGGGACGTGGAGGCGTACCTGCGGGTGCACGGGGTGCCGATCCGCTACTCGTACGTGGAGCGGGACTGGCCGATCGAGGCGTACCAGACCGTGTTCGCGACCGTCCCGGGCAGCGCCGAGATGCCGAGCGCGGCGCGGCCGTTCACCACCGATCTGGTGACGGCGCTGGTGGCGCGCGGGATCGGGATCGCGCCGATCACCCTGCACACGGGGGTGGCCTCGGCGGAGAAGGACGAGCCGCCCTACGCCGAGCGGTATGAGGTGCCGGCGGCCACGGCCCGGCTCGTCAACCTGACCAGGGAGAACGGCGGGCGCGTGGTGGCGGCGGGCACCACGGTGGTGCGGGCGCTGGAGACGGCCGCGGGCCCCGGCGGGCGGGTCGCCGCGTCGGCGGGCTGGACCGGGCACGTCGTCACGCCCGAGGTCGGGGTGCGGGCGGTCACGGGGCTGATCACGGGGCTGCACGAGCCGCGTTCCAGTCACCTGCTCATGCTGACCGCGATCGCGGGGGAGGCGGCGCTGGCGCGGGCGTACGAGGAAGCGTTGCGAAAGGGATATCTGTGGCACGAGTTCGGCGACACGCACCTGATTCTGAAGTAATAGACTTTACTAAGATTTTAGGTTTGTGATAGGAAAAGCCGACATTTACGGGGGCTTAGTTCTGTGACGTCCCCGTGTCCCTTCGTAACGGAGACGTGAATGCGAAACTCCCTCCTCAAGGGTGCCGCGCTGGCAATTGCGGCCGGCGCCCTGCTCCTCCCGGCCGTCCCGGCCTCGGCCACGGCCACCGCCACCGCGGCGAGCACCGCCGCCGAGCCGTTCTCCACCTTCGACGTGAAGGTGAAGGCCAGCAAGACCGTCAAGCCGGGCGGAAAGATCACGTACACGATCAACGCGGTCAACAAGGGCCCGCACTACGCGGACTCGTGGTTCGTCGGCGGCCAGTTCCCCAAGGGTGTCGACCTGCGCAAGATCAAGTACTGGGCGGAGAAGGACACCGAGTGCTTCCTTGACGGGCGTGCCTTCTACTGCTTCATCCCGCGGGTCGTCGAGGTGGGCGAGGCCGTCACCATGAAGTTCGAGGCCAAGACCACGAAGAAGGCCAAGGGCACCCAGACGGCGACGCTCGGTGTGGTCACCTACAACGTGGACCAGGGCATGGAGAACATGAGCAAGGAGGAGCTGGACCGGCTCGGCATCCCCGAGTACGCGTTCGCCAAGACGGTCAAGACCAAGGTCGTTCGCTGAAAGTTCACCCGCCGCGCCCGGGCCGAATGCCGTACCTGCTTCACGAGCATCGGACCGGGCGCAGTACCGTGGCTGGATGTGGACCAGCGCACCCTCCTGATCACACTGACCGGCCCTGACCGTCCGGGCGTCACCTCGCGTCTTTTCTCCGTTCTGTCGCGCTTTCCGGTCACGGTCGCCGACATCGAGCAGGTCGTCATCCGAGGCCGGCTCACGCTAGGCGTGCTCGTCGCGTACGCGGGCGGCCCCTCGACCGGCACCGGCACCACCCTCGGCGCCATGTGGACCGCCGTCGAACGCGTGGCCGAGGACCTCGGCATGGAGGTGGAGCTCTCCACCGGATCGCAGGCCAAGGAGCAGCGCCGCCGCGGCCGGCTGTCGGTCAGCGTCCTCGGCGCCACCCTGCAGCCCGCCGCCATCGCCGGCATCGCCGGCCGCATCGCCGCCGCCGGGGCGAACATCGACCGCATCGAACGCCTCGCCCAGTGGCCCGTCACCTGCATCGAGCTGTCCGTCTCCGGCGCCGACCCCGCCGCTCTCCGCGTCGAGCTGGCCGCCGAGGCCGCCGCGCAGGAAGTGGACGTGGCCGTCCAGCGCACCGGCCTCTCACGCCGCGCCAAGCGCCTCATCGTCATGGACGTCGACTCCACCCTCATCCAGGGCGAGGTCATCGAGCTGCTCGCGGCGCACGCCGGCTGCCTGGAAGAGGTCGCCAGGGTCACCGAGGAGGCCATGCGCGGCGAGCTCGACTTCGCCGAGTCGCTGCGCCGCCGGGTGGCGCTGCTCGAAGGGCTGCCCGCCGAGGTGTTCGAGGACGTGCGCAAGGAGGTCGTCCTCACCCCCGGCGCCCGTACGCTGGTGCGCACGCTCAAGCGGCTCGACTACCGCTTCGCCATCGTCAGCGGCGGCTTCACCCAGATCACCGACGGGCTCGTCGAGGAGCTCGGCATCGACTACTCCGCCGCGAACGTCCTCGAAGTCGCCGACGGCCGCCTCACCGGGCGGGTCGTCGGCGAGATCGTCGACAGGCCGGGCAAGGCGCGGGCGCTGGAGCGCTTCGCCCGCGCCGCCAAGCTCCCGATCTCGCAGACCGTGGCCATCGGCGACGGCGCCAACGACCTCGACATGATCGCCGCGGCCGGGCTCGGCATCGCGTTCAACGCCAAGCCCGTGGTGCGGCAGGCCGCCGACACCGCGGTCAACACGCCGTACCTCGACTCGATCCTCTACCTGCTGGGGATCTCGCGGGACGAGGTGGAGGCCGCGGACGCCGAGGACGAGGTGCTCACGGCGCTGTAGCCTTCACGGCGCTTCAGGCTTACGGCGCCTTGGGGTCCCATTGGGTGATGAGGCGGCCCTGGCCCGGCCAGAGCTCCTCCCACGGCGACTCCACCCCGATGACCGCGAACGCCCCTGGCCTGAACACGTAGTCGCCCCCGGCCAGCCCCAGCGCGAGCTCGTGCACGCCCGGGTTGTGGCCGCACAGCACCACAGTGCTCAGGCCGGGGTCGGTCCGGCGGACCAGCTCCAGCAGCTCGTCCGGGTAGGCCTCGTAGATCTCGCGCTCGTAGCTGATCTCCACCTCGGGGAACGCCAGCTCGGCCGTGCGCCTGGTTCTGACCGCAGGCGAGCAGAGCACCGCGTCGGGCTCCAGGCCCGCCGCTCTGATCTCGTCGCCCACCCGCTTGGCGTCCCGCTCGCCCCGGTCCGTCAGGGGACGCTCGCGGTCGGCCAGGCCAGGGACCTGGGCGGCTTTGGCGTGGCGCAGCACGATCAAGGTACGCAACGGAGTCATCCCGTCTTCGAGGCCCAGAGGGACAACGCGATGATCACTGCGAGGATCGCGATCATCGCCAGGAGAATCAGGCCCAGGGTCTTGCCGCCGCTGGGCCGGTTTTCGTCGTTCACGCGCCCAGTTTCCCATTGCGGGGGGCGGGTGCCGCGAGCGCGTCCGTCCACCTCGCCCGAAACACACCCGCCCCTTCCCTGCGCCCGCAGCTCCACCTCAACCGCACCCACCCTCTCCGCGCGCCCGCAACTCCACGCCGCACCCGCCCGCTCCTTTCCCTGCGCCCGCGACTTTCACATCGCACGCGCCAGCCCTCTCCCCGCGACTCCACGCCGCAACACGCCCGCCCCTCTCCTGCGTCCACAGCTCCGCCTCAGCCCTCTCTCCGTGGCTCCACGTGAAACGCGCCCGCCCCCTCTTCGTGAGGGAACGGGCGCGCTCGTCCGTCATGCCGCCTACGAAGCCACAGGCTCGTGCTCGCGGTTGTTGTTGCTGGCCTCCGGCTCGCTGGTCACCGAGCGCCGCTTGGACACGACGATCGCGACGACCACCACGGCCACCGCCACCACCGTGATGCCGATCCGCACCACCGGGTTGGCCGCGTACAGCACCACCGCGGGCGCAACCAGCAACGCCACCAGGTTCATCACCTTGATCAGCGGGTTGATGGCAGGACCGGCAGTGTCCTTGAACGGGTCGCCGACCGTGTCACCGATGACGGTGGCGGCGTGCGCCTCGGAGCCCTTGCCGCCGTGGTGCCCGTCCTCGACCAGCTTCTTGGCGTTGTCCCAGGCGCCGCCCGAGTTCGACAGGAAGACGGCCATCAGGGTGCCGCAGGCGATGGCTCCGGCCAGGAAGGCGCCCAGCGGCGCGTACCCCAGCGCGAACCCGACCGCGATCGGCGTCATGACCGCCAGCAGGCCAGGCGTGGCCAGTTCGCGGAGCGAGTCGCGGGTGCAGATGTCGACGACCCGGCCGTACTCGGGCTTCTCGGTGCCGTCCATGATGCCGGGCTTGTTGCGGAACTGGTCGCGTACCTCGAAGACGACCCGCATCGCCGCGCGCCCGACCGCCATGATCGCCAGGCCGGAGAACAGGAACACGACCGCGGCGCCGATGATCAGGCCGACGAGGACGTTCGGCTGATCGAGGCTGAGCGAGAAGGACGAGAAGCTGCCCAGAGCGTCCTTGACCGCCTGCGAGGCCGTGGCCAGCTCGGTCTCCACCGCCGTGCGGAACGCGCCGAACAGCGCTGTGGCGGCCAGCACGGCCGTGGCGATGGCGATGCCCTTGGTGATGGCCTTCGTGGTGTTGCCGACGGCGTCCAGGCTGGTCAGCACGCGGGCGCCCTCGCCCTCGACGTCGCCGGACATCTCCGCGATGCCCTGGGCGTTGTCGGAGACGGGGCCGAAGGTGTCCATGGAGACGATGACGCCGACGGTGGTGAGCAGGCCGGTGCCCGCCAGCGCCACCGCGAACAGCGCGATCGTCACGTTCCCGAAGCCCAGCAGGAACGCGCCGTAGACCGCGCCGCCGATGATCAGCGCCGAGTAGACCGCCGACTCCAGGCCGACGCTGATGCCCGACAGGATGACGGTGGCGGGGCCGGTGACCGAGCTCTCGCCGATCTCCCTGACCGGGCGGCGGTTGGTCTCGGTGAAGTACCCGGTGAGCAGCTGGATGGCGCTGGCCAGCACCAGGCCGATGAGAACGGCGCCGATGGCGATCAGCCGCGGGTCGGCGTTGAAGCCGGTGATCGTCGAGCCGGTCAGCTCACCGAAGCTGCTCGGCAGGTAGAGGAACGCGGCGACCGTCACCAGCACCGCCGAGATGGCGGCCGAGATGAAGAAGCTGCGGTTGATCGCGGCCATGCCGTTGCGGTCGCGGTCGCGGAGCCTGGTGACGAAGATGCCGATGATCGCTGTGATCACACCGATCATCGGGACGATGAGGGGGAAGACCAGCCCCTCCTCGCCGAAGGCCGCGCGGCCCAGGATGAGGCTCGCCACGAGCATGACCGCGTACGACTCGAACAGGTCGGCCGCCATGCCGGCGCAGTCGCCGACGTTGTCGCCCACGTTGTCGGCGATGGTGGCGGCGTTGCGCGGGTCGTCCTCGGGGATGCCCTGCTCGACCTTGCCGACCAGGTCGGCGCCCACGTCGGCGGCCTTGGTGAAGATCCCGCCGCCGACTCGCATGAACATGGCCAGCAGCGCCGCGCCGAACCCGAACCCTTCGAGCACACCAGGCGCGTTGCCCTGGTAGACGAACACCACCACGGCAGCGCCCAGCAGGCCGAGGCCCACGGTGAACATCCCGGCCACACCGCCGGTGCGGAACGCGATGCGCATCGCGCGCTTCTCCCCGCCCTCCCGGGCGGCGGCCGCGACGCGGACGTTCCCGCGCACGGCCAGCCACATGCCCATGAACCCGGTCAGCGCGGAGAACACCGCGCCGACCACGAAGAAGATGGAGCGGCCGATGCGTACGTCTGTTTCCGCAGGTAGCAACAGCAACAGGAAGGGGATCACGACGACGAAGATCGCCAACGTGCGGAACTGGCGCGTGAGGTAGGCGGCGGCGCCCTCTTGGACGGCGCGCGCGATGTTCTGCATGCGTTCGGTGCCCTGGCCGGCGGCCAGCACCTCGCGCACCAGGCCGCCTGCGACGGCCAGCGCGATCAGTGCGACCGCGGCGACCACGATCACGATGGTGAGATTGTTTCCGCTCAGGGCCAGATTGGACGCTGGCTCCGATGCCAGCATGTGCCTGCTCATCGTTCTCCTCGGCAAGACCGGTCGTCCTGCCCGGGCGGTGCTGCAGTTTTCCTCGGCGGGTGTTGCGGCACCATCCGGGTTGTGGGTGCCGCTTCCGGTTGAATCCGCGTTCCTCTGGATCACCTTGGCCGGTGCCGGGAGTCTACGCAGGGGCTCAGCGGATATGAAGGCTCTCGCGGTCGCTAATTGTGCGAGTGTCTAGTAATCCCCTGCCTGGGACCCGGTTTGGGATCTGACAAGTGGAATTTCCCTGAGTTACGGTCTCTGCAAGATGGGGATAGGGGAGGACCGTAATTCGCTCTGGGGGCGGCATGGTTTGGGGGGTGAGGTGGGTTTTGGGGCTGGATGGGGCGGTGTGGTCTGTAGCCGTACGGGCGGGAGCTCTTTGAGGCTCAGAAGCCGAAAGGCCCCTCGGGGCGGCATGGCCGGGGAGAGGCCTTCTCCGACGGCCGTATCGGGCGCGCAGGGAAGCACGTACAGACACGCCAGCGCCCTTGGGCGACCGCAATTCGGGGTGCCGTTAACCAACGCGCCATCAGCCGCCAGTCTCCAGCTCGGCTTGCGCTGCCGGCGGTTCGACGACAGGGCGGCCCGTGGCGAGTTCGGGCACGTACTTGTAGATCGTGGAGCGGCTGACGTTCAGCAACCCGGCGATCGAGGACACGGTGGCATCGGGCTGGGTGAGCAAGGCGCGGGCGTGCCGGACCTGCTCGGGGGTCATCGCGGGCGGGCGGCCGAGTCGCACGCCGCGAGCCTTGGCGGCGGCCAAACCCTCGTGGGTGCCCTCCACGATCAGCTCGCGGATGAACTCAGCGAGGGCGCGAAGACGTGGAAGACGAGACGGCCGCCGGGGGTGGTGGTGTCGAGGGCTTCCTTCAGGGACCGGAAGCCGACGCCGCGGCGACGCAGATCGGCGACGATCGTGATGAGGTCGGCCAGAGAGCGGGCGAGCCGGTCGAGCGAGGGGACGACGAGGGTGTCGCCGGGCCGTAGGTAGTCCAGGGCCTTGGTGAGCTCTTCGCGGTCGGTGTTCTTGCCGCTCAGCTTGTCAGCGAAGATGCGGATGCAGCCGGCGGCTTCGAGCGCGCGGGTCTGTCGGTCGAGGCGCTGATCGCGGGTGGAGACCCTGGCGTAGCCGACGAGCGCTCCGGTGAGGACTGCAGGTTCGGCGCCAAGGAGGTCGTCGGCGACCTGGCGGATCATCGCGGCGGGGGCCGGATCGTCGGGGAGCGTCCGTTCTCCGACACTCCGGCGGGCTGTCGGCAGTTCGTGAAAGGGACTCCGGCCAGGGTGTTGAGAATCGAACGGTTTACAACACCCCCGCCGGCGCCTCTCACAGGCGTGGCCCAGAAATCGGCGATCGCGGATGTATGGGCGTCATGTCGCCGCGCCGCTTGACCCTGACGCAGGGTCAAGCTTTCAGCATGGTGGCATGACCACGGAAACCAAGGCGATCGAGGTCGCCCAGCACGACAATGATGGAGAGCGGGCGGACAGAGGCGACAGGACGATCCGGCACTTCACGATCCACCACGACGGCGTCACGATCCCAGTGTCTCGCGGCGGTCAGGGAAGACCGCTGGTCCTGTGCCCTGGCCTAAGCTCGACGCAGGCCGACCTGCGCGAGCTGACCGAGCTGCTGAGGCGCGATCACGACGTGGTGACCTTCGACCTGCGCGGGCATGGCCTCGCCTCGGCCGCCGACCGCTACTCCTTCGAGGACTTCCGCAACGATCTCGCCGCAGTGATGGCGGAGCTGGGAAACCTCGGCCTCCCAACGGCACCCGTGCTGGTGGGCTACTCGCTGGGCGCCGACCTGGCCGTGCACTACGCCTGCGATCACCCTGACACCATCGCCGAGCTTGTTCTCATCGACGGGGCGAACCCGGTGCCCGAACCGTTCATCACCGAGGCCGTCCTGCCGGCGTTCCGCGCCATGTGGGAGGACTTGGCGACGCAGCAGGAGGCCCAGCGGGGCACCGCGCGTCAGGTGCTGCTCAGCGCCCAGGAGATTCTCGACCTGAACCTCGAGATCGACGTGATCCGGTCCGGGATCCTCGACCGGTACAGGAAGATCGACCGGCCCATCACCATGATCATGTCGACCTCGATGGCCGGCGATAGCAGCGAAGGGCCTGCGCCGCGGTTCAACGAGAACTGGCGGGCCGGCGTCGAGCGGCTTGTCCGCGAGCATCCGCACATTGCCACCCACTGGCTCGACGCCGATCATCAGCTGGTCTGCACCCATGCCCCGCAGATCGCCCAGATCATCCTGGACGCACCAGGCCCAGCCGGTCGGGCGATTCCTTGAGCAACTCCTGGAGACTGGTCTGATGCTGACCATCGGCGAGCTGGCGTCGTACGCGGGAGTGACGGTGCGCGCAGTGCGGCACTACCACGCCAAGGGGCTGCTGCCGGAACCCGATCGGGATCACTCCGGCTACCGGAGATACGACGCCGGCGCCGTGATCGAACTGATCAAGATCCGGACCCTCGCCGAGGCCGGGGTTCCGCTGGCGCGGGTGCGGGAGCTGCTGCGAGCCGGGGAGGAGGAGTTCGCCGCGGCGGTCGCGGACATCGACAGGCGGCTGCAGGCGGAGATCCGGGACAGGCAGCGGCACCGCGAGCGAATCGCCCGGCTCGCCTCCGGGGACAGCCTGGTCCTGCCCCCGCAAGTGGTCGAGTACCTCGACCGGCTGCGGGCGCTCGGGGTCGACGAGCGGATCGTCCAGGCCGAGCGTGACGGCTGGATCCCGCTGGCCGCGCACTCACCCGAGCGAGTCCCGGAGTGGATGACACGCAAGCGGGAGCAGCTCGACGATCCGCGGCTGGCCGACTTCTACCTCACCCTGAGCCAGGCTCTTGACCGCGCCGACGACCCGCGGCTGATCGAGCTGGCCGACAAACTAGCCGCCTACTTCACGCGTCTGGCCGACGAGCGGGGCGTGGGCTATGTCGACGACACCGATATCGAGCTGCCGCTCGTCGAGCTGATGGACAAGCTGGCGTTCGACACTGTGCCGTCGGCGCGCCGGCTGATCGAACTCCTGAAGCAGCGAGGCTGGACGGGCTGGACCAAGCTCGAGCGCGTGGCCCCCACACCACCGGGTGCGACTCCCTAGGAGCGCCAGACGCCCCAGTGCGGCGATCCGGAGCGCTATCGGCGGTGGCGGGCGGGGTACTGCTGGGCGAGGCTTGGTCCAATCGCAACAGCAACCCAGCGACGGATGCCCTCATGCATCGCTGGTGCTCAACCGGGCGCTCAGATCAAGGCACACCTCGCCGTAAGGGCGGACGTGCAACCAGAACAGCGGGGTCAGGCCGCGCCGGTCGACAGGGGGTGAGCAGGGCGGCCCACTCGGGTTCGGCGAGGACGTCTTGAAGCATCAGGACGTTCACCATGACGAGCGAGGCTTGCAAGATTCGAAGACACAGGGTCGTCATCTCCACCTCGTCGCGCCGGTTGGTGGAGATCTCGCCGCCGCGGCCGTAGCAGATCACCGAGCTGGCGCGATTCCACGCCTCGACCACGTTCAGCCCTTCCTCGATCTCTCGCTGCAGGTCGCGGTCGTCTAAGTAGCGGGCGGCGAACGTGGTGCGCGCCGCCCGGCCGATCTCCAGCATCGCCTGGTAGGCCGGGTGCGAGGCGGTGCGAGTGAAGCGCGACAGGATGGCCTCGGTGGAGGCGGTGCGGGTGCGGATCGCGGTGGCGTACTTGACGACCTGGTCGTAGTTCTTGGCGATGATGTCCCAGCGGACCGGCCGGGTCATCGCCGGCGCCAGGTTCGCGTACCGGGCCAGGTCGCCGTAATCGGCCTGGTGGAGCTTGACCCGGTTGATCTGCTTGATGCGCGGCAGCAGGTCCACGTTCAGCAACCGGGTGACTCCGAAGCCAGGCTCCGCCTCCCCGTGCGAGTCCACGTAGTTGCCTTCGAGCTTCATGGTGGTGCCGTGCCGGATGGCGCCCTCCACCATGGCGGCCACCTCGGAGGCCGACACCTTCAGAAACCAGCCCCGCCTTAGACCTCACATCCAGCGCAGCCCCAGCTCACATGCAGGCTCAGCCCCCTGCCTCCGCCTCAATACAGGCTCAGTCCCACAGACAGGCTCAGTCCCACAGACAGGCTCAGTCCCACAGACAGGCTCAGTCCCACAGACAGGCTCAGTCCCACAGACAGGCTCAGTCCCACAGACAGGCTCAGTCCCACAGACAGGCTCAGTCCCACAGAC
>NZ_BAAAQX010000028.1:169166-173789 GCF_039531895.1 Nonomuraea monospora
CAGGCTCAGCCCAGCCCCTACCTCAGCCCAGAGACAGGCTCAGCTTCAGCCGTAGCCCCGCTGCAGGCTCACCCGCAGCCTCAGCCTCAGCCCGGATACAAGCTCGCCTCAGCCCGCTGCAGCAGACCTCGGCCCACCCTCAGCCCGGGCTCAGCCCCGAAGGCAGCGCCGACTACGCAGGCTCAGCCTCCGAGACCTGCCTAGACGCCGACGGCCGCCGGCCAGCTCATGCGAATGTTCGTCCCCTTAGGACTGGGAAACACCTGAACGTCATCAGCCAAGCCCTCGATGACCGCGATGCCGAAGTTCGACATGAACGAGTCGGACAGCATGCCCAGATCGAGGGGCTGCTCCTGTTTGATCTCGTCGCTGGGGGCCTGGTCGCTGACCGTGACCTCGAAACGTCCGGAGTCGTCACGTAGCTCGATGCGGATGGGCTCGCCCGGACAGTGCGCGCGATGCGCCTCCACCGCCCGGGAACACGCCTCCCCCACAGCGAGTCTGACCTCGTCCAGCAGGGACTCCTCGACGCCGGTGCGGCGGGCGATCGCCGTCGCCACCAGCCGGGCGGTCCGCACATGCGCGGGGAGTGCGCTGAACGTCAGCTCGACGGTAGCCATGCTACTTGTCTTTGCCGTGAGCTTCCTTGGCCTCGTCGACCGAAGCGTAGATCCCGAAGACCTTGGTGAGACCGGTGATCCGGAAGATCTTCAGGATGCGCTCCTGCGTGCAGACGAGCTCGAGGGAGCCGTCGTGCGCACGAACCCGCTTGAGCCCCCCGACCAGGACACCGAGGCCCGTCGAGTCGAGGAAGTCCACCTTCTCCATGTTGACAAGAAGGTGGAAGTTGCCCTTGTTGACCAGGTCGATGAGGAGCTCACGCAATCTCGGCGCCGTGTAGACATCGATCTCACCCTCGACCTCCACGATGGTGAGTCGGTCTTCGGTGCGGTGATCCAACTTCAGATCCACAGATCCTCCAGCGCCTCGCCTGCGAAAGTACTCTTGCGGGCCTGGCAATCTGGAGCGTGGCCCCAGACTGTCCGACCCTGACGCGCGGCATTCAACCACGCGCCTGGCTTGTGTCTATACGAAATCACGATTCCCGGCGACTTTGCCCATCGATGCAAGACTGGAAACAGTGACTTCCTCCGGATCCTCCCCACAACAGGCAGGTCCACTCCTCCACCACCTGCTTGGCGTTCCCGCACGTCATGAGCGTGTCACCCATGTGGAGCATGTTCCAGCACGTCAGGCGGGTCAAGTCCGTTGGCCCAAATGGACGCCTGAAGTACTTGTTACGCGCTTGGCGAACCGAGGGGTGACAGGACTCTGGCCCCACCAGTACGAAGCCGCCGACCTGGCACACCGTGGCCGAAACGTGATCATCTCCACAGGCACGGCCTCCGGCAAGTCCCTGGCGTACCTCACCCCGGCGGTCGCCTCCTGTCTCGACGGCGGCACGGTCCTGTACCTGACGCCGACCAAGGCCCTGGCCGCCGACCAGCTCCGCGGGCTGCGCGAGCTGCGCATCACCCAGCTCCGCGCGTCCTGCTTCGACGGCGACACCCCGTTCGAGGAGCGCACCTGGGTGCGCCAGCACGCCAACTACGTCCTGACGAACCCCGACATGCTCCACCGCAGCATCCTCCCCAGACACGCCCAGTGGTCGTCGTTCTTCCGCCGGCTGCGCATGGTCGTCGTGGACGAGTGCCACGGCTACCGCGGCGTCTTCGGCTCGCACGTCGCCCAGATCCTGCGCCGCCTGCGCCGCGCCTGCGCCCGCTACAACTCCCGCCCCACGTTCATGCTGGCCTCCGCGACGGCCAGCGAGCCCGGCGTGTTCGCCACGCGGCTGACGGGGCTTGAGATGGACGAGGTGACGGTGGACGCCTCGCCCAAGGGCTCAACCACCATCGCGCTGTGGGAGCCGCCCCTGACGGAGCTCCGGGGCGAGGGAGGGGCTCCTGTGCGGCGGACGGCGACGGCGGAGGCGGCTGATCTGCTGGCGGACCTCGTTCTGGCCGACGTACGTACGCTCGCCTTCGTCCGATCCCGCCGCGGCGCCGAAACGGTCGCCCTGTCGGCCCGCGCCAAACTCGCCGACGTCGCCTTCTCCGTCTCCGCCCCCTTCCCCACACCCCCCACCCCCTCCACGCCCTACACCAACCCGACCACCCCACCTCCCGCTCCCGTCCCCACGCCTCTCTCCTCCTCCACCTCAACCCCCACCCCCACGTCACCGTCCGGCTTCACCTCCGCCTCCACCTCGGAGCCCACCCCCACCTCCGGGCCCACATCCACGCCCACGCCCGCCTCCCCGTCCGCCCTCACGCCCAGCCCTACCTCCACGCCCAGATCCGGATCCGTCCCCACTTCCGGGTCCGCTCCCGCCCCTGCCCCCACACCCGCCTCCGCTTCCGCGTCCACGCCCGTCTCCCCGTCTGCGCCCACCTCCACCGCCACGCCCAGCTCCGGGTCCGCCCCCACCCCCGAGTCCGTCTCCGAGCGCGCGTCCGAGCCCGCCTCCGAGCCCGCCTCCGAGCCCAACCCCACCTCCCCCTCCACCCATGGCCCTCTCACCTGGGCCCTGCCTGAACCCCCCGACCCGACCCTGGCCGACCTCCCCAACAAGATCGCCGCCTACCGGGCCGGCTACCTCGCCGAAGACCGCAGACTCCTCGAAAAGGCTCTCCGAGCCGGCACCATCATGGGCCTGGCCACCACAAACGCCCTCGAACTCGGCGTCGACGTCTCCGGCCTGGACGCCGTACTGATCACCGGCTGGCCAGGCACCCGCGCCTCCCTGTGGCAGCAGGCGGGCCGCGCCGGCCGCGACGGCCAGGACGCGCTAGCCGTGCTGATCGCCAGGGACGACCCGCTGGACACCTACCTCGTCCACCACCCCGACGCCCTGTTCGGCCAGCCCGTGGAGGCGATCGTCCTCGACCCGGGCAACCCGTACGTCCTGGGCCCTCACCTCTGCGCCGCGGCAGCCGAGATCCCCCTGACCGAGGACGACCTGCCGATCTTCGGCCCCACCACCTCGAAGGTGCTCGACGACCTCGTGTCGCAGGGCCTGCTCAGGCGACGTCCCGCCGGCTGGTTCTGGACCCGTCGGGAACGCGCGACCGACCTGGCCGACATCCGAGGCGGCGGCGGCAACCCCATCCAGGTCGTGGAGTCGTCCACAGGCCGCCTCCTGGGCAGTGTGGACGAGCCCTCCGCCCACACGACCGTCCACACCGGCGCGGTCTACCTGCACCAGGGCGAGACCTTCCTCGTGGAGCTCCTGGACCTGGACGCCGGCGTCGCCCTCGTCACCAGCGCCAACCCGGACTACACCACGTTCGCCCGCGACATCACCGACATCTCCATCCTCTCCACAGAACGCTCCCGCTCCCTCGGTCCGGGGACGCTCCACTTCGGCGAGGTGGAAGTAACCCGCCAAGTCGTCTCCTACCTCATGAGACGCCTCCAATCAGGCGAGATGCTCGGCGACGAACCCCTGGAACTCCCGCCCCGCACTCTCCGCACCCGCGCAGTCTGGTGGACACTCCCCGCCTCCGCGGTCACCCCTCTCGCCGAAGCCGGCATCGACCTCGGCGGAGCCGCACACGCCGCCGAACATGCCTCAATCGGCCTGCTCCCGCTGTTCGCCACCTGCGACCGCTGGGACATCGGCGGCGTCTCCACGGAACTGCACGCCGACACGGGCCTGCTCACCGTCTTCGTCTACGACGGCCACGAGGGTGGCGCCGGCTTCGCCGAACGCGGCTACGCCCGCGCCACGGACTGGCTGACGGCCACTCGCGAGGCGATCATGTCCTGCGAGTGCGAACGCGGCTGCCCGTCCTGCATCCAGTCCCCTAAATGCGGCAACGGCAACGAGCCCTTGGACAAACGCGGCGCCATCCGCCTCCTCAACACACTCCTCGCATCACCGTGACCGCCGATGAATCACAACAGCGCTTCCCAAAGACCGCACATAGCATCGTTTCCCGAAGAATCAGGCACCCGCCACATAAACGCAGCTACACAACCACACAATGGCACCAACAAAGCCCACAAACCGCCCGGTATGCCCCGCACCCTTGCACGTCGAAACCCCGACTCCACGCAATCAAGTCCCACGCGCGCCCTGCACAGCCAGTTCCGTGCCATGCATAAGCGACCAATTCCCGCACAATGCACGACCTAATTCCGGCGGACAGCGCGCCATCGATCCCTAGCTAACCCCGCCACCGTGCGGCGGCCAGCCCTCCCCTAATACTCCAGTGACACTTCGCGATCATGGTTCGGATCTGCGCTGGTAGTGGCAGTGCCGGGCGGTGGCCTGGTGGCGTCGGCGCCAGTCTGACCAGCGCAGAAGATCCGTGACGGAGCGGTGCCGGGTCAGCACGAGTGCGGCGAGCAGCCGGCGGATCTCGGGCAGGGTCAGCGGGATGCGGTCGTCGGCGGTGCTGGGTGGCTGGGCGGCGGCGATGGCTGTCAGAACGGCCAGGGCGAGCAGAGCCAGGGTGATGTGACGGTGCCAGGCCGTCCAGCCGCGCACCTGGTAGTGGTCCAGGCCGACCTGCCCCTTGGCGGCCTGGAAGGACTCCTCTACCGCCCACCGGGCTC
>NZ_BAAAQX010000029.1:0-21956 GCF_039531895.1 Nonomuraea monospora
CACCCCGCGAGCCCCAGCTGCTTGGCCTGCTTCTCCACGTCCTTGTCGTACTGGGCGGCCCCCTCGGCGGCCGGGGTCAGGCCGGAGCCGACGGCGACGGTGATCTGCTCCAGCGACGGGCCCTTGATGGGCGACAGGAACTCCAGCGCGGGCGTGGTGGCGCCCCGGTCGAGGTAGCCTTGCAGGTCCTTGGCCACCTGGAGGGCGTCCTCCGGCAGCTTGGCGCCCTTGATCCGGTACGGCCCCGACGGCTGCACGGCCGCGGTCACCGCCTCCGTCCCCGCGGGTGAGGCGACGAAGGCGAGGAACTTCTTGGCCGCGTCCAGCTTCTCGGTGGTCCTGGCGATGTAGATGGCCGGGGGCTCCCAGACGGTGGCGCCGTTCTTGGCCGGGTCGGTGCCGGGGACGCCGAACAGGCCGATGTCGGTGGCGGTCTGCGGGTAGGTGGCCAGCAGCGGCGGCAGCAGCCCGCTGAGCATCGGGTAGTGCGCGCCCTTGCCTTCGACCAGCAGCTTCAGGCCCTGGTCGAGGGTGGCAGAGCCGAAGCCCTCCTGCATGAGGTTCTTGGCGTGCACGTCGGCCAGGTGCTGGAAGCCGCCGGTGGCGGCGGGCGTGGTGGCGTACTTGGCCTTGCCCGCGGTGTAGTCCTGCGCGAAGGTCGGCGCCTCGGCCTGGACGTTGTGGTAGTCGGCCAGGACGAAGAGCTGCGAGGTCCAGGTGTCCTTGAAGGTGCCGATGACCGGGGTGACCCCGGCGGCCTTGATCTTGTCGTTGTTGGCCATGAACTCGGCCCAGGTCTTCGGCACCTCCAGCTTGAGCCGCTCGTAGACCTTGCGGTTGTAGAGGATGCCTCCCCCGGTGAGCGTGGTGGCCGGGACGCCGAACACCTTGCCCTCGTTCGTCACGACGGGCAGGTACTCGGGCTGCACGTTGGCCAGGACGGGGTCGCCGGTGAGGTCGACGAGGGTCTGGGCCGGGTTGAGCGCCTGGAGCAGCGAGCCGGAGTTGTACCAGAACACGTCCGTCATCTCGCCGGTCGACAGGCGGGTCTTGACGACGTTGTCGCCCTCGCTGCCGCCCGGCTGGTGCTCCATCTCGATCTTGACGGTGGGGTCGGCCTTCATGAAGGCGTTCGCCAGGGCCTTGGAGGTGTCCACGGTCGACTGGTCGCTGCCGGTCATGAAGGTCAGGGTCACGGTGCCGTCGGTGGCGGGTTCCGAGCCGGACCCGCACGACGTGAGTGCCGCCGTAGCGAGCACGGCCAGGGCCGCGGCAAGCAGGCGGTGGGAGGTCTTCACACACCCCTCCAGGGCTGTTGAATCGTTTTAAGCCACTCCCCGATGCGGTTAACGTAGGCGTAACTGGAGAAGGTGTCAACCCCGTGTTTGGGTAACGGTTCCCAGTGTTTCTGCAGATGGACGCGATGAGAAGGCCGCGAAAAAAGTACCGGTTCCCACGCTGAGCAGACGTTTCTCAGGGCCCTGGCGATGGCGGGGTCAGCGGGGTGCGGCCGTGGACGAGCGGACGACCAGGCTCGGGGTGACGGAGAAGCGCACCGGCGTCATCCGGCCCTCGACGCGCTCCAGCAGCAGCTTGCCCGCCGCGCGTCCCATCTCGCCGCCGTCCTGGTCGACGCTGGTCAGCGCGATGTTGGGCAGCGCGGCCAGGTGGGTGTTGTCGTAGCCGGCGATCGAGACGTCCGCCGGGACGGACAGGCCCGCCTCGTGGGCGGCGGCCAGGGCGCCGAACGCCGCCTGGTCGGCGCCCGCGAAGATCGCCGTCGGGCGGGGCGTGCGGCTCAGCAGCTCGCGGGCACCGTCGTAGCCGCCCTTCTCGCTGTAGAAGCTGGTCGCGATCGCGATCTCGGCCGCCATCCCGTGCTCCCGCATGACCCGCTCGTAGGCCGCAGAACGGATGTTGTGCAGCAGGTCGGCCGGGCGGGCGATGCTGTCGTCCTGGTGCGTGATGTGCGCGATCCTGCGGTGGCCGAGGCCGATGAGGTGCTCGACCACCAGCTCGGCGCCCGCCTCGTCGTCGTCGAAGACCGAGTCGTAGTGCGGGGAGCGTTCGTGGCGGGCGAGCACCACGAGCGGCTTCTCCTTCGCCACCTCCTCCAGGCGCGACCTGGAGGCCAGCGGGGCGACCATGATGATGCCGTCGACCTGCCGGTCCATGAGGGCGTCCACCGCCCGGTGCTCGACCTTGCGGGTGGCGCCGCCCTGGATCATGAACGCCTGGTAGTCGGTGTTCTCCAGGTGCGCGGTCAGGCCGTCCAGGATGTCGGCGAAGAACGGGTTCCTGATGTGCGGCAGCACCAGGCCGATCGTGAACGTGCGCCCGCGCATGCCCCTGGCGACGGCCTGCGGCCGGTAGCCGAGCTCGTCGATGGCCGTCCTGACCTTGTCCTTCATGGCGGGGCTGACGCCGTAGGCGTTGTTGATCACCTTGGACACCGCCGTGACGGAGACCTGCGCGTGGCTCGCCACGTCGGCGATCGTCACTCGTCGTCGTCGAGCAGGCGTGACCATGGAGCTCCATTTCCCGAGGCGTGGTCCGATTCTACGAGCGGTATCGATACCCGTGATCCCGCATTCGTGATGGACTGACGTGCTCTTACTACGGGAACCGTTTCTCAACCGAGCCTTGACGGCGGATCCGGGAGAGCTTACGTTAGCGGGGTCTGCAAGGTTCTTAAATCGTTTTTTAGAGCCGCAGGGAGTGACACCTGTGTCCTCATTACGCCGCCTGCGCGTCTTGGCAGGCCTGTTCACCCTCGTCCTCGTGCAGCCCCTCGACCCCGCACCCGCCGCCGCCGCGCAACCCCACGTCGAGGTCGTCGACCTGCGGGTGGACGGCAGGCCCGACCAGCCCCTCGGCATCGACGACCCCGCCCCCTCGCTGGCCTGGCGGATGATCCCGGCCCGGCAGTCCGCCGGGCACCCGTGCCACCGTCCAGGCTCCCGGGCCGCCTGCCCGGCCGACGCGCAGACCGCGTACCAGATCCAGGTGGCCGCCGGCGAGAGCGACCTCAGGCGCGGGCGGCTGCTGTGGGACTCCGGCAAAGTGGCGAGCGCCACGCAGTCGGGCGTCCGCTACGGCGGGCCGCCGCTCGCGTCCAGGCAGCGGCTGAGCTGGCACGTGCGCGTCTGGGGCGCGGACCGGCAGCCCTCGGGCTGGAGCAGGCCGTCGTCCTGGGAGATGGGCCTGCTGCGGCAGGACGACTGGGGCGCGGCGCGCTGGATCGAGCACCCCGGCCGCACCGAGGCGCAACCCATGCCGATCTTCGCCCGCGCGTTCGACCTCGACCGGCGCAAGCGCGTGGCCAGTGCCCGCCTCTACCTGTCGGGCGTCGGCCTGCACCTGCCGACGCTGAACGGCCGCGAGCTGTCGGACGAGGTGCTCGCCCCGGGCAACTCCAACTACCAGCTCTCCAGCGAGTACCGCGCCTACGACGTCACGCGCGGCCTGCGCGCCGGCGCCAACACGCTCGGCGTGCGGCTCGGCAACGGGCCCGCCTACGTGCGGCGCAGCGTCACCAACCCGGCGGCCGGCCGCACCGCGCCCTACTCCTGGTGGCAGAGCCAGCTCAAGGGCAGCGGCACCCTGACCGCCGACACCGCCCCCGGCGCCACCACCGTGACGCTGAGCGGTGTCACCGGCTACCACGTCGGCGGCACCGTCAACATCGACACCGGCGACGGCGGCGACAACCTCGAATCCCGGACGATCACCGCGATCGGCGCCGCCGACCTCACCTTCACCCCGGCGCTGGACAAACCGCACCCGGCGGGCGCGGCGGTGACCGGCTCCGGCAACAACGTCGCCGCCAGCGACCCGAGCGCCGGCGCGGCCGTGGCGCCCCGCCTGATCGCCCGCCTGGAGATCACCTACGGCAACGGCTCATCGGACGTCATCGTCTCCGACCGCACCTGGCGCACCGCCCTCGGCCCCCTGGTCACCGACGCCTGGTACTCCGGGTCCGACCACGACGCCCGCCGCGAGCAACCCGGCTGGGACCAGCCCGGCGCCGACCTCTCCCCCACCGCCGGGCGCCGCGACGGCACCCCCATGGCCTGGACGGACGCCGGAATCGCGCCGCCGCCGAACCTCGCCACCAAGCTGGTCGCCCGCGCGGCCGAGCCGGTCAGGGCCGTCGAGACCTTCACCCCGGTCTCGATGACGAACCCCGCGCCGGGAGTCTGGGTGTTCGACCTGGGCCAGAACATCACCGGCTGGCCGGTGCTGAATCTCCAGGGCCAGGTGCCCGCCGGTGTCACCATCCGCATGTCGCCCGCCGAGTCGCTGGCCGCCGACGGCACCGTGGACCAGGCGTCCCTCATGGGCGGCGGCGGCAACCGGGGCCGCGACCTGTTCAACACCTACACCACGGCAGGGCTGCCCGGCGGGGAGAGCTGGCACCCCGACTTCAACTACTTCGGCATGCAGTGGGTGCAGGTCACCGGCCTGCCCGAGGGGTACATCCCGGACAAGAGCCTGATCAAGGGCGTCCGGCTGCAGGCCGACACGCCGGTGGCCGGCGCGGTGACCACCTCGAACGCGCGGATCAACCGGATTCACCGGATGGCCCGCTACTCGTTCGCGTCCAACATCATGTCGGTCTTCACCGACTGTCCCGGCCGGGAGAAGCTGTCCTACCCGGCCGACTACACGATGCCGATGGGCGCCATCCACCGTGACCACCAGCTCGCCGCGTACCTGAGGACCACCATGCGGCACCTCGTCGAGGGTCAGTCGATCGCCGACACCCCGATGCGCGGCAACGTCGCGCTGAAGACGCCCGTCTACGACTGGGGCTACAGCGGACGCTTCGGCGACGAGATCAACTGGGGCAACGCGATCATCCTCGTCCCGGCGATGCTGTACGAGCTGTACGGCGACACCTCGACGATGGCGCGCCACTACGACCAGATGGTGCTGTTCGCCGACTACATCCAGCGGCAGAAGGCTGGCACGGGCGCGGACGCGCACATCGTGGACGCCGCGCTCGCCGACTGGGTGGCCGCCGACCAGACCTCCGGCCGCATCACCGGCACCTGGGGCTACTACACCATGATCAGCAAGCTGGCGCAGATGGCCGAACTCACCGGCCACGCCGCCGACGCCACCCGCTACCAGGCGCTGGCCGCCGACATCAAGACCGCCTTCAACAGCCACTTCTACAACCAGCAGCTCCGCCGCTACACCGCCGCCGGCGACGCCAGCGCCACCGGCGCCACCCAGACGGCGCAGGCGCTCGCCCTGGACGCCGGGCTCGTCCCCGACGGCGAGCGCCAGGCCGTCCTCGACGCGCTGGTGGAGCTGATGTACGCCTTCCACCCCAACGGCGCAGGCCCGCACTTCAGCGGCGGCACCATCGGCATGGCCCCGACGGTACGGGCGCTGGCCGCCGGCGGTCGCGACGACGTCCTGTGGGAGCTGCTGCAGAGCGACGCCCAGCCCAGCTACGGCTACTTCATGGCGTCCACCACCGCCAACCCCGGCGGCATGACCACCATCGGCGAACGCTGGAACCGGGGCGACTCCAAGAACCACATGATCCTCGCCCAGATCGAGGAGTGGTTCCACAGCGGCCTGGCCGGCATCCGCCCGGCCGACGGCTCCATCGCCTACCGCGAGCTGGTCATCCAGCCCAAACCGGTCGGCGACCTCACCTACGTCAAGGGGCACTACGTGACACCGCACGGCACCGTCCGGTCGGAGTGGACCAGGAGCGATCGCCGCTTCACGCTCGCGGTCGAGGTGCCGCCGAACACCACGGCCGAGGTGTGGGTCCCGGCCGAGGAGCGCCCCGCCGTCAGCTCGCAGCGGGCCGCATTCCTGCGCATGGACGGGGGGCACGCCGTCTACGGGGTGCCGTCCGGGACCTACGCGTTCGTGGCGGTGACACCATGATCCCGTACCGCTAGCCTCCGCAGCTTGGCGGTGGCGACGGGGCCGGCTCGTCCGACCAGCGCAGCTCGCAGCTCACGGTGACGGCGGGATGCCACTCGCGCAGCGGCTCGCCGGAGGAGGCGAACGGCATCAGGCTCCCGTGCCACAGCCCCTTCTCGGGATCGGCGTCCCCCTGCCTCAGCGACGCGTACAGCGCGTCGGGGATCTTCGCCCGGACGTAGCCCTCCCACGTCTCGACGTCGCCAGGGTCGGCGGGCCGGGCGAGCCCGCGCAGCGTCGCGGAGGCGTGGGCGCCCAGCCAGCGTTCGATCCGGTCCCAGGCGGCGTTCACGCGCGCGGTCACGGCCGGGTCGGTGGCGCGCGGCGCCGGGCCGGGCGGCGGGTCCATGCCCACCCAGGACGTGACGGGCACGTCCGTGGGCGCGGGCCCGGCCGCCACCATGCCCTCGCAGCCCGGCCCGCTCGCCTCCCCGACGCGCAGCAGGTGCTCACGCCGCCTGGCCTCCGTCCCGGGGTTGCCGCAGGTGACCGAGACGCCGCCGCCGAGCAGGTGCGTGCAGGACACGTAGCGGCTTTCGAGCACGAGCGTGCTGCCCGGGGCGGCCGCCGCGACGAGGACGAGGGCGAGCGTGGCGCGTAAGGACCTCATCTTGATCACTGCAGCACCCTAGCCGCGTGTTTCCCGCCTCTTGGTGCGGAAACGGGACACCTCATGGATCAACGACGAACCGTGCCCTTCGTGGTGATGTGCGCGGGCATGTTCTTCGTGCTGCTGGACGTGACGATCGTGAACGTGGCGCTGCCGTCCATCGGCCGCGGCACGGGCGCCGCCCACGTCGCCGACCTGCAGTGGGTGATCGACGGCTACCAGCTCACGCTCGCCGGCCTGCTGCTGGCCGGCGGCACGCTCGGCGACAGGTACGGGCACCGGCGCGTCGTCACGGCGGGCTTCGTCCTGTTCGGCCTGGCCTCAGCGGCGTGCGCGCTCGCGCCGGGCATCGGGGCGCTGGTGGCGGCCCGCGTGGTGCAGGGCGTGGGCGCAGCGCTCCTCCTGCCCGGCACGCTCGCCGTGATCACCACCCTCTACCCCGAGCGCGAGCGGCGCGCCCGCGCCATCGGCGCCTGGGCGGCCATCGGCAGCCTCGCGCTGCCCGCCGGGCCGGTGGTCGGCGGGCTGCTCGTGCAGGCGCTGGGGTGGCGGTGGGTGTTCTGGATCAACGTGCCGGTCGTCGCCGTCGTCATCGTGGCGGTCCTGGTGACGGTACGGGAGAGCGCGCCCGAGCGGCGGCCCTTGGACGTGCTGGGTATGCTGCTCGGCACGGCCACGCTGGGGCTGGTCACGTTCGCCGTCATCGAGGCCGGCCGCTACGGCCCCACCGCCCCTCCAGTCCTCGCCTCCGGGACGCTCGCGCTGATCTCGGGTGCGTGCTTCGTCGTCGCCGAACGTCGCCAGGCGCACCCCATGGTGCCGCTCGCGCTGCTGCGCCACCCGCCCATCGCGGTCAGCACGGTCGTGGCGGGGACCATGAACTTCGGCATCAACGGCGTCATGCTGCTGCTCACCCTCTACCTCCAGGCCGTCCAGCACCGCAGCCCCGTCGAGGCGGGCCTGTCGCTGCTGCCGCTGTTCCTGCCGCTGGTGCTGCTGCCCGCGTACGCGGGGCGGCTGACCGGGCGGCACGGGCCCAAGCCCGTCATGCTGGCGGGGCTGGGGCTGCTCGTCGCGGGTTTCCTGCTGTTGCTGCTGGTGCGTCCCTGGTCCGGGTACGGGCCGCTGTTCCCGGCCATGCTGGTCATCGGCGTCGGCGCGGCGCTGCTCACCCCCAGCGTGGTGGCGCTGGCCATGGGGGCCGCGCCGCCCGGCAGGGAGGGGCTGACCAGCGCGCTGAACAACACGGCCCGGCAGGCGGGCGGCGCGGTCGGCGTGGCCGCGCTCGGCGCCGTCGGCGGCGACCCGGCCCGGCCCGCCGCCTTCGTCTCCGGGCTGCACCACGCGGCGTGGGTGGCGGCGGTCGCGTACGCCTGCGCGGGCCTGCTCACACTGCTCACCCGGCAAGCCGACGCCTGACCGGGCACCGCCGCCTGCACCTCACCGCACTGCCCGCCACCCGCACTGCCGTCCGCCCCCGCGAGCAGGCGCGGGCGGCGTCAGGCGGAGGTGGCGGTGAGCTCGGCGAGCAGGGTGTCGAGGACGTGCATGGCCCGCCACGCCTTGGTCATGCCGAACCGGGCCGAGAACCGCACGACGGCACGGGCCTCCTCCGGCGTCGCCCCGGCGCCGAGCGCCCGCGTCAGGTGGGCGCGGAAGCTCTCCTCCAGGGTCTGGTAGAGCACGTCCACGGTCATCGTGACGAACGCGCGCTCCCGTACCGACAACAGCCGCATACCGCCGCGCATGCGCGACTGCAGGTCCATGTACCGGCTGAAGGGCTCGTCGAGGGCGGCCACGGCCTGTCGCATCGCGGCGGGCAGCGGGCTGCCGGTGCCGTCGGCGTTCACCTCGTGACCCCGTCCGGTGGGGCCGGGCAGATCGTGTTCGCGCTCCAGCTCGGCCAGCCGGGCGAGCGCCGACAGCGCGGCCGGGTAGCCGCTGTCGTAGGCGACGAAGCGGAGCAGCTCGCGCAGGTCGTCGGCGGACACGCCGCTGTCCGCCGCCATCCGGACGTGCTGGGCGAAGGGCAGGCCGAGGGTCTGCTGGCAGACGTCGGCGGTGAGGCAGAGCAGGGCCTTCTCGCGCGCGCTGAGCTCCGGGATCTCGTTCCAGAGCAGACGGTCGGTGGCTGCGGCCATCTCGTCGAACACCGCGTCCAGGGATTCCATGGGGTCCTCCGTTAAGTGAACAACTGTAGGGCTACGACTGTAAGGCAACGGTCGTTCGCATACAAGGGCACCCTGTGGGGGTAGGGGGCGGGTTCCCCCAAAGAGGGAGGTCCACGAATGGACACCCCGCGTTCCCGCACCACCCGCTCCCCCGTACAGCTCGCGGCTCTCGTCATCGGGGTGGTGTTCCTGGTGGCCGGCGTGCTCGGCTTCATCCCTGGCATCACCACCGACTACGGCGACCTGCGGTTCGCGGGTCACGGGTCCGGCGCGCACCTGCTCGGCGTCTTCCAGGTGTCGATCCTGCACAACGTCGTCCACCTGCTGTTCGGCGTCGCGGGCGTGCTGCTGGCCCGGACCTCGGCCGGCGCGCGCAACTTCCTGATCGCCGGCGGGGCGATCTACCTGCTGCTGTGGATCTACGGCATGCTCGTCGGCCACGACAGCCCGGCCAACTTCGTCCCGGTCAACGCGGCCGACAACTGGCTGCATCTGGGGCTGGCCGCCGTCATGATCGCTCTCGGCCTGGTCCTGGGGCGTCGCCCCGTCACCACCAGCGGTCACTGACGTCACTTTCCGCCCGTACGAGCGGCGAGGGGGGCGCTCGCGGGCGGAAAGATTTACCCGGCCGTGAATCCCCGGCTGGGACGGCATCGGGGATCCCTCAACCAGGGGATTCCCTTTGCCATATTTGCACCGCTTTTGGGGTGATATGTACCTTTTTAGAGGCGGTGCACGCGTAATGACGCCTTGTCTGTCATGCCGTCACCACTCTGATGACCGGACCGAGCGAGAACCACGCTCGGCCGCCGAATCCGCGACGACGAGCGGAACCGGGGACCCAATCTTCCGGGGTGAATCGGACGCCGACCACGAGCCGCGCACCCGTAGGGCACTTTCCAGCCCGAACCCGACAGCTAACCCGGCAGGCGGCATGGAAGCAAGGAGTCACACCTCATGCCCGAGCCCCGGCTCGCCACCACCCTCAAGAACAAGCTGTCCGAGCGCTTCGGCCTGGCCGTCGGCGGCGCGATCCTGGCAGGCGCCACCGCGCTGGCCGGCGTGACCGGCACGGCGCTGGCCTCCGGCGCCGAGCAGCACGCCGCCCGTACGGACCACGTCGCCTCGCACGAGATCCAGCACGAGAAGCAGCCGCTCTCCTACGGCCTGGACATCTCCAACTACGAGCCCCTCTACGACTGGAACGCCAGCCCGGCCCAGTTCGGCATCGTCAAGGCCACCGAGGGCACCGAGTTCCGCGACGCCTCGTTCGCCAGGAACTGGCGCGAGATCGGCGCCAAGGGCATCGTCCGCGGCGCCTACCACTACGGACACCCCGGCAACGACCCCATCGCCGAGGCCGACCACTTCCTCTCCGTGGTCAACGCGCAGCCCGCCAAGGCCGGCGACCTGCTGGTGCTGGACCTGGAGACGAGCGACGGGCAGTCCGTCGAGCAGGTCAACGCCTGGGCCAAGGCCTGGCTGTCGCACGTGAAGGCCGCGACCGGCGTCACGCCGATGTTCTACAGCGGCTGGAACTTCGCCGACACCTACGGCAAGGGCCTGGCCGGCTACCCGCTCTGGGTCGCGCACTACGGCAGGGACAAGGGCATGGTGACCCCGCCCGCCGACTGGAAGTCCTGGACGATCCACCAGTACACCGACTCCCCGATCGACCAGAACGTCTCCGCGCTCAGCCCGGACGCGCTGCGCGACCTCGGCAGGCGCACCGCCTGAGATCAGCACCGCCTGAGAGCAGCACCGCCTGCGCAGCACCGCCTGCGCGGCGCCGCCCGAGCCCGCGCCGCCTGAGCGGAGCTGCCCGATATTTCAGGCATTAGTCTGATCTTCGTGACGGACATGCGCGAGGCCCGGATCACGGTGTGGCGGATCCTCCTGGTGGCCGCGACCGTGACCGGCCTGGCGTGCCTGACGACGTCGATCGGCCGCCCGTGGGCGTACTTCACGGTGCAGAGCAACGTCATGCTCGCGCTGTACTACGCCTGGCGGCTGGTCGCGGGCCGCACGAGACCGGCCGCCATCGGCGTGAAGGGCGCGGTGACGCTGTACCTGCTGGTCACCTGCCTGGTCAACTACGTCTCCCGGGACCTGGCGAACCCGCTCCTGCTCCTGGACGGCGGCGGCGCCCGCGACTGGGGCAACTTCCTGCTGCACTACGTGACGCCGGTCATGGCGGTCGCCGACTGGGCCGCCTTCGACCGGGCCCGCCCCGCCCGCTGGGCCGCGCCGTTCGCCTGGCTGGTGTACCCGCTGCTGTACGGCGCGTTCGTCCTGCTCGCCGCCCCCAACCTGCCCCGCCGCTACGTCTACCCGTTCCTGAACGTGGAGCGGCTCGGCTGGCCGACGGTCGCGGCGGTGGCCGCAGGCGTGCTGGCCGCGTTCGTCGTGCTCGGGTACGCCCTGCTCGGCCTGCGCAGGCTCACGGCCCGAAGGGCGCTCCCCCCACGCCACACCGAGCCGGTCAGAGACCTCGGCTGAGCAGTTTGACGAGGATTCCGCTCAACTGTCCGCGCTCCTCCTCGGTGAGGGCGTGGAAGGTGTCGTCGAGGAAGCCCGGGATCCCGGCCTGGGCCGCGGCGAGCCGCCGCCGCCCCGCGTCGGTGATGGTGACGGCGTAGGAGCGCCGGTCGCGCGGGTTGCGCTCGCGGCTTACGTACTCTTCCCGCTCCAGGTCGTCGCAGATGCCGACCATGACGCTGCGGTCGATGCGCAGCTCCTCGCTGAGCGTCTGCTGGGAGCTGGGCCCGACGGCGTCGAGCATCCGCAGGACGAGATGCTGTCCGACCCCGAGCCCTTCCTCGGCGGCGTGCGCGTCCGCGGCTCTGGACACCGCGGCCGAGGCCCGGCACAGCGCGATGTCCAGCCGTTCGGCGGCGAGCCTCGGGAAGTACGCCTCTCCACGGGCCGCCTTGCTCGTCGTCGCCATCGTCTTCCTTCCAGGGTGAGCCGCCATTCTAGTATGCATCCAGATAGTTTGACGACAGACGATTGGTAGGCATACGGTCCAAGACGTCGTCACGCACCTGAGGAGAGCGACGTCATGATCCTGGACCTGACCCCTGACGAGCTGCTGAGCACCACCCGCGCCGTGCGCAAGCGGCTCGACCTCACCCGCCCCGTGCCCCGCGAGCTGATCGAGGAGTGCGTGGACCTGGCCGTGCAGGCGCCCACCGGCCGCAACCGGCAGCGCTGGCACTTCCTCGTCGTCACCGAGCCGCGGCAGCGGCGGGCCGTGGCCGACCTCTTCCTGCGCGCCCAATCCGTGGCGAGCGGCACGCCGCTGACCGAGCGCGACCTGTGGCGGATGAACTACCACCCCGGCTCCACCGACCGGGTCTTCGACGGCCTGCGTCACCTCGCCGCCAACATCCACCGCGTGCCCGCCTTCGTCATCCCCGCCGTGGAGGGACGGACCGACCACGCCCCGGTGGACGTGCAGGCGGGCACGTGGGGCTCCATCCTGCCCGCCGTGTGGAGCTTCATGCTGGCCGCTCGGGCACGCGGCCTCGGCACCGTGTGGACGACCGCGCAGGCGCCGCTCGAACGGGAGCTCGCCGGGGTGCTGGGGGTGCCGTACGACGAGGTCATGCTGGCCGCGTTCCTTCCCCTCGCGTTCACCCTCGGCACGGACTTCAGGCCCGCTCCCCGCGTCCCGCGCGCAGAGGTCCTGCACTGGCAGCGGTGGTGAGCAGGGAGCCCGCGTGTGGGACGTCGCCATGGGGCGGTCGCTGCGGGTGCTCGGTGACGACGGCACGCGGGTGGACGTGGTCGCCGCCACCCCGGACGGTGCGCTGCGGGTGTGGGAGCTGGACTGGGAGCTGTCGGTGGCGGGGCTGGTGTGAGGTCAGCGGCCGGCGGCTTGATCGGCCGTCCCCGCGCTGCCCACGTGTCCTGCGATGCCAGCGAGCCGCAGCTTCGTCTCGTCCTCGCTGCCGGGCACGGCCGTCATGACCACGATCTTCAGCTCGGAGTCGCCATCACCCAGCACGTCGCAGTCCACGGTCACAGGGCCGACCAAGGGATGCTCGATCGTCTTGTGGTCCTCGCGGTGGGCGGCCACCGCCCCGGTCGCCCACAGCTCGGCGAAACGCCGGTTACCGGCGTTCAAGGTGCGGATCAGCCCGGCGAGGCGGGCGTCGCGGGGAAAGCGGCCGGTGGCACGGCGCAGGTCAGACACGACGGCGGCGTCCGTGCCGTCGCGGTCGGCCTCGGCGACGGGCCACTGCGCGAGGCGGGCGGGCCCGCCGTCCACCGGGAACCTGTCGCGGGCGAAGTTGCGCAGGTGCGGCGGCGCGGACGAGGGGTCGCCGAGCAGCGCGGCCCAGCTCCGGTTCCACCAGACGAGCTGCCAGTCCGCCGCGAACACGGCCACCGCCACGTCCCCGAGCCGGGTGAGCACGCGGTGCACGCCGGGCGGGATGTGGTCGGAGATCGCGCCGTCGGCGGGCGGGACGAGGCGGGCCAGCCGGTAGAGGTGGTCCCGCTCGGCGGCCGACAGTTGCAGCGCGCGGGCCAGGGACGCCACCACCTGCGCCGACGGTGTCGTGGCGCGGCCCTGCTCCAGGCGTACGACGTAGTCGACCGACATGCCCGCCAGCTCGGCCAGCTCCTCGCGCCGCAGCCCGCTCGCGCGGCGCCCGGTCCGCACGGGCAACGCAGCGGCGGACGGCGGCAGCCGATCCCGCCAGGCGCGGATCGTCGCGCCCAGCCCAGCGCCGGGTGATGTCGTTGTCATGCGTTCATCCTCACGCATGCGCGCCCATCAGCGGTGATGCGAGGATGGTACCGCTGTTCCCACCGACGACGGGCTCGCCGGGATGGTGGTAGCTTCTCCGGGTTCCCGCCGTCGTATCCGAGGAAGAGCCTTCATGCCCGGCATCGTCCCGCTGCGCAAGAACGCGCGGTTCCAGCTCCTGTGGGCCGGCAGCGCGGTCTCGCAGCTCGGCTCCGAGCTGACCAGGCTCGCCATGCCGCTGCTGGTGCTGGCCCTGACCGGCTCGCCGGGGCTGGCGGGCGTCGTCGCGGGCGCCCGTACCGTCGCGTTCCTGCTGGTCCAGCTCCCGGCCGGCGTCTGGGTGGACCGGTGGGACCGCCGCCGCACGCTGATCACCGCCCAGGGTCTGCAGGCCGCCGTCTCCGCGCTGCTGGCGGCGCTCGTCCTCACCGGGCAGGTGGAGGCGTGGCAGTTCGTCGCGCTGGCGATGCTGGACGGGCTGTGCGCCGCGTTCACCGGCCCCGTCCTGGACACGGCGATCCGCGGGATCGTCCCGCGAAGCCAGTTGCACAGCGCCTACACGCAGGAGGAGGCCCGCACGCACGCCGCCGGGCTGCTCGGCCCGCCGCTCGGCGGCCTGCTGTACGGGCTGGGGCGGGCGGTGCCGTTCGTCGTGGACGCCGTCACCTTCCTGGCCGCCACCCTCTGCTACGCGCTGGCCAAGGTGCCGCGCCGCCCGGCGGACCAGCCCTCCCCCCAGCAGGAGCGGCGTGGCCTGCTCGGGGAGGCGGCCGAGGCCGTCGTCTGGCTGTGGCGGCGGCGCGGCCTGCGCGAGGCCACCGCGGCGGTGATGGTGCTCAACCTGCTGGGCGGGGCGTTCCTGATCCCGCTGATCGTGCTCGTCGGCGAGCGTGGCGGCGACTCCCGCGTCACCGGCACGGTGCTGGCCGCGCTCGGCGTCGGCGGGCTGGCGGGGGCGCTGCTGTCGGGCCGGATCGGCCGGCTGCTGCCGCCCGGCCGGCTGCTGATCGCGGTCGTGGCCGTCTTCGGCGTCGCGCTGGCGGCGACGGCGCTGCCGTGGGGGGTGTGGTGGCCGATGGCCCCGCTGGTGTTCATCACCCTGTCCACGCCGTCGCTGAACGTGGTGATGAACGTGGTGGTCGCGCGGATGGTGCCGGAGGGGATGCTCGGCCGGATGGGGGCGGTGCTGAGCATGGGCGGGATGGCGCTCAAGCCGCTCGGGCCCGTTCTCGGCGGGGTGCTGGCGGCGGTGCTGGGCGGGGCTTGGGCGGTCGTGGCGCTGGGCGGGCTGCTCGTGCTGGTCGCCGCCGTCGCCGCGCTCAGCCCTCAACTGCGCGGCTTCACGGGCGAGGTCGCGGACGAGGCTCCGTACGCGCCCGCCTGACGCGCCCGGCATACCGGCGACATACCGCCCGCTCCTAATGTCAGCTTCCATCAAGCCATCAATTCCGACAGGAATTGCCCGGTTTCCGGAGGAGAGACATGTCCAGCAGGATTCGAGCAGTACTCGGCGCCTCAGCCCTGGCCGCCACCATGACGGCCCTGACCATCACGCCCGCCTCGGCGGACGTCCTGTACAAGTGCAAGACGGAATCGGGCGCCACCGTGTGCGTCGGGCGGGACTGGACCAACAACACGGTCTGGGGCAGCGTCTACTACAAGGAGAGCAAGGGGAGGTGCGTGTCCGGCGAGCTGGTGGTGTTCAGGCCCAAGAAGCCGAACGTCCTCAGCAGCTCGATCAAGCTGGGCAGCACCTCGTGCGGGGTGACGTACAAGCGGGTGTCGGGCAAGGGGATCGGCAAGGGCCAGTACATCGCCGCCTTCAGGGTCGGCGGGGACATGTTCGCCGAACTCGCCTCGGTCTCCTACACCTGGAGCAAGTGACGCGCCGTCCCGCCTTCGGCGTCGATGACCTGCGTGGTGCTGCGAGGGCCACGAGGTCATCGGACGCCGGCCGCGCACCCGGCACGCAGGCCGTCACGCAACACCGCCAGGGCGCGCTCGGGCACCAACCCCGCACCCCCCGGCTGCCGCAGAGCGACGATCACCCCGCCGAGCAGCGCCATCACCTCGCCGATGCCGACATCGCGCCGGACCACGCCGTGCTCCTGCGCCCGTTCGAGCAGCCGGGCGATCTCGTGGCGCAGCTCGGCCGCCATCGCGGCGACCGAGCCGTGCACGTCGATGCCGGTGCCGGTGAGGGCGTCGATGAGCTCCGCCTTGGCCTGGGCGTCGGCGACCACCGCGTCGATGGCGCCGAACAGCGCCCCGGCCGGGTCGGGGGCCGTACAGGCCGCGCGGGCCTGCTCGATGAGCAGCCGCAGCCGCTCGTGGATGATCGCCTCGAAGAGCGCTTCCTTCGTGGGGAAGTGGCGGTAGAGGGTGCCGGGACCGACCTTGGCGCGGCGGGCGATCTCATCGAGGGGCACCGACCGGCCCTCGGCGGCGAAGGCCTGCCTGGCCGCGTCCAGGATGCGCTGCCGGTTGCGGCGGGCGTCGGCCCGCAGGGGCTGCCGGTCGGCCTGCACACGCATCAGCTCCTCTAAGCGGGGCGTTGTCTCCGCTTATGGTAGCGTCGCCGACAACCGGGGCGCTGTCTCCGGTTGTCGCGAAGAAGGGAGCCCCATGGCGGAGCGGACCGCGTTCCTGGCGCTGGATCTCGTCACCTACATCATCGACAACTACAGCCACGATCCCGCCGTCGTTCAGCACGCCTCGCAGGCGCTGGAGTCGGCCAGGACGGCCGGGCTGCCGGTGTTCCACGCGGTTCCGGGGCCGATGCGTGAGCAGATCCATCCGGCGGTGGCGCCGAGGGACGGCGAGCCGGTGCTCGCCAAGTCCTCGTTCTCCGCCTTCGCCACCACCGACCTGCACGAACGGCTGCGGGAGGCCGAGGTCGGCCGGCTGGTCGTCGCCGGGGTGGCGACCTCGGGCACGGTGTTGTCGACCGCCCGGTGGGCGCACGACCTCGGCTATCAGGTGGCCGTCTGCGCCGACGCGTGCGCCGACCCCGACCCGCAGGCGCACGCCGCGCTCGTGGACCCGTCGATCTTCCCGGAGAGCTGGCTCGGGCTGTGGCGCATCGCCGACATGGTGCGGCCCGCCCAGGTCGGGACCCCCTGAGCTCAGGCGGGCGCCGGTCGCATCCTGGTGTAGAGGAACAGCGCCAGGCCGCCGAGGATGGCGACGAGGCCGAGGATGGACAGGCCGAGCGCGTACGTGCCGGTGGCGGCGAGCAGCGCTCCGACGAGGGCGCCCGCGACGATGCCGCCGCCCCCGGCGCCGAAGCCGTTGATGATCCCGGTGGCGGGCCCCACGACGTGGGCGGGCAGGTCGGTGACCGCGATCGCCCAGATGTTGGGCGTGTAGGCGGCCGTGAAGTAGCCCAGGCCGAGGCAGATCAGCGCGAACTGCAGGACGGCGGAGCCGGTGATGGCGACGCAGGCGAGCAGGATCCCGCCGACGACGAGCCCGGAGACCGCGATGGGGCCGCGCCGTCCCGTCCGGTCGGCGAGGATCATCATCGGGACGGTGAGCAGCAGGGACACGAGGTACGGGGCCGCGGACAGCAGGCCGTTGACGCTCGTCGCGAAGCCGAACGTGGGCACGATGAGCGGGATGAACAGGGTGATGCCCCAGAAGAGCATGCCGTTGGTGAAGTAGCTGAAGACGATCAGCACGAACCGCCAGCCGCCGAAGGCCGCGAAGGTGAGCTTCGGCTTCGGGGCGGCGCTACCGTCCGCGATGGGACGGGCGGTGGCGGCCGGCTCGGCCGGCGCGGCGGGCAGGAACCGTGCGTACAGCGGCAGGACGACCAGCAGCCCGATGCCCCCCAGCACCCAGAACATGGGACGCCAGCCGAACGCCGCCTCGATCGGGGTGAGCAGGAAGAACCCGAGCGCCAGCGCGAGGTACTGCCCGTAGTACTGGATCATCGCGCTGGCCCGCGTCATCTCACGCTCGTCGAACCACGCCTTGGCCATCCGGAACTGCTGCGGCCAGTAGATCCCCTCGAACACGCCGACGCCGACGCGGAGCGCCACCAGGACGGCGACGGAGTCCGCGAAGCCGATGAGGAACGTGCACAGCGAGTAGCCCGCGACGGTGGCGACCAGGATCCACTTGGCGTCGATCTTGGCGGTGAGGAAGCCGCCGAGGAAGTTCGAGATCAGGTAGCCGACGAGGAACGCCGTCAGGGCGACACTCGACGTGCCGGCGAACTCGGCGCCGTCGAATCCGAGGTCGGCGGCGACGTTCTTGATCCCGACCGACAGGTTGGAGCGGTCGAGGTAGGCGACGAACAGGCCGACCAGGAGGAGGCCGCCGATGCGCAGCCACTTGCGGGGAAGGGACGGAGCCGGTGCTGGGAGGGTCTGCGGGTCGAGTGACACGGTGTTTCCTTAACTGACGTGGTCAGGCGCGGTACGCCTCGATGACCGTCCGATCGATCTCGATGCCGAGACCGGGCCCCTGGGGTACGGACATCACCGGGCCGATGGCGAGGTCGGAGAGGGTCTGGCGGAAGGAGTTGGGCGCCTGGTCGAGCTCGATGACCGGCGGCGTGCGGCTGAGTGAAGGGGTGACGACGGGCAGCGCGGTGGCCAGGTGCAGCCCGGCGGCCACCGTGATCGCCGACCCCCACACGTGCGGCAGCGTCGGGATGCCGTGGACGCTCGCCATCCCGGCGATCAGCAGCGTCTCGCGGATGCCGCCGCAGGCGGTGGCGTCGGGCTGCAGCAGGTCCACGGCCCGCGACTCGATCAGGTCGGCGAACCCCCAGCGGGTGAACGCCGACTCCCCGCCGGCGATCGGCACCGAGGTGGCCGCCCGGATCTCGCGGTAACCGGCCAGGTCTTCAGGGATGACGGGCTCCTCGAAGAACCAGAGCGCGTCGGCCTCGGTCTCGCGGCAGAACAGCAGGGCCTCGGCGGTGGTGTAGCCGCGGTTGGCGTCGGCGGCCAGCAGCACGTCCGGACCCAGCGCGGCGCGCGCCCGGTGCACCCGTTCGAGGTCGGTGCGCAGGTCAGCGCCGACCTTCATCTTGACGTGCCGGTATCCCTGGTCGAGCAGGTGCCGCGCCTCCGCCTCGATGTCGCCGGCCCAGTCACCGCCGTAGTAGAACGCCGACGCGTACGCGTCGAAGGAGGCGGGCGCCCTACCGCCGAGGAGCCGGTGGATCGGCTGGCCGAGCGCCTTGCCCACGACGTCCCACAGGGCGATCTCGATGCCGGAGATCGCGGCGATCGGCACGCCCGCGCGCCCCCACTCGCGGCCGCGGTTGTACATCGACTCCCACAGCGCGACATGCTCGAACGGGTCGGCCCCTGCCAGGAGCGGCGCGTACACGGAGTCGATGAGCGCCCGGCTGCCCTCTGCGGGGCCGAAGCACTCGCCCCATCCGGAGATCCCCTCGTCGGTGGCGATCTCGACGAGGCAGCTGCCGCGCGCCTCCCAGTACCACTGGGACATGCCGAACGGCACCTTCAGCTTCTCGGTGACGACGTGGGTGCCGACCGCTGTGATCTTCATGCTCTGCGCTCCTTCGTCATGGACGGCGGTGCGACCGATCCACGCCTGACCAGCGTGCTCGGGACGACGTGCGGGCCGGGATCGACGCTCTGGCCCGCGGCCATGTCGAGCAGCAGGCGGCCGGCGAGGGCGCCCATCTCCTCCACCGGCTGGTCGATCACCGAGATGGCCGGGCGGTGCAGGGTCATCCATCCGGCGTCGGTGAACCCGATCACCGAGACGTCCTCGGGGCAGCGCCGCCCGGCCGTCAGCAGGGCGCTCACGATCCCTTCGGTGACCAGCGCGTTGAAGCCGATCACGCCGGTGACCTCGGGATGCGCGCGCAGCAGCGCCTCGGCCGCCTCCTGCGCGCCCTGCCGCGTGCCGTCGGTGTAGCGCACCAGCCCGCGGGCCTGGGGGTGGCTGTCCACGGCTGTGCGGAAGCCCTGCTCACGGGCTCGGGTGGTGGACGCCTCGCGGGGGCCGAGGATGACGGCGATCCCGGTGTGCCCGTACGCGACGAGCTCGGACGCCGCCGCGGCGACGGCGTCCGCCTCGTCGGTGACGACGGCCGGGACGTGCACGCCGCCGAGCACCCGGCTCACGCTCACGACGTGGCCGAACTCCTGCAGCCTCGCGTCGGTTAGCGAGCTGCCGACCGACGGCACGATCACCAGCCCGGTCGGCCGGTACGAGCGGAGCAGCTCAAGCTGGCGATGCTCGATCCGGGCGTCGTCGTCGCAGTTCATCAGCATCAGCGAGTAGCCGCTGCCGGCCAGCCGGCGCTCGATCGCGCGGTGCAGCCGGGCGTAGAACGGGTTGCCGACGTCGGCCACGAGCATGCCGATCATCGGGGTGCGGGACGCGCGCAGGCTCCGCCCGACGGCGTTCGGCCGGTAGCCCTGGGCCTCGATCGCGGCGAGTACGGCGGCCCGGGTGCGGGCGCTGACCTGGCCTGTGCCGTTGAGCACGCGGGAGACGGTCTGGGCGCTGACTCCGGCCGCTCGGGCGACCGTGTAGATGGTCGCTCTCGCTTCTGACATGGCTGACTACTCTTCGTGCTGTTATCGATAACTGTTGACGAAACTGCACGTTACAGCGTGGTGCGCGGTGAGGACAAGCCCGACCGGCGCTCAGCGGGTCATACGTCTCTCCTGAGGGAAGGTGCGCACGTCAGGGGTGCCGGTCGCCGATGAGGTGGGCGGCGCGCAGCTCCTCGACGGCCAGCGCGGCGTACTGGTGGGCGCCGTACTCCGACAGGTGGGTGTTGTCGCCGTTGACGTCGGTGAGGTAGATCGGCTTGGAGCCCTCGGGGCCGAGCGCTTCGACGAGCTGCTCGGTGCGGGCGGTGAGGTCGATCAGCGGGACGTTCTCGGCGGCGGCGACCGCTCTGGTCTCGGCGGGCAGGTTCACGCCGCCGTGGATGATCAGGCCGAGGTCGTTGAGCTGGGTCCCCTCGAAGCGGCGGCGCACGATGGAGGTGACCAGCACGGGCCGGCCGCCCTGCTCGCGCACCCCGGCCACCATGGCCGACAGGTTGGCGCGGAAGTCCTCGGCCGTCGTGCTCTTGTCGTTGTGCCCGAACTGGATCAGCACCAGGTCGCCGCGCCGGATCTGCGGCTTCAGCGCGGGGAAGAAGGCCGCGTCGTTGAGGAAGGAGACGCTGCTCTCGCCGCTGTCGGCGTGGTTGACGACGGACAGGCCGCGGCCGAGGAAGGACGGCAGGGCCTGACCCCAGCCGAAGTAGGGGTAGCCGTCCTGGTCGCAGGCGGTGGAGTCGCCGGCGAGGAAGATGCGGCGGGTATGACGGGCAGGCGTGACCTTGATCTTGGCGACGTGCGGGCTGGGGCCGTCGAAGGTCAGGGTCAGGCCGGGGGTTCCGGCGGGGCCGGTGGGCTGACCTTCCGGCTCGCGGACGTTGACGGTGAAGGTGCGGCGGGTGAGCCTGCCCGCTTCTGTGGCGGTGAGCGGCACCAGCGAGCGTCTGGTCTCGGCGTGTACGGAGGTCTGCGCGGCGGACTCCTTGTCGCCGAGCACCACCGTGACGTCGTAGTCGCCGGTGGGGACGTCGAAGGTGCAGACGATGGGCGACTCGCCGGTGCAGTCGGGGGTGGCGGCGTGGGCGGGTGAGGTGATCGCCAAGGGGGTGAGGAGGGCGGCGGCGAGCAGGATGGGGGTTCTCACGGACTGTCTCCTGGGTAAGCGCTTTCCGGGCAGCGGTGGAGATGGGACGTGATTCCTTGCGTGAGCCGATGGGCGGCAACGTGAGTGACACGCGTCGGACATCTGGATTTAAACGGTTTCTACGTCAGGGCGCAACCTTGACTTGTAGTGCCGTGCATGATCCGATGATGTCCGTGTAAACGGTTCAACTCAGACGCTGTCCGCCGCCGCCATCCTCATCCTTCTGATGCCTGGAGTGCCAGGGCGGCGGCGCCGTACAGGCCGGCGTTCCGTTCCAGGCTGGTCGGCGCGACCTTGACGTGGCGGACGAAGTCCATGCCCGCGCGCTTGGCGAGCCGGTCGCGCAGCGGGTCGATGAGCAGCGGGCCGGCCGCCGCGACGCCGCCGCCGATGACGACGTGGTGGAGGTCGACGACGGCTGCGGTGTTGAGGATGACGGTGGCGAGCGCGTCGGCCGCCCGCTCGAACGCCGCCAGCGGCACTGAGGCTCCGGCCCGGGCGTCGTCGGCCAGGCCCTTGGCCGTGACAGCCTCCGTCCGCCTGCCCGCGTCGTCCGGACGCCTGCCCGCATCACCTGTCCGCCTGCCCTCGTCACCTGACCGCGATTCCGCATCGTCCGTCCGCGTGCCGGGATCCACGGACATGCCGGAATCCACGCCCGTACCGGGATCCACGCGTGAGGCGGGATCCACGCCAGTACCAGGATCCACGCGCGTGGCGGGATGTACGCGCGTGCCGGGATCCATGGGCGTGGCGGAATCCAGGGGCGTGGCGG
>NZ_BAAAQX010000029.1:22047-167351 GCF_039531895.1 Nonomuraea monospora
CGCGCGCGGGGTCCATGGGCGTGGCGGGGTCCATGGGCGTGGCGGGGTCCATGGGCGTGGCGGGGTCCATGGGCGTGGCGGGGTCCATGGGCGTGGCGGGGTCCATGGGCGTGGCGGGGTCCATGGGCGTGGCGGGGTCCATGGGCGTGGCGGGCGTCCAGCCGTTGGACAGGGCCCAGCGCACCATGCTGGGGCCGCTGGCGATGGTCTCCAGGCAGCCGTTCGTCCCGCACGAGCACGGCTCGCCATCGCGATCCACGATCACGTGACCCACGTGGCCGGCGTTGCCCGTCCCGCCGAGGACCGGACGCCCGTCCAGGATGAGGCCGCCGCCGACGCCGGTAGAGACGACGATGCCCAGGAGCGAGTCGGCGCCGTGTCCCCCGCGCCACCACTCCCCCAGCGCCATGCACTGCCCGTCACCGGCCAGCGCCACGTCCGCGCCGGGCACGAGGCGGCGGACGGTGTCCGCCAGCGGGAAGCCCCGCCAGGCCGGGATGTTGATCGGGGAGACGGTTCCGGTGAGGACGTCGAGCGGGCCGGCCGATCCGATCCCGACGGCGCGCAGGCCGGGGGTGCGGAAGTCGGCGACGAGGTCGCTGAGCGTGGCGGTCGGGTCGGTCCCGATGGGCCGCTCCTCGCGCCGCAGCAGCGTGCCGTCGGCGGTGATGTGGGCGGCGGCGAACTTCGTGCCGCCGATGTCGAGCGCGAGCACCGTCATGCCTGCCGCCCTTCCGACGAGAGTCCTGGAACCGCCCGGTACAGGCTGCTCAGGCCGGTGAGCCGCGCGCCGCGCAGACCGCCGCGCAGACCAGCGCGCAGACCGCCGGGCAGACCGGCGTGCGGACCAGCGCGCAGCCCAGCGCACAGACCGGCGCGCAGACCGCCAGGCAGACCGGCGCAAAGACCGGCGGGCAGACCGGCGGGCGGACCGACGGGCGGGAACGCGGCCTGTTCCGCGCCGAGCCGCACCCCGTCGATCACCGCCTCGCCCTCGACGCACAGCACGATCCCCGGGACACCGCCGGACAGCCGGCGCGGCTCCAGGCCGGTGAGCGTCAGCCCGCACCGCATCACGTCGTCGGAGTTCGTCATGACGTTCACTTGGCCGCGCCCTGGGTCAGCCCGTTGTAGATGAAGCGCTGGAGCAGCAGGAACACGGCCAGCGTCGGCACGATCACCAGGATCGCGCCCGCCGAGATGTTCTCCCAGTGCGCCCCGAACGGCCCCTTGAACCGGAACAGCGACGTCGAGATCGTGCCGAGCCCCTGGTCCGGCATGTAGAGGAAGGGAATGTAGAAGTCGTTGTAGACGGCGATGCCCTTGACGATGACGACGGTCGCGATGGCCGGCTTGAGCAAGGGCAGGATGATCTTTCGGTAGATGGCGAAAGAGGAGGCGCCGTCGAGGCGGGCGGCCTCGTCCACGGAGATCGGGATGCTCCGGATGAACTGCAGGAAGATGTAGATCGCGACGATGTCGGTGCCGAGGTACAGCATGATCGGGGCCAGCCGGGTGTTGAACAGGCCGAGCTGGTCGACCACCTGGAAGGTGGTGACCTGGGTGGTGATGCTGGGGACGAGCGTGGCGAACAGGAACAGGGCGACGACGAGCTTCTTCAGGCGGAAGGTGAACCGGTCGATCGCGTAGGCGGCGGCCGAGCCGATGAAGACCGTGCCGGTGATCGACACCACGAGGATGATGAAGGTGTTGAGCGCCGCCTCCGCCATCCGTCCCTTCTCGAAGGCCGTGAAGTAGTTGGCCAGGTTGAACCAGTCGCCTGGCGGCGTCAGCGGGCCGCTGCCGGCCGCGAGCTCGTCGGACGTCTTCAGCGAGGTGAGCAGCACCACCCCGAGCGGCAGCAGGACGACCAGGCTGGCCAGGATCAGCGACAGGTACTTCAGGGTGCTCGCCACCCTGGCGCGGACGGCGGTGGTCACGAGGTCGCCCTTTCTTCAGGAACGATCCGCCGCTGCGCCCAGGCCACCAGCAGGATGATGACGAGGAGCACGACGGCGGCGGCCGAGGCCAGGCCGGTCTTGTTGAAGCGGAAGGCGAGCTTGATGGTCTGGATGACGAAGGTCTCGCTCGCGCCGGCGCCGCCGGTCATGATGTACGGGATCTCGAAGACCGACAGGCAGCCGGAGACGGCCAGGATCGCGGTCAGCCCGATGAGAGGGCGCAGGCTGGGCACGATGATGAAGCGGAACTGCTGCCACCGGTTGGCCCCGTCGAGCTCGGCGGCCTCGTACAGCTCCGGCGCGATCGACTGGATGGCGCCGAGGAAGAGCACGAAGTTGAGCCCCATGTAGCGCCACACCGAGACGCCGGCCAGCGAGTAGTTGACCAGGTCGGGGTCGCCGAGCCACAGGTGCTCGCCGCCGACGCCGAAGAGCCTCAGCACGGTGTCGAACGTGCCGCCTTCCTGGAAGAAGTAGAGGAAGACGAAGCCGATGGCCACCCCGTTGATCAGGTAGGGGAAGAACAGGATGCCCTTGAACAGGTTGCGGAAGCGGGTGTTGAAGCTGAGGACGGTGGCGAAGTACAGCGCGAGCACGATCTGCAGGACGGCGGCGCCGAGGTAGTAGGCGCTGGCGACGAAGACCCTGAACAGCTCGGGCCGGGTGAAGATCTCGAAGTAGTTCTCGAGACCGGTGAAGGTGTAGTCGGGGCTGACGCCGTCCCAGTCGGTGAAGCTGTAGACGATCATGTTGATGATCGGCACGTACGAGAAGGTGATGAGCAGGGCCAGCGGCACGAGCAGGAACAGCCAGGGGGTCAGGCCCTGCCTCCAGCGGCGGCGCGGCCGATGCCGGGAGTGCCGCGCCGCGTCCTGCGGTCGCGGGCCTCCCGCCGGGCCGCGCTTCAGGGATGACGAGATCGGTGTCATCTCTGCCTTTCTTCGGTCAGCTCGCGGCGCCGGCGCGCCGGATCGGGCCGGCGCCGCGAGTGGGGGTGTCAGGCGGTGGCCTGCTGGCCTTCCACCGAGCGGGGATGTCGGGCGGCGGGTGGAGGGCGGCGGCCCCCCACCGGGCGATGTCAGGTCGCGGCGGCCTCCCACCGGGCGGGGGTGTCAGGCGGCGGCCTGCTGGGCGGGGGTGTCAGGCGGCGGCCTGCTGGCCGGCCTTCCAGCGGGCGGACAGGTCGGCGAGCACGCTGTTCAGGTCGCCCTTGGCGGCTCCGCGGGCGACGTCGATGAGCTTCTGCCGGTAGTCGGGCGACTTGATCCCGACCTCGGACTCCTTGTCGATGTTGTCGACCAGGATGCGCTGGTCGGTCTCCAGCTCGATGAGCTTGACGCCGCCGTCGCTGTACGGCTTCAGCGCCGAGGGCAGCGGGTCGGACTTGACGGGCGAGACGCCCTGGTTGGTGGCGGAGAAGCCGGACTTGTCGACGAACCAGTCGAGCCAGGCCCGCGCCGCCGCCTTGTTCGGGGAGTGGCTGTTGACGGCGTACTGGTAGTCGGGGTTGAGCACCGAGCAGAACGAGCCTCCCGCCTGGGAGGGGAAGGGCATGAAGGCGATGGAGTCGGGGCTCTGGCCGGCCGTGGTGGCGGCGGCCTGCATCTGCGGGATCGCCCAGGAGCCGAGCCACATCGCGCCGATCTTGCCGGTGGCGATGAACTTCTTGGAGTCCTCCCAGTTGGTGGTGGTCGGGTCCTTCTCCGTGAGCTGCTGCTGGACGGCGTTGAACAGCAGGGAGTCGATGACGTTGAGGTCCTTGCCGGGGGCCCACGGGTCCTCGGTGGTCATCGCGGACTCGGCCTTGACGTCGCAGGTGACGGAGCCGTTGCCGTTGGTCCAGTTGCTGAGCGGCCAGCCGTCCTTGTAGTTGGTGTAGAGCGGGGTCGCGCCGGTCTTGTCCTTGACGGCCTTGAGCCCGGTGAGGAACTCCTCCGGCGTCTTGGGCCAGTCGGTGACGCCGGCCTTGGCCCACAGGTCCTTGTTGTAGACGAAGCCGTTGGCCGAGGCGAAGGAGACGATGCCGTAGACCTGGTCGTTCACCGTGCCGGACTGAACGAACTTGTACTTCTGGGACAGGTCGGCGGCCGAGCCGAGGGGGGCGAAGAACTTGGGGTAGTCGCCCTTGGCGATGTTGTTCGGGATCAGCAGCACGTCACCGTAGTTCTCGGTGTTCATGCGGATCTTGACTTCGCCCTCGTAGTCGGTGATCGCCTCGAACTTGACCTGGACGCCGGGGTAGACCTTGACGAAGTCGTCGGCGTACTTCTTCATCGTGCCGTCGTTCACCAGGTCGGTGCGGTTGGTCAGTACGGTGATCTCGCCGGAGACCTTCGACGGGTCGCTCGCCGCCGTGGCGGGCGCCGTGCTCTTTCCGCTGCCGCCGCAGGCGGCGGCCAGCGCCGCGGTCACCGCGAGGGCCAGACCGGTCAGCGCAAGTCTGCGCATCTCACACCATCTCCTAAGGGAAGCACCGTGGTTGCGGTGAACAGTGGCATGTCGCGTTTAGGCGTAAAAGGGACGAAGCACTGAAGATACATAACCGTTACAAGGCGTTCAGTGCAGACGTCGATCGAGGTGTGGAGTGAGCTGGGAAAACAACTACTAGAGCGGTTTAGTAGCTGGAAGGCATGCAAGGGCCGCTCACAGTGACAGGCGGGGTCAGCGAGCCCTGGCGGTGGTGCCGCGCGGGACGAGCACGGGTGTCGGCACCGCGCCCACCTCGGCGTGACCGCTGTCGATGAGGTCCATGAGCCGGCGCGTGACCTCGGCCCCGAAGGCGAAGACGTCGTGACTCATGGCCGACAGCGGCGGATGGGTGAGCCGGCAGAGCTGGGAGTCGTCCCAGGCCAGCAGGGACAGCTCGGACGGCACGGACACGCCCATCTCCGTGGCCACGGACAGGCCGGCCACGGCCATGATGTCGTTGTCGTACAGGATGGCCGTGGGCCGCTGGGCGGAGGCGAGCAGCGCCCGCGTGGCGCGGGCGCCCTGCTCGCCGGAGAAGTCGGTGGGCAGGATCCTGCCGGGCTCCAGGTTGAGGTCGGCCACCGCCTTGGCGAACGCCTCACTTCTGATCATGCTGTGCCCGAGAGTGGCGGGGCCGCCCACCCGCGCGAGCCGCCGGTGCCCGAGCGCCGCCAGGTAACGCACCGCCTCGGTGACCGCCGCGCCGTCGTCCGTCCAGACCGACGGCAGCCCGCCGGTCAGGTCGGGATGACCGACGGCGATCACCGGCAGGCCCAGCGCCGCGATCGGCGCGACGCGCGGGTCGTCGAGGGTGAAGTCGACCATGATGGAGCCGCTGATCTGCTTGCTGCGGCCCCAGCCGTCCAGGACGCCGATCTCCTCGCCGACGTCGTGCACCAGCCGTAGCAGCAGCGAGTGCGACCGCTCCACCAGCACGCTCTCGATGCCGGAGACGAACTCCATGTAGAACGGCTCGAGCCCCAGCATGCGGGCCGGCCTGGCGATGACCAGCCCCACGTTGCTGACCTGCGTCGAGGCCGACGACAGGGAACGGGCGGCCTGGTTGGGCAGCCAGCCCAGCTCGCGGGCGGCCTTGAACACCTTCTCCCGCGTGGCCGCGGACACCCCCGGCTTGTCGTTCATCGCCAGCGACACCGAGCCCTTGGACACTCCGGCGCGCGCGGCGACCTCGGCGATCGTCACCTTCCCGCCCGGGCGGGCGGCAGCTCTCATGGCCGGGGAACCCCTTCCGCCGCGTTGACAGAGAACAGCGCCGACCGTACGGCGTCCGCGCCGACGCCGGCGGCGTCGGCCAGGCCGCTCACCGTGATCGTGACGCTCTCGCCGGGCAGCAGCGTGACCAGCCCGCGGTCGGCGGTCGCCGCGGGGCCGAGCCGGTCGGCCTGCAGCAGCAGGTCGCGGACGAAGGCGCGGGCGGTGATCACAACCATGAGCGTACCGCCGGAGGCGTCCAGCCGCAGGTCGAGTTCGGCGGGCGGGTAAGCGAACTCCTTGTCGGGCCCGCCGAGCACGACGTCGCGCAGGTCACCGGCGTCGGCCACGAGCAGCTCGCCCGCGGCGTCCTTGATCTCGGCCACCTCGGCCGTCAGCGGCAGCAGCGCGACCGAGCGCGGCGGCACGGTGAACGGCACGTGCTCCTCGGCCAGGCCCGTCCCGTCGGCGCGCAGCCTGCGCACGACGGCGGTGCCCTGCCAGGGGTCAGGCGACTGGTTGTCGGCGGCGAGCACGCGGGCGCCGTCCCTGCTCTGGAAGGTCAGCAGCCGGTCGGCGTACAGGCGGCGCAGCTCGTGGTAGAGCGGCTTGAGCCGCTCGGCCCCGTCGATGGCCGCCCACGAGGTCACCGGCCAGCAGTCGTTGAGCTGCCAGACGACGGTCCCGCCGCAGACCGGCCAGTGGGAGCGCCAATGGGCGACGCCGGTCGCGATGGCGCGGGCCTGGTTGACCTGGGTGAGGTAGTGCCACTGGTCGAAGTCGGCGGGGACGCTGAAGTGGTGGGCCAGGCCCCGGTCGAGCTTGCCGTTGCCGTCCTCGGCCTTCTGGTGGTGCAGCATGCCGGGCGAGGTCGAGGTCAGCGGGTCGTCGCCGAGCCATTCGCGCAGGGTGGCGTGGGCGGGCGGCGCCTGCCAGCCGAACTCGGCGGCGAAGCGCGGCACGTGGTCGAGGTAGTCGCTGTAGTCGCGGCGGTTCCACGCCTCCCAGAAGTGGGAGGGCCCGTGCGCGGGGTCGTTGGGGTGGTGGTCCCACGAGCCCGACCAGGGGCTGCCCGCCTGGTACGGCCGGGTCGGGTCCAGCTCGGCCACCACGCGCGGCAGCAGCCCGAGGTAGTAGCCCTCGCCCCAGCTCTCGCCGTTCAGCTTGGGCTCCCAGCCCCAGTCGCGAAAGCCCCACAGGTTCTCGTTGTTGCCGTTCCAGAGCACGAGGCTGGCGTGCGGGCTGAGCCGGGTGACGTTCTCGCGGGCCTCGGCCTCGATCTCGCCGCGCAGCGGCTGCTCCTCGGGGTAGGCGGCGCAGGCGAACAGGAAGTCCTGCCAGACCATCAGGCCGAGCTCGTCGCAGGCGTCGTAGAAGGCGCGGTCCTCGTAGATGCCGCCGCCCCAGACGCGGACCAGGTCCACGCCCGCCTCGGCGGCCTGGACCAGGCGGCGGCGGTAGCGCTCGGGGGTGATGCGGGCGGGCAGGGCGTCGTCGGGGATCCAGTTGACGCCGCGGGCGAAGATCGGCTGCCCGTTGACGCGCAGGGTGAAGGCGGTGCCGTGCTCGTCGGGCGCGCTGTCCAGCTCCACCGTGCGGAAGCCGACGCGCCGCTCCCACCGGTCCAGGACGCGGCCGGCGTCGGACAGGGTGACGACGCAGTCGTAGAGGGGCTGGTCGCCGTACCCGCGCGGCCACCACAGCTCGGGCCCCGGCACCTCCAGCTCGATCACCGCGTCGTCGGAGGAGACGGCCCGGGTGGCGGTGTGCCCGGCGGCCTCGATGGTGAGCGTCAGCTCGCGGCCCGCGCCGGAGGCGGTGCGCTCCAGCTCGACATGCGCCTCGATCCTGCCGGTGCCGGAGCCAGAGCCGAAGCCAGAGCCGAAGCCGGAGCTGGTGACGGAGCTGGTGACGGAGCTGGTGACGGAGCTGGTGACGGAGCTGGTGACGGAGCCGGAGCCGGAGCTGGTGACGGTGACGAGCGGCCGGACCGAGGCCAGCCTGGCGGTGCTCCAGCTCTCCAGCCGCACCGGACGCCAGATGCCGGCGGTGACCAGGGTGGGCCCCCAGTCCCAGCCGAAGGAGGCGGCCATCTTCCTGATGTAGTTGAACGGCTCCGGGTACTCGTTCGGCCGCGCGCCGAGGCGCTCACGCAGCCCTTCCGCCTCGGTGTACGCCGAGGTGAACAGCACCGACAGCGCCGAGCCGTCACGCACGCGGCCGGTCACGTCGAACCGGTAGGAGCGGTGCATGTTGCGGGTCTCGCCCAGCTCCTCGCCGTCCAGCAGCACCCTGGCGACGGTGTCGAGCCCGTCGAAGACCAGGTCCGTGCGCTCGAAGCCGGGCGGCGCGGCGGCCAGCGCGGTGTCATAACGCCAGTCGGCCCGGCCCGCCCACGCCACCTCGACCTCGTTGAGATCACGGTAGGGGTCGGGGATCAGCCCGGCCGCCAGGAGGTCCGCGTGAACGCAGCCGGGCACCTCGGCGGGCACGGCGTCGTCGCGCAGACCGGCGACCTCGGCGGGGGCCGCGCCGCCCGCCAGCCGGAGCGTCCATCCCGAGTCCAGCGACCTACTCTGCTTCGTCAACCTGCCTGCTCCTTGATCATCACAATGGGACAAACGCCCCCAGACGTCCGACAAGGTAGCGATTTCCACCTGAACATGTCTAGACCGTTTTAGGTCTTCGCTGAACCAGCAGGTCGTGGAGGCGGCTCAGGACCCCTGCCGACGTCGGGGCGGCGAGCAGGCCACTGAACCGAGTCAGCCGAGTGTTAAGCGACCGTGTCTTGCAGGTTTCGGGCCGTTGACATCGTTGTCGCGGCAGTTCTATCTTCAGGGCACTTATTCGGTAAAGCAATCGTTCAGCCGAATCCGAGAAAGGCCCAGCCCCATGCGATCCCTCCGATGGGCGAGCCTCGCCGCGGTCGTTCTGGCACTCTCCCTGGCCCCGCCCGCGCACGCTGCCCCCACCCCCACGGACCTGAGCTCGCTGAACACCCGGTTCGTGACCCGCTCCGACTCCCGCCTCAGCCTCGACGGCAAGCCGTTCCGCTTCGCCGGCACGAACATCTACTGGCTCGGGCTGGACGAGAACGTCGGCGGCGTCGCCTACCCGACGTTCTTCCGCATCCGGGACGCCCTCGACACGGCCAAGGCCATGGGCATGACCGTGGTGCGCTCGCACATGCTGGCCTCCACCGGCAACCCCCTGTCGATCCTGCCGTCGAAGGAGGCGGGCTTCAACGAGGAGGCGTTCGCGACGGTGGACTACGCGATCGCCTACGCCGGCTCGATCGGCCTGCGGCTGATCCTGCCGCTGACCGACGAGTGGTCCTACTACCACGGCGGCCACCGCGACTTCACCGACCCCTACGGCCTGCCGTCGGCGGCGTTCTACACCGACGAGCGGGTGATCGCCGACTACCAGGCCTACGCCGGGCACGTGATGCGCCGGGTCAACCCGCTGACCGGCAAGGCCTACAACGCCGACCCGACGATCATGGCGTGGGAGTTCGGCAACGAGCTGGAGGGCATGACCCTCGACTGGATCAACCGCAACGCGACCGCGTTCAGGAAGTGGGCGCCGCGCCAGCTCATCGCGGCCGGCCGCCGCTTCGAGATCGACCCCGACACGCTCGCCGCGCCCGGCGTGGACATCGTGGACGTGCACTACTACCCGCCGACCGCCGAGCGGGTGCGCGCCGACGCGGCCACCATCACCGGCGCGGGCAAGGTGTACATCGGCGGCGAGTACGCCTCGACCGCGGCCACCAAGGAGCTGCTGACCCCGCTGGCCGAGGACCGCGATGTCACCGGCATGCTGTCGTGGTCGCTGTTCGGCCACCACGACCGGGGCGGCTTCGTCCAGCACGACGACGGCTTCACCCTGCACTATCCCGGCGACGACGAGCGCATGCGGGCCTCCGTCGAGGCGCAGATCGCCTTCGCCGACCAGGTCTCCCCGTCGAGGCGCCCCGCCCGCGTGGGGCCGCCGCTCATCGTCGCGGTGGGCAAGCGCGGCGGGCTCAACGAGCTGAGCTGGCGCGGCGCGGCCGGCGCCGCCGGGTACGTCGTGGAGCGCTCGCAGCGCGGCCGGTGGAGCGCCGCCCACCAGGGGCTGCTCACCGACAACCAGACGCCGTGGCTCGACACGGGGACGACGGGCGAGGTCACCTACCGGGTCGTCCCGGCCGGCCGCGACGGCCGCCGCGGCACGGCCTCCGAGCCGGTGCGGGTCACCCGCTCGCAGGTCGTGCTGGTGGACCCGCTGCAGACGACGGACCTGGCCGACGGCCACGAGAACGTCACCATCACCCCGGCGGCGGCCGTCGCCGAGGGCGAGGCGTGGCTGTCGTGGAGCCGCCCCGGGCTGCGGCAGGTGCGTTTCGACGTGGCGGGGCGGCCCCGCGTGCGGGTGCAGGTCTCCGGCGACGGCTCCGCCTGGCGCACCGTGCGGCACGAGAGCGAGGACGGCCAGGTGACGGCCGACGCCGGCGGCGCCGGTCACGTCCGCGTGCTGTGGAGCGGCGGCAAGGGGCTGACCCGCGCCACCCTCTGGTCGGCCGACCCGGCCCCCGTCTCCGCGCCGCCGGCCGCGCCCGCGCCGCTCACCCCGGCTCAGGACGCCCGTGACGTGCTGGGCACCCCGGCGTTCACCTGGAGCCCGGCCGCGGGCGCGGGCCACTACACGCTCGTCGTCTCCGAGCACGCTGACCTGAGCGACCCCGTGCTGACGGCCACCGCGATCACCGGGACGGAGCACAAACCGGCCGAGGAGCTCGAACCCGGCGTCACCTACCACTGGCGGGTCACCGCGGTCAACGCGGCCGGCCGCACCCACGGCGCGGTGTCCTCGTTCGCCACCCGCCCGCTGCCCACCGCCCCCGCCGTCGTGGACGACTTCACGGGCTACGCCGACTCGGCCCAGCTCGCCGCCGCGTACGTGCGCAACCCCGGCGGCGACCCGATCACCCCGTCGCTGGCGCCCGGCCAGGACCTGCGGCTGGACTACACGCTCGGCGGCGCTGGGTACGCGGGCGTCACGCGTACCTTCTCCCCCGCCCTGGACGTGTGGGGGCAGCACGGCCTCGAACTGCGGCTCGCCCAGACCGGCGCCGCCGCGAAGATCACCGTCCAGTTCGTCACCGGCGGCGTCTACTTCGAGCACACCCTGGACGCCGCGCCGGACGGCGTGGTCCGCATCCCGTTCACCGAGTTCGACCATCCGAGCTGGGCCGGCGCGGGCCCGCTCGACCTGACCCGCTTCGAGCAGCTCTCGTTCTACGCCGGAGGCGGGCCGGGCACCGGCACGCTCACCGTCGACCAGGTCACCGCCTATCCCACCCCTTAGGAGACCGGGTCACCGCCTATCCCACTCCCTAGGAAAGGAAACCCCGCGATGCGCACCCCCCGCACCCTGTTACTGACCCTGGCGGTGGCCCTGGCCACCGTCGCGAGCCTGGCCACGCCCGCGCTGGCCTTCCCCGCCGCCACCCGGGCCGACCTGATCGGCTTCCTGAACGGCATCTCCGGCCAGTACACCCTGTCGGGCCAGCACAACCGCGAGCCCAACAGCGACCCCACCAAGTACACCCGCGTCGCCCAGAGCATCACCGGCCAGACGCCCGGCCTGTGGGGCGGCGACTTCCTGTTCGCCTCCTCCGACGTCTCCAGCCGCCAGACGATGGTCAACGAGGCCATCCGCCAGTGGCAGGGCGGCTCCGTGGTGGCGCTGACCTGGCACATGTGCCCGCCCACCACCGGTTCCACCTGCGGCTGGGACTCGGGTGGCGTGCTCAGCCACCTGTCCGACAGCCAGTGGAGCCAGCTCGTCACCAACGGCACGAGCCTCAACAACGCCTACAAGGGCCGGCTCGCCGAGGCCCTGCCCTACCTGCGCCAGCTCCAGAACGCCGGGGTGCCCGTGCTGTGGCGGCCCATCCACGAGATGAACGACGGCTGGTCCTGGTGGGGCGGCCGGCCCGGCGCGAACGGCAGCCGCAAGCTCTACCAGATCACCTACGACTACTACACCTCCCAGGGCCTGACGAACCTCGTGTGGGTGTGGAACGTCAAGGACGTCAGCATGGGCTCCATCGGCGAGTACTGGCCGGGCTCGTCGTACGCCGACGTGGCCTCGCTCGACGTGTGGGCCAAGCTGGAGCCCTCCTCCTCCGACTACCAGGCGATGCTCAACGTCGCAGGCGGCAAGCCGATCTCCCTGGCCGAGGTGGGCCGCGCCCCCAGCCCCGCGCTGCTCAACGCCCAGCCGCGCTGGACCTGGTTCATGGTGTGGGCCGAGTGGCTGACCAACCCGTCGTACAACACCAACGCCAGCGTGCAGGCGAGCTACTTCGGGCCGCGCGTCCACAACCGCGGCGAGTTCACGATCACAGGAGGAGGCGGCGCCACCCGTACGGGGAAGATCAAGGGGCTCGGCGGCAAGTGCGTGGACGTCGCCGCCGCCAACCCCGCCAACGGCACCAAGGTGCAGCTCTACACCTGTGACGCCAACGGCAGCGCGCAGGCGTGGACGGTCGGCTCCGACGGCACCATCCGCGCGCTCGGCAAGTGCCTGGACGTGGCCGGCGGCGTCAACGCCGACGGCACCAAGGTGCAGATCTGGGACTGCACGAGCGGCAACGCCAACCAGCGGTGGACCTACGACTCCGCCACCCAGCGCCTGACCAGCGCAGCCACCGGCAGGTGCCTGGACGCGACCGGGCAGAGCCCGGCCGACGGCACCGCGCTGCAGATCTGGAGCTGCACCACCAACGCCAACCAGAAGTGGACCTTGCCCGCATGAGCAGAGTGCTCACCGTCCTGCTGACCCTTCTCGCGCTCTGCGTGGCCGTCCCGGCCGCGCAGGCCGCGGACTCCTACCGGGAGAAGCTGGACGACTTCTCGGCCTACGCCGACAGCGCCCGCCTGTCGGCCGCGTACACGCCCAACCCCAACGGCGGGACGAACACCGCCACGCTCGTGCCCTCACCGTTCGGCGCCGGACTCGGCAACGCCATGGCGTTCGCCTACACGCTGACCGGCGGCTACTCGGGCCGCTCCCGGCCGGTGAACGGCTACTGGCCGGGCCTGCGGGCCGTCGAGCTGTGGGTCGCCAACGCCACGCCCGGCCAGGACGTGCTGCTGCAGCTCTCCGACGGGGCCTCCTACGAGGCGCACCTGAACGCGGTGCCCGGCTTCGACCCTGCCTCGGCGCAGCCGCAGCACCTGATGATCCCGATCGGCTCGTTCACCCCCAAGACGGGCACGGGGACGATCAACACGGCGGGGATCACCTCGTTCGCCCTCTACGTCAACCAGGTCGGCGACGTCCGGGAAGGAAGCATCACGCTGGACGAGATCGAGCTGGTCTTCGACGAGAAGCCGTACGTGCCGGAGGTGTCCTTCCCCGGCGGCACGCTGACCGCCGACCGGGTCGGCAACCTCGTCACCGTCCTGAACGACGCCGCCGTGCTGCCCGCCGGCGCGCGGATCGTCCAGGCCCGCTACACCTCGGACAACGCGGCCGTCCTGCCCTCCTCCGGCGACAGGTTCGCCCCCAAGGGCGACTTCGCCGGCAACGGCAGCACGGTCGTCCGGCTCCAGCAGCTCAAGCTGCACCAGAACGGCGTCACCTTCACGGTGGACCAGGACGTGAGCCTGCGGGTGCGGGTGCGTAACCTGCCGCCGCGCGTGGACGTGACCGCGTACCTGAAGGGCCTGACCGGCAGGGGCATGCTCTCGGCCATGCACCACGACCAGTCGTACGCCGACCCGCTCAACGCCGACGTGCTGCACCAGCGGGTGGCCAACCAGTTCGGCGTGTACCCGGCCCTGTACAGCGCCGACTTCCTGACCGGCGGCACCGTCCCGTACCGGCAGAACATGATCGGCGAGGTGCAGCGGCAGTGGGCCGGCGGCGACCTGGTGCAGATCATGTTCCACGTCTCGCCCCCGCAGTACACCGTCGCGCAGGAGCGCGAGGGCGGCTGGGGCGGCGACCAGGCGCACGAGACGCTGCCCGGCCCGAACCGGATCTTCAGCTACCTCTACAACGACCAGTGGAAGGAGCTGATGACCGAGGGCACCCCGCTCAACCGCAACTGGAAGCTGCGCATGGACGAGTACGCCCGCCACCTCCAGCAGTTGGAGGACGCCGGCGTGACGGTGCTGTTGAGGCCCTTCCACGAGATGAACCAGCACGTGTTCTGGTGGGGCGGCCGGCCCGGCCTGACCGGCAGCGCGGGGCTGTACCGGATGTTCCACGACTACCTGGAGGTCGAGAAGGGGCTGTCCAACATCGTCTGGGTGTGGAACATCCAGGATCTGCCGGACGATTACGGCTGGGCCGACGGTGACCCGAAGTTCGACCGCTACGAAGGGCTCGAAGGCGGCCTGGCCGAGTACGACGCCAACGACTGGTCGTCCTTCAGCCCCGGCGAGGACTACTACGACGTGCTGTCGGTGGACTTCTACGACGCCGAGGGCTACGCCGCCCGCCACTACGAGCAGGCCAGGTCGATCGCGAGGCGCGACGGCAAGCCGATGATCATCGGTGAGACGTTCGTCCTCCCGTCGCAGGCCGAGCAGGCGGCCCAGCCGGACTGGACGCTCGCCATGCCGTGGGGCGTGCGCACATGGAACTACAACACCCCTGAGGCGATGGCCGCGTTCTACCACAACAGCATCGGCGCCGACGGCGTGCCGCGCCTGGCCACCCGGCGCAACGTCATCGACCCGCTGCCGCGCGTCTCCGTGGAGGCCACGTCGGACGGCCGCGAGCCCGGCACCGGCGCGGTCCTCACGTTCGTCAGGCCCGCGCACTCCGCGGGCGAGGCGCTGACCGTGCGCTACGTCGTCCACGACGACCGGGACACGCGGGCCGGGCGGGACTACGCGCCGCTCGACGGGCGCGTCACGTTCGCGGCCGGTCAGACCACGGCCACCGAGACGGTCCGGGTGCTCGACCGGCGCGGGCACTCGCCCGGCGGGCGGACGGTCACGGTCACGCTGCTGCCCGGCAGGGGGTACCGCGTGAGCGCTCCCGCCGCGGCGACCGTCCGGATCCTTCCGGAGGGCTGACGGGGGTGCGGCGGTCTCCCCCGCGCGGGTCGTGCAGGAAGCGCAGAGATCGCCATGACCGGGACCGTGCCAAGCGGCCAGACCTCTACCTGGCCCCCCGGAGGCGGCGCCGTACCTGGGCCAGGCGTTCGGCGATGTGATGGGCGCGGTCCCTGGCCTGCTGGGCGCGTTCGGCGGCGGCCCGCGCGCGCTGGGCGGCGGCGCCGGCCTGCAGTGCGGCCGAGCGGGCTATCTCCCGGTTGAGCGGGAGCAGCACCGAGGCCAGGTCCTGGAAGTCTGAGTGATCGGGAGGAAAATGTGAATGAGGCATGGAATGGCATTCCCGAACGGGGACCCTCTCCGGGCGATGGTGTGCCGCTAGGGCGATGTCCGGCGAATCGGACCGCCATCGCAGGGAGCGTCCCTCAGGCAGATGGCCGATCACTCACCTCGTTGAGCGAGCCGGCCAGCCGCAGGGCACCGGCATGAACCAGGCGGTGCCGTCCGGCCAGATCAACAAAACACGCGATCAAGCGCTGTCACCCTTCACGGTACGCGCCTTTCCGCGGGCTGGCGAGGCGTGACCGGCGGAGCGACCGCGGTGAGTGGCCGGGATCTCGAACCCGTACGCCTCACCGAGGGCCCGGACGTCCTCGAGATCCTTGTCCTGGGGCGGGTACGCCGTCTTGAACCTGAACATCCATTCGGCGCCGACGCACCGCACCTCCTGCCCCGCGATGACCCCCGTGCCCGTCAGCGAACCATGGGGATATTCGATCCCGTACGTGTTGCGGCCCTGGTCGTCGTACTCGAACACGTGAACGTCGACGCTGCTGCTGCCTTTCGCGACGACGTAGCTCCAGTCGGTCGTGTCCTGCCGTGGTATCGGCGCGTAGCCCCATCGGCCGAACAGCTCCCTGAGGCGCCGCGCGTGCTCGCGGGCGACGGCGAGGTCGAGGTCGGAGTGTTCGCGGGTCTGCCTGCCGAGAAGCGCGTCCACGCACCATCCGCCGTCGATCCAGACCGGGACGCCCTCGGCGTCGAGATCGCGGTAGATCGCGAGGACTTCGTCGGCGTTCACGTGTGCAGCGTAATGCGACAGGATGGGACGCGGGCACTCGCCTGACGGCACCGACGGGAGCTTCCATGGTCAAGGCTTATGTCTTTCTCGCACTCGGCGTCCTGCTGGCCCTGACCGGGCTGGTGTGGACCTTGCAAGGGCTGGGGATCGTCGGCGGCAGCGTGATGAGCGGCGTCACCACCTGGGCGATCATCGGCCCGATCGTGATCGTGGTGGCGCTGGTCCTCGCCTCCATCGGGCTCCGGCGGCTGACCGGGCGCGGCCGGTGAGGGCCGCACTCAGCGGGAGGTGAGGCGGGCCGCACTCAGCGCGGGGTGAGGCGGGCCGCACTCAGCGGGGGGTGAGGCGGGGCGCCCGGTTCTCGATGGCCTGGGCGGCGTCGAGGATGAGCCGTTCGGTGAATCGCCCGCCGACGAGCTGAACGCCGACCGGCAGCCCGTCCGTCACCCCCACCGGGACGGTGACCGCGGGCACGCCCAGCACGGGCACGGACGTCATCGGCCACTGCGCCGCGAACAGGCCGCGCGCCCGGTCCGGGTCGGTGATGTCGGCGTCCTGCTCGAACGGCGGCTCGGCCGAGGCCGGGGTCAGCAGGACGCGGTTGGTGCCGAGCAGCTCCTGCAGCCGGGTGATCAGCGTCGCGCGGCGGGCCCAGCCCTGGATGTAAGCCGAAATATCCGGCTTCTCGCCCCACAATTCCGCGGCGGCCTCGTAGAAGTGGGCCATGTTCAGCCGGGTCGCCTCGTCGCCGATCTCCAGCATGCCGGGCAGCAGGGGCCGGGTGTCCTCGGCGAGCAGCAGGTGCCAGAGCCGCGCCGCCTCGCCGAGCAGCGGCAGCTCCAGCTCCTCCACCTCGTAGCCCGCCTCGCTCAGCCACCGCGCCGCGGTGTCCAGGGCGTCGCTGACGGACCGGTGCGGGGTGGCCATGCCCACGTCCCGCACCAGCCCGACCCGGATCGGCCCGGCCTGCGGGACGGGCTCGGGCAGGGCGGGGATGCCGAACGGGTCACGCAGGTCCGGGCTCGCCATCGCGTACAGGGCGGTGCGCGCGTCGGCGACGGTTCTGGCCAGCGGGCCGTGCACCGCCCAGGCCTGGAAGGTCAGCGGGCCCTCCAGCTCCATGTCCCCGGGGGCCGTCCAGCCGGACACGAGGCCGACGGTCGGGCGGATGCCGACCAGCCCGCAGCAGGCGGCGGGGTAGCGGATCGACCCGGCGATGTCGTTGCCCTGCCCGATCGGTGTCATGCCGGCGGCGACGCCGCTGGAGGCGCCGCCGCTGGAGCCGCCGGGGGTGCGCGCGTGGTCCCACGGGTTCAGCGTCCTGCCGTGCGGGTCGTTGGCGGAGAACCAGCGCAGCGAGAAGGCGGGCGCGTTGCTCCGGCCGAGGAAGATCGCCCCCGCGTCGCGCAGGGCGGCGACGCACGCGTCGTCGCCCCTGGCCATCGCGCCGGCCGCGACCGACAGGCCGTTGCTCATCAGCCGCGACTTCTGCCCTGTGTTGATCTTCGTTGACACCGGCACGCCGTGCAGCGGGCCCAGGCTCTCGCCGGCGGCCACCGCCGCGTCGGCCCGGCGCGCGTCGGCCAGCGCCTCCTCCGGACGGACGTCGAGCAGGGCGTTCAGCACGGGATTGACCTCCTCGATCCTGCCCAGGCAGGACTGCACCACGTCCACCGCCGAGATCTCCCGGGTGCGGATTCCAGCCGCTAGCTCGGTCGCCGACCACTGCCAAAGTTCCATGCCTGCTCCTGGGCGAAGGGGGGATGCCGAGGAGAGTACGTGATGCAACAAAGATGTACAACAGTGTTGTATCTCAGGCTCGTTCTGGTTAGCCTCCCGTCCATGCCGGTGGAAATCGACCTCGCCCAACGCCTCGCGACCATCGCCGAAGCCACGCTGGACATCGTGGCGGCCGACGGCATCGACGGCGTGAGCATCAGAGCCGTGGCCAAGCGGATCGGCGGCTCCACGACGCTCGTCACCAACTACCTGCCCACCCGGGAGGCCCTGCTGCGCAACGCCGTCGAGCACGCGATCCAGTCGTGGGCCGGGGAGGTCGGCCAGGTCGTCGATCAGGCGCCCGCCGCCGAGCGGCTGGCCGTCGTCGCCCGCTGGGCGTGCTCGACCACCGGCAACGACCAGGTGCTGCGGCGGCTGTTCATGGAGATCCTCGGCCGTGCGCAGCCCGAGTCGGAGGCGCTCATGGTGCTCAGGCAGGACGCCCGGCAGAGCCGGGACCTGCTGGCCGACGCCGCCCGCGACGCCGGGGCGGCCGACCCCGCGTTCACCGCCGACCTCGTGCACCTCGTCCTGCGCGGCTTCTACGTCTCCAGCCTGGAAGACCCCGAACGCTGGAACAGCGACAGCGTGACCCCCGTGATCGACCGGCTCGTCCGCCTGCTCATCAACTGAACGCCCGCCCAGCTCGTGAAGGGCCCACCCCCCATGAGACATCCCCGCCCCGCCGCCCTCACCGCGGCCCTCCTCACCTGCGCCCTCACCGCCTGCGCCGGCAGTAACGCCTCCGGCAAGGCGGCCGGCCCGTCCATCACCACGTCCGTCCCCGCCGCCACCGCCGAGGTCGGCGTCATCACCTGGAACGTTCCCGCCGGCGAACCTCCGACGCTGGACCCCGCCCGGTCCGCCATCGAGTCCGTCAGCACCATCGTGGCCAACCTGTGCGAGGGCCTGTTCACGCTCGGCCCCGGCTACCGGCCCGAGCCCGCCCTGGCCACGTCCGTCGAGCACCCCGACCCGCTCACGTACGTGATCCACCTGCGCGCGGGCGTCACCTTCTGGAACGGCGACCCCGTCACCACCGAGGACGTCCTCTACAGCGTCCAGCGCATCCTCGACCCCAAGCTCGGCTCGTCCTGGATCGGCTGGGCCGCCCACCTGGACGGCATCAAAGCCACCGGCGACGACGAGATCACCGTCAAGCTGAAGAAGCCGGACGTCGTCGTGCCGAACTTCTTCGCCATGCCCGCCTTCCACGTCGTGCAGAAGAGCTACGCCGAGAAGGCAGGCAAGGACTTCGGCACCGCCGCGGGCGGCGTCATGTGCACCGGCCCGTACAAAGTGGACGACTGGGCGCAGGGCAGGCAGATCACGCTGACCCGCAACGACGCGTGGTGGAACCCGGCGAGGCCCAAGGTCAAGGAGGTGCGCTTCACGTTCGTCACCGACCCGGCCGCCCAGGTCGCCGCGCTGGCCGGCGGCGACGTGGACGGCCAGTTCAGCGTCCCGCGCGCCGCCCACGACCAGCTCGCCGCCAAGGGCCGCCTGCTGTACGGGGCGAGCCTGGCCACCACGTTCCTGTCGGTCATCAACCCGGACGGCGCGCTCTCCGACCTCGCCACCAGGCAGGCGCTGCACGCCCTGATCGACTACCAGGGGATCATCCAGTCGGTCTACCGGGGCACCGCGCAGCCGCTGCGGGCGCTGGTGCCGCCGCAGGCCTGGGGCTACGGCCGAGACGTCTACCAGGCCGAGTACGACAAGCTCCCCCAGCCGGCCCAGGACCTCGCCAAGGCCAGGAGCCTCGTCGCCGGGTCGGCCAAGGCCAAGGAGAAGCTGGTGCTCGCCTACACCCCCGCCATCGAGGAGGAGAACCGGATCGCCACCGCGGTCGCCGACGCCGCCACCCAGGCGGGCATGCGCGTCGAGCTGCGACCGCTGACCGCCGAGCAGTTCGGCGCCGTGTTCTCCTCGCCGCAGGCGCGCGCAGGCATCGACCTGCTCCTGTCGAGCGGCTACCTGGACTTTCCCGAGCCGCTGGCCTACTACCAGTTCTTCACGACCGGCAACTTCTACAACTTCGGCGGATACCGCAACAAGGACTACGACGTCGCCATCGCCGCCGCGACGGTCACCGACGACGCGGACGCCCGCGCCAAGGAGGTGGCCAAGGCCCAGGCCATCATGGCCAGGGACCTGGTCAACATCCCGATCGCGACCCAGTACGTCAGCGTCTACCACCGCTCGGGCCTGACCGGGCTGGTGCCGCGGCAGAGCTACCTCAACACGCCGTGGGCGGCCGAGCTGGGAGGGGCGTGATGGCGGTCGCGGCCTGGCTCGGGCGGCGTGCCGTCGCCGCGCTGGTCACCCTGCTGGTGGCCTCGATCCTCATCTACGGCGCGCTCCGGCTGGTTCCGGGCGATCCCGTCCTGGCGGTGAGCGGGGGGCGGCGCCTCACGCCCGGCCAGATCGAGGCCCTGCGCGAGGCGTACGGCCTGAACCAGGGGCTCGTGCAGGGCTATCTGGACTGGATCGGCGGTGTGTTCCGCCTGGATCTCGGCACCTCGATGACGTACCAGACCGGTGTCACCTCGCTGCTGGCGAGCAGGCTGGGCGTGTCCGGGCTGCTGGTCGCGTACTCGGCGGCGCTGGCGATCGGGTTCGGCTCGGCGGTGGCGCTGGTGTCGGCGGTCAAGGGCGGCCTAATCAACAGGGTGACGTCGATCGTGGCGGCGGTCACCACGGCCACGCCGACGTTCGTCGCGGCGATCGGGCTGCTGTCGCTGTTCGCGGTCGGGCTGGGCTGGTTCCCCGCCACCGGCGCGGGCACGGGCCTGGCCGACCGGCTGTGGCATCTGACGCTGCCCGCGGCGGCCATGGCGATCGCCGCTTTCGGCGTCCTGGCCCGGGTGGGCAACGCGGCCTTCGCCGGCGAGCTGAGCCGCGAGCACGTGGACGTGGCGCGTGGCCGCGGGGTGAGCGGCGGCGCGGTGATCCGCCGGCACGTGGTGCGCAACGCGCTCGCGCCGCTGCTGACGGTCGCCGGTCTGCTGGTGGCGAGCCTCTTCGTGGGCACCGCCGTGGTGGAGACCGCGTTCGGCGTGGACGGCGTCGGCTCGCTGCTGGTCAGCTCAGTGTCGCGGCGGGACTTCCCCGTCGTGCAGGGCATAGCGCTGGTCGCGGTCGTGCTGTTCGTCCTGGTCAACACGCTGGTGGACCTGGCGCTGCCGGCCATCGACCCGCGCGTGACCGCCGGCGGGCCGGCCCGATGACGCTGACCATCCCCGCGCTGCGGGCCAGGGCCGCCAGGCGGCGGCGCAGGCCGCTCGGCGTCACGCTCGCGGTCGCCTTCCTGGCGCTCGCCGCCGTCACCGCGGTGCTCGCGCCGGTGCTGGCGCCGCACTCGCCGGCCGCCACCAGCCTGCTGAACTCGCTGGCGCCGCCGGGAACGGACGGGCACCCGCTGGGCACCGACTCCACCGGCCGGGACGTGCTGTCGAGGATCATGTACGGGGCGCGGCTCTCGCTGCTCGCGCCGCTCGGCGTGGTGCTGCTGTCCGGGCTGCTGGGCACCGTGATCGGCCTGGTCGCGGCCCGCGCCGGAGGGTGGGCCGACGCCGTGCTCTCCCGGGGCATGGACATCGTCTTCGCCTTCCCCAGCCTGCTGCTGGCGATGCTGGTGGTGGCGGTGTCCGGCCCTGGGCTGGCCGCGCCGATCTGCGCCCTGGCCGTCGGCTACACGCCCTTCGTCGGGCGGGTGGTGCGCAGCATGGCGATCCAGGAGGGCGCGCGCCCGTACCTGGAGTGCTACCGCGTCATGGGCTTCGGGGAGCTGACGGTGGCGGTCCGCCACCTGCTGCCCAACGTGCTGCCGGTCCTGCTCGCGCAGAGCGCGCTGGCGTTCGGCTACGCGCTGGTGGACCTGGCGGCGCTGTCCTACCTCGGGCTGGGCGTGCGGCCTCCGGACGCGGACTGGGGCTCGATGATCGCCGAGGCGCGCAGCGCCATCCTCCAGGGCGAGCCGTGGAGCGGGCTGCTGCCCGGCCTCGCGGTCATGCTGACGGTCGTCAGCGTCAACGTGCTGGGCGAGCACCTCGGGGCCGCCGTCTCCGGCGACCGGCGGGAGGTGGCGTGATCATGGGCGAGGACGTGCTCGGCATCACGCGGCTGGGCCTTGCCATCGGCGCGGGCGAGCGGGCCGTGCCGCTGCTGGCCGACGTCACCGTACGGGTGCGGAGGGGAGAGACCGTCGGCCTGGTCGGCGAGTCGGGCTCCGGCAAGTCGCTCACCGCCCGCGCCGCGCTCGGCATGCTGCCGCGCGGGGCGCGGGCCACCGGCGGGGTCACGGTGTCGGACGTGGACGTGCTCGGCGCGGACAGCAGGACGCTGCGCGAGCTGCGGCGCACCCGCGTGTCGATGATCTTCCAGGATCCGCGCGCGTCGATCAACCCCGTGCGCCGCGTCGGCGACTACCTCACCGAGGGGCTGCGCGCCCGCGGCGTGCCCGCGCGCGCCGCCGCCGAGCGGGCCGCCGACCTGCTCGGCCGGGTCGGCATCCGGGATCCGCGCGGCGCGCTGCGGCGCTTCCCGCACCAGTTCTCCGGCGGCATGCTGCAGCGGGTCGTGATCGCCGGCGCGCTGTCCACCGAGCCGGAGCTGCTGCTGGCCGACGAGCCGACCACCGCGCTGGACGTGACCACCCAGGCCGAGGTGATCGGCCTGCTGCGCGACCTCCAGCGGGAACGCGGCACCGGCATGTTGTTCGTGACCCACGACCTCGACCTGGCCGCCGCCGTCTGCGACCGCGTCTACGTCATGTACGCCGGCCGCATCGTCGAGGAGGCCCCCGGCGCCTCGCTGTTCGCCGCGCCCGCGCACCCGTACACGAAGGCGCTGCTGGAGGCGAGCCCGTCCGTGCACGGCGACAAGGTCGCGATCAAGGCGATCGCGGGACGGCCGCGGTCGCTGGCGGAGTCCCCGCCCGGCTGTTCGTTCCGCGACCGCTGCCCGCTGGCCGGGGACGACTGCGCCGGGCAGGTGCCCGCCCACCGCCCGCACGGGGCGTCGTCCGCCGCGTGCCTGCACCTGGGAGGGGTGACGCCGTGACCGCACCCGTGCTGGCCGTCACGTCACTGGTGAAGAGGTTCGGCTCCGTCGCCGCGGTGGACGGGGTGAGCTTCGAGCTGATGCCCGGCGCCTCGCTCGGCATCGTCGGCGAGTCGGGATCGGGCAAGACCACCGTCGCCCGCGTCCTCGCCGGGCTCGAACGCCCCACCTCGGGGACGGTCACGCTGGCCGGCGAGGTCGTCACCGGGCACTCCCGCCGCACCCGGCTACGGCGGGCCCGCCTGCTGCAGCTCATCTTCCAGGACCCCTACGGCTCGTTCGACCCGCGCCGGAGCATCGCCGCGTCCATCGCCGAGCCGCTGCGGCTGCACCGGCCGGGCTCCCGCGAGCGGCACCGGGCCCGCGTCGCGGAGCTCCTCGACCAGGTCGGGCTCGGCAGCCGGGCCGCTCGGTCGCTGCCGCGCGAGCTGTCGGGCGGCCAGCGGCAGCGCGCCGCGATCGCCCGCGCGCTGGCCGTCGAGCCGCGCGTGCTCGTGCTGGACGAGGCCGTCGCCGCGCTCGACGTCTCCATCCAGGCCCAGATCCTCACCCTGCTCGACGGGCTGCGCCGGGACACCGGCATCGCGTACGTGTTCGTCAGCCACGACCTCGCGGTCGTCCGCCACATCACCGACTCCGCCCTCGTCATGCGGCACGGCCGGGTGGTGGAGCGCGGCGAGACCGAGCGGATCCTGCGCGACCCCCGCCACCCTTACACCCGCCTGCTGCTCGACTCGATCCCCTCCCCCGGCTGGGACCCCGGCCGGGTGGCCAGGGACCGGCGGGCGCTCGACCAGCATCCATCCCACGGAGAATCCGCATGCTCGACATCCACCGTGTAGGCCCGGCGGCCGTGCCGGACGACGCCGTCCAGGTCATGATCCCCATGCGGGACGGCGTCCGGCTCGCCGCCGACCTCTACCTCCCGCAGCCGCCGGATCCCCGCCCCGTCGTGCTGGTGCGGCTGCCGTACGACAAGGACGGCGTGTACTGCTTCATGCCGCGCATCAGCCGCTACCTCCTGGCCCGCGGCTACCCGGTCGTCGTGCAGGACGTGCGCGGCAAGTACCGGTCGGAGGGGGCCACCGAGTTCGGGCTGCACGAGGTGGACGACGGCTACGACACGATCCAGTGGATCACCGGGCAGCCGTGGTGCGACGGCGGCGTCGTCATGTGGGGCGACTCCTACTACGGCTACACCGCCATCGCCGCGGCGATGAGCGGCCACCCCGCCCTGCGGGCCATCGCGCCGCGCGTCACCGGCTCCCAGCTCTCCACCACCCTGCGGTACGGCGACGGCACCCGCGACGTCGAGCAGACCACCCGCAAGCTGTACCTCGCCTCCCACTACGTGGACCAGGGCCGCTACGAGTGGCAGCCCGACTGGGGCGGCCGCCCGCTGCGGGCCACGTTCGAGGAGTTCTTCGACCGGATCGGCAAGCGCTCGGCCGGCTTCGACGCCGAGTTCGCGGGCGAGTCGAGATTCGTGCCGCCGCCGCTGAAGGCGCTGCTGGAGAGCCCTGCCGTGCCCGCCCTGTACACGATCGGCTGGTTCGACAACTGCGCGATCTGGTCCTGGCACGACGTCCACGCCCTGTCCCGCGACCCCGCCTGGTCCGGCGGGCTGCGCCTGCGACTGGAGGCCATCGACCACGAGAACTACTGGCTCGGCCACGCCCCCGTCGCCCCCGCCCACGACCACGCGGTCAGCCCCGCCGCGCTGGACGGCCTGCTGCCCCGCTACCTCGACCCGGCCGTCGAGTTCTTCGACGCCGTGCTCGGCCGTTCCGGCGAACCGGCGCGGCTGCCCCGCGTGCGGTACGAGATCTGCCACGGGGAGTGGCGCGAGAGCGACACGTGGCCGCCCCAGGAGGCCGCCGAGCTGGAGTACCACCTGTCGGCGTCGCTGCGCCTCACCGCGTCACCGGAGCCGGAGGCGAGCGTGCTGAGCTGGACCCACGACCCGTCCGACCTGGTTCCCTCCACCGGTTCGAACCCGTTCGCCGCCCTGTTCGACCGGGGGGATCTGGCCGCCGTGGGGGAACGCGCGGACGTGCTCCGCTTCACCGGGCCCTGCGCCGCCGAGGACGTCGATCTGATCGGCGTCGTGACGCTGACGCTGCGTCTGTCCGCTCCGGCCGGGGCGCACGTCCACGTCCGGCTGCTCGACCTGACGCCCGAGGGGGCCGCCCATCTCGTCGCCAAGGGGCAGGTGCGGCTCGACGCGCCGCTCGGCGAGGTCGTGGTGGGCCTGCAGAGCGTGGCGTACCGGCTGCGTGCCGGGCACCGGCTCGCCCTCGACCTCATGAGCAGCGACTTCCCCGACTACGTCGCCGAATGTCCGCCGGGGGCCGATCCGTGGGCGAGCCTGCCCGGTGAGCCCGTCACCCGCGAGATCACCGTCGGCGGGCCGCGCCCGTCCTGTCTGCGCATCGGCCCGGCACAGCCGCACGAGGAGACCCCGTGATGTCCTTCGCCCCCGCCCTGACCTTCGCGTTCGAGATCCGCGCGCGCCTCTCCCCCACCCTGCGCATCGGCGGGGGCGCCGAGTTCACCCCCATCGTCGGCGGCACCGTGGACGGGCCCAGGCTGCGCGGGACCGTCCTGCCCGGCGGCGGCGACTGGTCCGAAACGCGCGGCCAGGTCTGCCGGTTGAACGCCCGCTACCTCATCCAGGCGGAGGACGGCGCCGTCATCGACATCGTCAACCGCGGCTACTACCACGAGGGGGCCGGCAGCCCCGGCCAGTACGACGGCGCGCTGCGGGTGAGCGAGGCGGGCGTGTACTACCGGACCTCGCCCGTCTTCCGCACCGACGCGGCAGCGCACGCCTGGCTCGCCCGCACCGTCTTCGTCGGCCTGGCGCGCGACGGGGCGGGAGAGGACGAGGTCGTGATCCGCATGTACGCCGTCGGCTGAGTCGTCAGAGCATCCCTCACAACTCCTTGAGGCGCTTGTGTCCCTTCTCCGTCAACGACGCCAGATGCACCCCCACACCGAAGGTGGTGAAGCCCGACCTGGCCGCCTTCGTGAACTCCTCGACCACCGCCTCCGACGGATACTCCTTGACCAGGACGTCATAGGCCGCGAACCCATGGTCCCGGACGGCGGCGAGGACCATGTCCGTGTTCAGCTCGGCGTGTGCCACGATCTCCTCCAGCGGGTCGCCCTACCTTCACAGTCCCACCATCCGCCGGGAAAGGCGACCACGCGCCCGTGAAGCCGATCTGAAGCCGATCCCGGCATCGCCTCTGCCATAGTCATCGTGATCAGGCCCGTCACCGCCCCCTGACCCGGGTTCCCGGAATGACCGGTCGATGTCCTCGTTATGCCCTGTTCGTGACCGGAGCGGCCGGACATAGTCAGGAGGCATGGGAGCAGCAGAACATGCTCGACCGGGGCCATGACCGGTAACCTGCGCATCGCCGTCCTGGGGCCGCTGGAGGTGTGGCGCGGCGGCGTACAGATGCAACTGGGGCCCAACCGGCTGCGGACGATGCTGGCCGTCCTCGCCATGTCGGCACGCGAAACCGTCTCCGCGGACCAGCTCGCCATCGCGATGTGGGTCCACGACCCGCCCGCCAACCAGCGGCGCAGCGTGCAGACCTACATCGCCCGGCTCCGCCACGCGCTCGGGCCCGCCTCGATCAGCACGTCGGCGGCGGGATACCGGCTGGAGGTGGAGCCCGACCTGGTGGACGCCCTGCGTTTCCGCAGGCTGCTGAACGAGGCCACGCGGTCGCGCGGCACCCCCGCGGAACGCGTCCTCCTGGACGAGGCGCTGGCCCTGTGGCGGGGCGGGGCGTTCGACGGCATCGAGTCGGAGGTGCTGTCAGGCCCCAAGGCGTCCCACCTGGTGGAGCTGCGCCTGTCGGCCGTGGAACGCTGGATCGACCTGGGCCTGGCCGAGGGGCGGCACGCCGAGATGGTCGCCGAGATCCAGTACCTGGCCGACGGCCATCCGCTGCGTGAGCCGCTGTGGGGGCGCCTGCTGCGCGTGCTCGGCCGCTGCGGCAGACAGGCCGAGGCGCTGGCCGTGTACGAGCGGCTCCGGCGCCGCATCGCCGACGACCTGGGCGTCGACCCGTCCTCCGAGTTGCAGCGCATCCACCTGAGCCTGCTCCGGGGCGGGATGGGCGGTCTCCTGCCTGATGGAAGGGTTTGCGGCCACGGCGCATCTGCGGTGATCCCGATGTGACAAGCCGTGACCCGCCCGCGCGACCTTCGCGATACGCGTCCTTCTTACGTTGGACGGCTGTGCATGGCCGGCGCGGGCGGCGGCTACAAGCTGTCGCCGCCCTCGGATGCGACGTCGTCGAGGGCACGGCGCTCCGCATCACCGGGGACGACCTCGCCGCCGCCGACGACTACGAGCGGGCCCTCATCCCACTCGCCTCGGGACTGTACGGCTGGGTGTACGCGGCGAGCCGCAACAGCCCTGACGCGAGGCGGTGACCAGGCCGCGCATCCGACCTCAGGGGCTCCCGGCCGACAGGACCGAACCGGACCGCGGACTCCCTGCCCCTCCTACCCGGGACGGTAGCGGGCGATCATAGGGCCGAATTTCTCGCCGTAGGCGACGCCGACCGCGTAGACCGTCCTCGCGCCTGGCACCGCGGCCAGCGCGGAGACGTCGAGCTCGCGATCACGATTCGCCTCGGTCATCGGCGGCAGCTCGGTCCTGCTGCCGTCGGGTGAGACCCGGATGGCCCCGCTCAGGCCTGCGGTGTCCCAGACGGTCAGGATGATCCCGTCCGCGCCGTCGGAGCCGGCGGCGCTGACCCCGGCCGCGCCCGGCATCCGCGACCAGGCCTTGCCGTCCCAGCGCATGGTGATCGTGGTCTGCCTGCTGCCGTCCTCGTAGTCGAACACCTGGCGGGTGCCGATGGCCCACACGTTGTCCGGAGCGTGGGCGACGACCTGGGTGAGTGTGATCCTCGGGATGTTGCCGTCCGGACGGCCCGCGCTGTTGATCTCTGTGCTCGGCGTGCGGTCCTCGGGGGCGGGGACGAGTCGCCATGATCGGCCGTCCCAGCGCATGGTCGCCGCCTGCGAGCCGGTGCTGCCCTGGGCGAGCGGACGGCCGGTGCCGCCGACCGCCCAGACCTGGTCGGGCGCCACGGCCGACACCGACGTCGCCCAGGCCGGCAGACGCATGGCCGTCCACGTCTTCCCGTCCCAGTGGGCGGCGTGATCGCCCACCACCAGCCAGACGTCGTCAGGCGCGAGAGCGACGGCACCGGCTCGCTCGCCCGGATTGTGGTCCAGGTCGCGTAGTCCGCTTCGGCTCCAACGCTCGCCGTCCCAATGGTGGGCGGTCAGGACGGGGGTGGTGGCGAAGATCCAGGCGTCGCGCGGGCCGGTCACCACCAGCTCGGGGAACCCCTTGGCGTCGTTGGAGTTCCACGTCAGCTCGGGTGCGGGGTGCTCACGCCAGCGCCGGCCGTCGAAATGCAGGAGCAGCACCCGGCCGGTGCCTTCGTTCGGGCTGCCGAGCGCCCACACGTCGCGCGGGCCACTGGCCGCGACCGCCCTCAGCCGGACTCCGCGCTGGTCACCGACGTGCGCCAGTTGCCAGCCACGACCCTGCGCCGTACGGATCGGGGCGGGCTTGGAAGGTGCCGCGGTGGGTGCGCTGTGGGGTGCCGGTGCGGCGGTGCACGCCGTGAGCAGGACGGTGACCGCGCACAACGCGGCCCGGCCTGTGACGCTTGGGCGACGACGCCCTGCGGCGACCCTCGGATCCGACACCTACTGCCTCTCTACCACCAAGTCGGTCAGTCTACGGAATCCGGATGATCCGGGACTGCCCGGCGCACCCACGCGCCCACCGCGAACAGGAGGGCCGCGGTGACCACGGGGATCATGGACGCCTCGCTGTACGAGTACGTGCACGCGCCTGAGAAGCCCACTCTGTCAAGGAGCATGGCGGAGGTGTAGTAAGGGGCAAGCGGTCCGAAGAGCGCGACGGTGGCGCAGAGCCAGGCGAGTCCCACCCGGCAGCGCCGTGCAGAGGGAAGATCATGAGGCAGCGACCGGGACAGCCGGTAGAGCAGAATCCCCGCGCAGAAAACACATAACGCGATCAGAAGGTTCTCTCCGTGGGCCATGACTTGCTCGGCGACCGAAGCGTCGGCGACGAGCAGTGTGTCCGGCGGAATGTACCTGGCCCCTGCCGACAGATCCGTGGCTCCCGATACCCGCACGTCAAAAGTGTGCGGAATGGGCAAGCACCGCACGCTGGCCACGCCTCGAAGTTCATCGCTGATCACGAGTGCCAGTCCCCGGATCGCAGCGACGACCCCTGACACCAAGGCGAGACCACCAGCCACCCTGACGAGCAGGGACGAAGACCACTGAAACATGGCCACGACCGCCTTCGTAGGTGTTCGTCGAGTTTCAAGCCTGCGCCGCCCTCCGCTGCACCGCCAGCTCCACCTTGGAAGGCCACCCACGACGCGTTAGTGCCCTCGCCGCTCATCGCAGTCGTTCGTGTCCTGTTGCTCGACGAGCTGACAAGTCATGTGGACGCGCGCTCCGAGCAGCTCATCATCGAGTCCCTGCACCGCCTGCACGACACCCGGACGATCATCGTCGTCGACGGGATCACCGTCGAGATCACCCCCGGCGGCCTGACGGGACTGCTCGGCCCGAACGGCTCAGTGGAGCTGGATGCCCACGAGGCAGGTGTCGTCGTCGGTGTCGGACTTGCTGTGGGTCAGGAGGTGGTCCAGCCGCTGGCCGAGGCCCGTGCTCGGGTGTGTGGCGGTGCGGAGGAGCTGCTGCTGTGCCTGGTGGAGGGGCAGGTCGCGGCGCTCGATGAGGCCGTCGGTGTACATGAGCAGCACGTCGTCGTGGGCGAGCTGGATCTGGCTCTCCTCGTACGTCATGTCCGACAGCGCGCCGAGCAGCACGCCGCTGATCATGTCCAGCTCGACGGCCTGGCCGTCCCTGACCAGGATGGGCGGCAGGTGCCCGGCTCTGGCCCAGCTCAGCACGTGCGTGTCGGGGTCGTACAGCCCGCAGATCGCCGTGGCCGTCACGTTCTCGGTCAGGTGGTGGGCGACCATGTTGAGCCAGGCCAGGAGCTGGCCGGGGCCCGCGCCGGTGGCGGCGAGGCCGCGCAGGGCGTTGCGCAGCACGACCATGCCGGTGGCCGCCTCGATGCCGTGGCCGGCGACGTCGCCGACCGCCAGCAGGATCTTCTTGGACGGCAGGATGACGGCGTCGTACCAGTCGCCGCCGACCAGGTGCTCCTTCTCGGCCGGCCGGTAGCGGACGGCGACGTCGAGGCCGAACGCCTCCACCGGCTGCTGGCTGGCGGGCATGATGGCCCGCTGGAGCTGCAGCGCCAGCCGGTTGCGTTCGGCTGCCTGCTGCTCGGTGTGGGCGAGTTGGTCGCGGGTGGCCGCGAGCGCCATCTCCGTCCAGTGCTGGGAGGAGATGTCCTGGTACGCGCCCCGGATGGCCAGCAGATGCCCCTCGTCGCTCAGCGTCGGCTCGGCCACCACCCTGATGTGGCGGGCGATGCCGTCGCGCCGCTGCAGCCGGAACGCTGCGGAGGCGGGCTGGCGGTGGTGCAGCACGGTGCGCAGGAAGCGCCCGATCACCACGGCGTCGTCGGGGTGGGCGTGTTGGGCCAGGAGTTCCAGCGGGATGGGCGGCTCGCCGGGGTCCATGCCGTACAGGGAGTAGAGCTGGCTGTTCCAGGTGATCTCGCCGGTGAGCGCGTTCTCCTCGAAGCCGCCGATGCGGCCCAGGCGCTGGGCGTGCTGGAGCAGGCTGGCCAGGCGGGTGGCCTCGTCCTGCAGCCGCCAGATCATCAGCACGTCGTCGCCGTGGCGGGTGATGCTCACGTGCGCGACGCTGGCCAGCGGCACCTGGTCGACCAGTGCGGTCAGCGTCACCCGGTCGGACTGGAACGGCTCGCCGGTGGCGTGCACCCGCTCGATCTTGGAGAACAGGCCGTCGTCCTGCGCGGCCAGCGGGTACGCCTCCAGCAGCAGCGCACCGGTCACCATCGCGGCCGGCCGCCCGGCCGGGTCGGTGAAGCGCCGGTTGGTGTGGCGGATCCGGAAGTCGGTGAGCCGGCCGTCGGCGCTCAGGCAGGGCTGCAGCACCATCGCGGCGTCGGGCAGCACGTCGGCCAGGTCGGTCAGCTCCGACGGCGGGGCCGGGGCGGGCGTGCCGACGGGCCGCTCCAGCGTGTGCGCGCACAGCTCGGCCAGCGCCTCGATCTGCTTGACGATCTGCGGCGACGGCGTCTCCAGCGGCTCCGGCCAGCTGATCTCCAGCACGCCCAGCACTCGGCCGCCGGTGCCGGCGGGCACCGACGCGCGGCCACCGCCGGGGGTGGCGTGCCAGCCGATCGAGGGCAGGCCGACGTCCGACAGGGCGCGCAGCCAGATCGCCTTGCGCTCGGTGAGCGCCCGCCGGGCGGGGGTGGCCACACCGGGCGGGACGTAGCGCCAGCGGGCGGCTTCGGCCTCGTTGAAGCCGGCGTAACCGGCCAGTGAGAGCGAGGCGTCGTGGCCCGCGACCCAGACGGCGACGGCGGTGGCGCCTAGCGGGGTCAGCGCGTGCTGCAGCAGCGACTCTGCCACGGCCTGCGCGTCGCCGGCCTGCAGCATGCCGTTCTCGGCGCTGCGCATGCGCACCGCCACACCCGCACCGTTTCCGGCACCGGCACCGGCACTGGAGACGGTTCCCGAAGCGGATCCCGAGGCGGCCCCTACGCCTGAGGCAGGCCCAGTGCCGGAGGCGGGCCCTGCGCCCGAGGCGAGCCCTCTGCCGGAGACAGGCCCAGCGCCCGAGGCGAGCCCTCTGCCGGAGGTGGGTCCTGCGGCTGAGGCGGGTCCTCGGCCGGAGGCGGGGTCTGTGCCGGGGCGGTCGTGTCCGGCCGCGGGCGGCGCGTCACCGGAGCGGGCCGCGTTCAGGAACTCCCTGGCCGTCTCGCTGATGCGGTCCCTGGCGGCGTGGTTGATGATGTCGGCCGACATCTCGATGGGAGAGACGCCCGCCTGCTCGGCCAGCGTCGCGATCTGCCGCGCCGCCTCGGTGAGGCCGCAGCCGAGCCGTTCGATCAGGATGCCCTTGGCCACCTCGATCAGCGCCCGGCCCTCGGCCACGTGCTGGGCCTCCCGCACCGCCTCGCGCAGCCGTTCGATGGTGGCCGCCAGGCGGCCGACGTTCGTGGCCGCGTCCGGAAGCTCCGGGGAACCGGCAGCGCCGGCGTCCGGCGCGGCCGGGTGCTGGAGGTCGTGCACGTGCTCTCCTTGCCTGGGACGAGGCTTGGTGACGAGGCTGGTGGGCGAGGCTGGTGGGCGAGGCTGGTGGGCGAGGCTGGTGGGCGAGGCTGGGGGGACGAGGCGGTGCGGGCCGGTGGGCGGGCTATGTCGTCAGCCAGTGCCGGATGCGCTCGATCAGGTGATCGGCGTCCACCGGCTTGGTGACGTAGTCACTGGCCCCCGCCGCCAGGCTCTTCTCCTGATCGCCCGGCATCGCCTTGGCGGTCACGGCGATGATGGGCAGCGCGGCGTACTGCGGCATGGCACGGATCGCCGCCGTGGCCGCGTAGCCGTCCATCTCCGGCATCATGACGTCCATCAGCACGAGGTCGATCTCGGGGTGCTCGACGAGAGCGTCGAGGCTCTCCCTGCCGTTCTCGGCGTGCAGGACGCGGATGCCGTGCATCTCCAGCATGCTGGTCAGCGCGAACAGGTTGCGGGTGTCGTCGTCCACGACCAGGATCGTGCGTCCGCTCAACGCGCCGTCCACCTCGCCGCCGGCCGCGGCGGGGAGGGGCGCCTGCGAGCGCATCAGCGGCAGCACGTCGCCGACCTGCTCGGCCGTCAGGTGCAGGGCGATGCGCTCACGCAGCTCGTCGAGGCTGGACAGCAGCTCGAGCGGCTGGTTGGCCAGGTGCGCCTCGCGCTGCGGGCCGGCCTGCCAGTTGGTGTAGGCCAGCACGGGCACGCCCGCCAGCGCCGGGTCGCCGTCCATCGCCTCCAGGAGCTGGTACGCCGCCTGCTGCGGCATCTCCAGGTCGAGCACGATGCAGTGGCAGGGTTCGGCCGCCAGCGTGGCCGCCGCCTCCTGGGCGCCGGCGGCGGCGACGAGCTCGATCTCGCCGACGCGGGTGCGCGGCAGCTCGTGCACCACGCTCTCGGCGACCAGTGAGAGCAGCCCGCGGGCGCGGTGCTCGATCACCAGCAGGCGGCGCTGCTGGGGCGGCGCGGGCGTCCCGACGGAGCGCGGCTCGCCGGGCGTCGTCTCGTCCTGCTCGGTGGTCTCCTCGGACTGCTCGGCCGCGGCGTCCTTGGCGGCCGGGTCCTGGAAGTCGGGGCGCGCGATCGGCAGGTAGAGGGTGAACGTGCTGCCCTCGCCGGGCGTGCTGTGCGCGGTGATGGCGCCGCCGAGCAGGTAGGCGATCTCGCGGCTGATCGACAGGCCGAGGCCGGTGCCGCCGTACTTGCGGCTGGTGGTGCCGTCGGCCTGCTGGAACGCGCCGAAGATGACTTCGAGCTGCTGTTCGGCGATGCCGATGCCGGTGTCGATCACGCGCAGGGCGAGCGCGCCGCCGTGCGGGCGTACCGAGGGGGGCAGCTCCGACTGCGCGGCGGGCTCGATGCGCAGCTCGACGCTGCCCGTCTCGGTGAACTTGACGGCGTTCGAGAGCAGGTTGCGCAGCACCTGCCGCAGCCGCGAGTCGTCGGTGAGCAGCTCGGACGGGACGCCGGGAAGCGTCGTCACCCGGAAGGCGAGGCTCTTCTGACTGGTCATGGGCCGGAACGTGGCCTCGACGTAGTCGAGGAGCTGACGGACCTGCACCCATTCGGGGTTGATGTCCATCTTGCCCGCCTCGACCTTGGACAGGTCGAGGATGTCGTTGATGAGCTGCAGCAGGTCGGAGCCGGCCGAGTGGATGATCCCGGCGTACTCGACCTGCTTCGGGGTGAGGTTGCGCGTGTGGTTCTGCGCCAGGAGCTGAGCCAGGATGAGCAGCGAGTTGAGCGGCGTGCGCAGCTCGTGGCTCATGTTCGCCAGGAACTCGCTCTTGTACTTGCTGGCCAGGGAGAGCTGGTGAGCGCGGTCCTCCAGCTCCTGGCGGGCCTGCTCGATCTCCAGGTTCTTGGTCTCGATGTCCTGGTTCTGGCGGGCCAGCAGCGTGGCCTTCTCCTCCAGCTCGGCGTTGGAGCGCTGCAGCTCCTCCTGCTGGTTCTGCAGCTCCTCCGAGCGGGCCTGCAGCTCGACCGCCAGCCGCTGCGACTCCTTGAGCAGCTCGTCGGTGCGCGCGTTGGCCACGATCGTGTTGAGGTTGACGCCGACGGTCTCCATGAGCTGGTCGAGGAAGGTCCGGTGGACGGACGTGAACGGCTGCACGGAAGCCAGCTCGATCACGCCCAGCACCTGCTCCTCGACCACGATCGGCAGCACGATGAGCGAGGCCGGCAGGCTCTCCCCCAGACCCGAGGAGACCTTCACGTACCCGGCGGGCACCTCGTCCACGGCGATGGTCCTGCGGGTGCTCGCCGCCTGCCCGACCAGGGCCTGCCCGAGGCGGAAACGGTCGGGACGGTCGGTCTCCACCGGGTAGCCGTAGGCGCTGATCAGCTTCAGCTCGCTCTCCTCCGCCAGGAAGAACGCGCCGTACTGGGCCGCGACCAGCGGCGCCAGCTCGTTCATCACCAGCTCGGCCACCGTGGCCAGGTCGCGGTGCCCCTGCATCAGGCTGGACATGCGGGCCAGGTTGGACTTCAGCCAGTCCTGCTGCTCGTTGGCGCTGGTCGTCTCGCGCAGCGACTTCACCATCGAGTTGATGTTGTCCTTCAGGTCGGCCAGCTCGCCCTCGGCGTCCACGGTGATCGACCTGGTCAGGTCGCCGGACGTCACGGCGCTGGTCACCTCGGCGATGGCGCGGACCTGCCGGGTCAGGTTGCCGGCCAGCTCGTTGACGTTCTCCGTCAGCCGCTTCCACGTGCCGGACACGCCCTCGACCTCGGCCTGCCCGCCCAGCCTGCCCTCGCTGCCCACCTCGCGGGCCACGCGCGTGACCTCGGCGGCGAACGCGGAAAGCTGGTCCACCATCGTGTTGATGGTGGTCTTCAGCTCCAGGATCTCGCCCCGCGCGTCCACGTCGATCTTGCGGGTCAGGTCGCCGCGCGCCACCGCCGTGGTGACCTGGGCGATGCTGCGCACCTGGTTGGTCAGGTTGTCGGCCATCGAGTTGACGTTGTCGGTCAGGTTCTTCCAGGTGCCCGCCACGTTCGGGACGCGCGCCTGGCCGCCGAGCTGACCCTCGGTGCCGACCTCGCGGGCCACCCGGGTGACCTCGTCGGCGAACGCGCTGAGCGTGTCGACCATCGTGTTGATCGTCTGTGCCAGGACCGCAACCTCGCCCTTGGCCTCGACAGTGATCTTCTGCGACAGGTCGCCGCGCGCCACCGCCGTGGCCACCTGCGCGATGCTGCGCACCTGGCTCGTCAGGTTGGACGCCATGACGTTGACGTTGTCCGTCAGGTCCTTCCACGTCCCCGACACGCCGCGGACCGTGGCCTGGCCGCCCAGGTTGCCCTCCGTGCCCACCTCGCGGGCCACCCTGGTCACCTCGTCGGCGAACGCCGACAGCTGGTCGACCATCGTGTTGATGGTCTCCTTGAGCTCCAGGATCTCGCCCCGGGCGTCCACCCGGATCTTCTGCGACAGGTCGCCGCGCGCGACCGCGGTGGTGACCTCGGCGATGCTGCGGACCTGCGCCGTCAGGTTGTCGGCCATGACGTTGACCGACTCCGTCAGCGCCTTCCAGGTGCCGGAGACGCCCTTCACGTCGGCCTGGCCGCCCAGCCGGCCGTCCGTTCCCACCTCGCGGGCCACCCGCGTCACCTCGTCGGCGAACGAGGAGAGCTGGTCCACCATGGTGTTCAGCGTGTTCTTCAGCTCCAGGATCTCACCCCGGGCCGAGACAGTGATCTTCTGCGACAGGTCGCCGCGCGCCACCGCGGTGGCCACCTGCGAGATGTTGCGCACCTGATCGGTCAGGTTGCCGGCCATGAAGTTCACCGAGTCGGTGAGGTCGCGCCAGGTGCCGGCCACGCCCTTCACGTTGGCCTGGCCGCCGAGCTGCCCCTCCGTGCCGACCTCGCGGGCCACCCTGGTGACCTCGTCGGCGAACGAGGAGAGCTGGTCGACCATCGTGTTGACGGTGTTCTTCAGCTCCAGGATCTCGCCCCGGGCGTCCACGGTGATCTTCTGCGACAGGTCGCCGCGCGCGACCGCCGTGGTGACCTGGGCGATGCTGCGCACCTGATCGGTGAGGTTGCCGGCCATGGCGTTGACGGAGTCGGTGAGGTCCTTCCACGTCCCCGACACGCCCGGCACGTCGGCCTGGCCGCCCAGCCGGCCGTCGGTGCCCACCTCGCGGGCCACCCGCGTCACCTCGGAGGTGAACAGCGCGAGCTGGTCCACCATGCCGTTGAACACCGACGCGATCTCGCCGAGCAGCCCGTCGGCGTCGCCGGGCAGCCGATGGCGGAAGTCGCCGTCCCTGACGGCCGTCAGCCCCGCCAGGAGCTGCCGCAGCTCCTGCTCGCCGACCTCCGCGTTCCCTGGGTTGGTGGAACGCGAGCCCTTCACCGATGAGTCACTCATGTCCCGCCTCTTCGTTCTTACCCGTCAACCTGAGCTGCCGGCGACTCGTACGTGCCTTCGTCACCGGTTTGTGAGGGTACTAGATCCTTTGCTGTACTTCCCCGCCGAACAGCCTCGGACCTGCAACGAATGCCCGGATCGGGCGGTGGCGCCGCCGTCGAGCACGCACCCGCGGGGAGGCGTTCGCCCGGCTGGTGCGCGCCGTTGACGAGCAGGCGCGGTGGTCACTCCACCGAAGTACGGTGACCCGGCGGCACGACCGAGGTGCCGGGGATGCGACGGGTCGAGTCCCGCTCCACCAGTGCGGGCGCGATGAGCTGCTTCAGCGGGCGGGCGCTCCGGACGCCGGCGATCTCCTCCAGCAGCAGGTCCACCGCGATGGTGCCGATCTCCTCAGCGGGCAGCCGGACAGTGGTCAGCGGCGGCGACAGGAACGCGGAGAAGGGGTGGTCGCCGAACCCGATCACCATCATGTCGTCCGGCGCCCTGAGCCCGTGCTCCTCCAGGGCGCGATACAGGCCGAGCGCGAAGTAGTCGTTGCCGACCACGACCGCGTCCGGCAGCCTGGCCCGGCGTAACAGGCGGCGCGCCATCTCGTACGCCTGCTGCGGCTGCCACGGCTGGGCGGCCTGCTCGATCCGGCGGGTGGGCACCCGCATGACGCTGCCGTGCGCCGTGGCGAGGCCTGCCTCGGCCATGGCCCGGCGGAAGCCGGCGATCCGGTCGGCGATGGTGGTGATCGGCAGGTCCTCCTCCAGCACCACGATCGAGCGGGCGCCGCGGGCGATGGCGTGCGCGGTGGCGCGGTAGCCGCCGAGTTCGTTGTCGGTGCCGACGAAGCGGTAGCCGAGGTCGGGCAGGTCCCGGTTGAGCAACACGGTGGGCACGCCGACGGTGCTGAGCCGCCGCCACGGGTCGGCGCTCGCCTGAACGGGGACGACCATCGCGCCGCTCACGGAGGATCGCAGCAGCGACTCGGCGGCGCGCGTCTCGTTCTCCGCCGATTCCTCGGTGACCGTCAGGAGCAGTGAGTAGTCGTAGGTCCGGGCGCGTAACTCGATGCTGGAGATCAGTTGCGCGTAGAACGGGTTGGAGGGGTTGGTGATGACCAGGCCGAAGGTCATCGCGGAGCCCGTCACGAGCGACCTGGCCATGGAGTTCGGCACGTAGCCGACCCGTTCCGCCTCGGCAAGCACCAGGGCCCTGGTCTGCTCCCCCATGCCATCTTTCCCTGAGAGGGCGCGGGAGACGGTGTTGACCGACAGGTTCAACGTCGCGGCGATGTCCCGCAAGGTGTGACGCCGGCCCCCAGCCATTCGCGCGCCTTCTCTCATTCGCTTCCGATGGGTCGGAAATTAACGTTAATGGTGAGCGGCCGTCAACCCTCCGAGGAGCGTCTCACTCCTGGACGGGCGTTGCGGTGAATTCTTCGCATGACTGTATTGGCAGCTCAATGCCTATGTAGCAAGCTCGATGAGCGCCTCCGTCAGGCAGTGGAGGCCGATCGGACCCTTGACGGCCACATCGGCCGGTCCTAGCATCATCCGTCAATCGCATTAACGTTAATGTGCCGGGCCGGATCGAATGCGGCCTTCCCCCTCGAACCCCACCCCTCACCGCCGGACGCTTGCCGCGTCCTGGCCCACCCAGGAGTTGCCTGGCGATGCTGAAACGGGACGCCGGCCGACAGCGATCGGCCCTGCCATGACCGCGTACCTCATCCGGCGCACGCTGTTCGCCGTCTTCGTGTTGTGGGGCGCCGTGACCATCGTGTTCCTGGTGCTCCGGCTGGTTCCCGGCGACCCGGCCCAGCTCATCCTCGGCTCCGACGCCACCAGGGACGAGATCGCGCGGCTGCGCGAGCAGATGGGCCTGAACCGCCCCGTCCTGGTGCAGTACGGGATCTATCTCAGCGAGGTGGCCCGGTTCGACTTCGGCGATTCCTACCGCTACCACGGTGACGCCCTGGGCCTGGTGGTGGACAAGTTCCCGCTCACCCTCCAGCTCGCCGTGGTGGCGATGGCGATCGGCCTGGTGCTCGGGATCTCGCTCGGCGTCCTCGGCGCGCTGCGGGTGAACCGCCTGGCCGACCGCGTGGTCTCGGTGCTCGCGCTGCTGTCGCAGTCCATGCCGTCGTTCTGGATCGGGATCATGTTCATCCTGGTGTTCGCCCGGCAACTGCACTGGCTGGCCAGCGGCGGGCACGGCGGGCTCGACCGGCTGATCCTGCCCGGCGTCACCCTGGCCCTGCCGCTGATCGCGGTCCTGATCCGGCTGACCCGCAGCGGGCTGCTCGACGTCGTCCATGAGAACTACATCCAGACCGCCCGCGCCAAGGGCCTGCCGGAGCGGCTGGTCATCTTCGTGCACGCCATCCGTAACGCGCTCATCCCGATCGTGACGGTGGCCGGTCTGGAGTTCGGCAAGCTGCTGGGCGGCGCGGTCATCGTCGAGACGGTCTTCTCCTGGCCCGGCGTCGGGCGGCTGCTCATCGACTCCATCTCGGCTCGTGACTACAACGTGGTGCAGGCCGCGATCCTGCTGATCGCCGGCGGTTTCGTGCTGATCAATCTGGTCGTGGACGTCCTGTACGGCTACCTCGACCCGCGCATCCGGCTGGGACGGTGACCATGGACAGGCCAACGGAGAACGTCCTGACCAGGACCGCCGCGCCCCCGGACGGCGACGCCGTCCGACCGGCGGCGGGCAGGACGCGGGTCAGGCTCGGGCGGCTGCGCATCATCGTCTCGCTGTCGGTGATCGCCTGCTACGTGGCCGCCGCGGTGGTCGGGCCGATCCTGCTGCGGTACGACCCGGTCGCCACCGACCTCGGCTCCCGGCTGAAGCCGCCCGGCACCGTGCTGCCGGGCGGGCAGACCGCCTTCTTCGGCACCGACCAGGTCGGTCAGGACGTGCTCGCCCAGATGCTGCAGGGCGCGCGGGTGTCCATCACCGTCGGTGTGGCGACGCTCGTGCTCGCCGGCGTCATCGGCGTCGCCGCCGGCATCGCCGCCGGGTACTTCGGCGGCTGGCCGGACATGGTGCTGATGCGGCTGGCGGACGTGCAGCTCACCTTCCCGTCGATCCTGCTGGCCATCTTCATCGCCTCGATCCTCGGGCCGAGCGTGGTGAACGTCGTCATCGTCCTGTCCATCTCCAACTGGGTGACGTTCGCCCGGGTCACCCGCAGCCAGGTGCTCGGGCTGAAAAGCCGGGACTTCGTGGACGCCACCCGCACCCTCGGCGCGCGGACCTGGCATCTGGTGATCCGCAGCATCCTGCCGTCCATGATCGCGCCGATCCTGGTGGTCGCGACCGTGGAGCTGGGCCACGTGATCCTGGCCGAGGCGTCCTTGAGCTTCCTCGGCCTCGGCACCCCGGCCAGCACGCCGAGCTGGGGGCTGACCATTGCCAACGGCCGGGACTACCTGTCCAACGCGTGGTGGATCTCCACGATCCCCGGCATCGGCCTGGCCGTCCTGGTGATCAGCTTCGGCGTGCTGGGTGACGCGCTGCGCGACCGGTTCGATCCGCGGCTGAGGAGCATGTGATGGACGACCCACTGTTGTCGGTGCAGGACCTGACGGTGCGCTTCCGTACCAGGGCGGGAACGGTCACCGCCGTCGACCGGGTGAGCTTCGACCTGGCCGCCGGGGAGACCCTGGCCATCCTGGGCGAGACCGGCAGCGGTAAGAGCGTCACCGCCCAGGCCCTGATGGGGCTGGTGCCGCGACCGGCGGGAGAGGTGACCGGCGGCCGGATCGTCTATGACGGCACGGATCTGCTGACCCGCCCGCGATCGGACAACCGGCGGCTCAACGGGACCGACCTGGCCATGGTCTTCCAGGACCCGCTCAGCTCGCTCAACCCGGTCTTCCGGGTCGGCGCGCAGATCGGCGAGCTGTTCCGGCGCCGTCGTGGCGCCTCCCGCGCCGAGGCGCGGCGCCAGGCGATCGAGCTGATGGACCGGGTGGGCATCCCGGCGGCCGATCGCAGGGTCGACGACTATCCGCACCAGTTCTCCGGCGGCATGCGGCAGCGGGTGATGATCGCGATGGCGATCGCTCTCCGGCCCAGGGTGCTCATCGCCGACGAGCCCACCACCGCCCTGGACGTCACCGTCCAGGCGCAGGTCATGGCGTTGCTCGCCGAGCTGAAGTCGGAGCACCGCATGGCGATGATCCTCATCAGCCACGACCTCGGCGTGGTGGCCGGCGTCGCCGACCGGGTCATGCTCATGTACGCCGGCCGGGTCGTGGAGACCGGCGGCCTGCGCGAGGTCTACGAAACGACCGGGCATCCCTACACCCGTGGTCTCATGGCCTCGATCCCGGCGGTGGACGGCCCGCGCGAACGGCTGACGCCCATCAAGGGCTCGCCGCCGGACCTCATGCGGCTGCCCGCGAGCTGCCCGTTCCAGCCCCGGTGCGACTTCGCCACCGACGTGTGCGGCGCCGAGCGGCCGGAGCTGCTGCCCGTGCCCGCCCGGCCCGCGTCGCATCGGGCCGCCTGCCACCACGCGAAGGAGGTCGTGGCCGATGTCGTCGTCCCCGGCTGAGCCGCTGCTGTCGGTCAGAGACCTGCGCACCAGCTTCCCGGTCCGCTCCTCTCTGCTGCGCCGCAAGGTGGGCGCCGTCCAGGCCGTCTCGGGCGTCTCGTTCGACCTGCCGGCGGGCCGGACGCTGGGCCTGGTCGGCGAGTCGGGCTCGGGCAAGACGACGCTGGCGCGTACCGTCATCGGCCTGGCGCCGCCGGAGTCGGGGCAGGTGCTCTTCGACGGCCGTGACCTGCTGACCCTCCCGGGTGCCGACCTGCGGCAGGCGCGACGGCAGGTGCAGATGATCTTCCAGGATCCGTACGCGTCGCTGAACCCCCGGCTCACAGTCGAGCAGATCATCAGCGAGGCCTGGCTCATCAACCCCGGTGTCGTGCCCCGCGACAGGTGGGCCGCCGAGGTGCGGGACCTGCTGTCCAGGGTCGGGCTGAACCCGGACCACGCCGACCGCTACCCGCACCAGTTCTCCGGCGGGCAGCGCCAGCGGGTCGGCATCGCCCGCGCGCTGGCGCTCCGGCCGCGGCTGGTGATCTGCGACGAGGCGGTCTCGGCGCTGGACGTCTCGGTGCAGGCGCAGGTGCTGAACCTGCTCGTCGACCTCCAGGCGGAGCTGGGGCTCAGCTTCCTGTTCATCGCCCACGACCTGTCGGTGGTGCGGCACATCAGTGACGAGGTGGCGGTGATGTACCTCGGGAAGGTCGTGGAGATGGGCACGACGGAGCAGATCTTCGCCGCTCCTGTGCACCCGTACACACAGGCGTTGTTGTCCGCGGTGCCGGTGACCCGGCCGTGGGCCGCGCCGCCGCGACAGCAGATCATCCTCACGGGCGACATCCCGTCGCCCGTGTCGCCGCCGTCCGGCTGCCGGTTCAGGACCCGGTGCTGGAAGGCCCAGGATCGCTGCGCCACGGAGGAGCCGGCGCTGGCCGACCGGCTGGGTGACCACTCCTCCGCCTGTCACTTCCCCGAGCTGCCCGCCTCACCGGGGAGTTCCCGGTGAGCGGCCGGGTGCGGCTGGTCCTGGTCCGGCACGGCGAGTCGCTCTGGAACGTCGAGGAGCGCTACCAGGGGCAGGCCGACTCGGGGCTCACCGCCGCCGGGCGCGAGCAGGCCGAGATGGCCGCGTCCGTGCTGCTGGCCCGCTTCGGGACGCCCGAGCTGGTCGTCTCCAGCGACCTGCCGCGGGCCTGGGACACGGCGGGCGCGTACCTGCGCCGGCTCGACGTCCAGGTCAAGCGGGACGCCCGGTTGCGCGAGGCCGACATCGGGACCTGGGCGGGCCGGCCGTTCACCGAGATCGCGCAGGAGCATCCGGAGGTGCTCGCGGCGCTCGGCCGTGGCGAGGACGTGCGGCGCGGCGGCGGCGAGACCTTCGCCGAGCTGCGCCGGCGGGTGTGGCGGGCGCTCGCCGACGCCGCGGGCATGACGGCCGGTGACGCGACCGTCGTCGTGTTCACCCACGGCGGCCCGATCCGGGTGGCCGCGGCCGCCGCGCTGCGCCTGCCGCCGCCCGGCCACCTCGCCTTCGCCCCGCCGGTGAACACCTCGCTGACGGTCATCGGCTACGCGGGCGAACGGCAGCACCACTCGGTGGTCGAGTACAACGCGCCGACCGCCTGGGCCGCGCGGGCCGCGCGCGCCGACTGAATCGAAGGGATCAGCATGCTGACCGGATCGTTCACCTTCGTCGCCATGACCTACAACCTGTGGGGCGACTGGCATCTGGAGCAGCGGGAGCCGGCGATCCGCGACCTGTTCACCACCCGGCCGCCCGACCTCCTGGCGACCCAGGAGCTTCGCCCCCGCTCGCGCGCGGTGGTGGACGAGGCCATGCCGGGTCACGCGCGGGTGCACGACGACTTCCCCGGATGGGGGACGCAGAGCAACCTGTGGTGGCGGCGGGAGCTGTTCGACCTCGTGGAGCACGGGACCAGGGACGTCGGCATCCTCGACGCCGGCGCCAGGCTGTTCTGGGTACGGCTGCGCCCCAGGGCCGGCGGGGCGCGGACGCTGGTGTTCTCCACCGCGCACCTGACCTGGCCCGGCCACGCGCGGGAGCGGGAGGACGGCCGCAACCTGCGGACCGGGCAGGCGCGGCAGGTCGCCGCGGCGCTGGACGAGATCTCCGGCGACGAGGCGTGCCTGTTCACCGTGGACATCAACGACATCGGGCAGCCGCTGTGGGAGCTCGGCAACAGCGGCTTCCTCGACTCGTTCACCGCGCTGGGACGCACGTCGCCGGTCACCCACCCGGTGTCGCCGCTGCCGTTCGCCACCGGCAGGGGAACGCGCCTGTCCCCGCTGGGGTCCCCGTCCAAGGCCATCGACTGGATCTTCTCCCGGGGGCCGATCGCCACCCGGGCCAGCGAGGTCGTCGACTTCTTCTCGTCCGGGAACGCCCCCTCGGACCATCACCCCGTGGCGGCGACCTTCACGCTGCCGTCCAAGCAAGGAGAGAGGCCATGATCACACGATCCCGGGCCGGGAACCGCCTCGCCGCCATCGCCCTGGTGATGAGCCTCGCGGCCTGCGGCGGCTCCGGCGGCTCCGGCGGCGCTGCCGGCGAGGAGCAGGTGCTCCGCTATGCGCCGCAACTGTTCCCCGTGTCGCTCGACGTCCAGCAGTACCCGGCGGAAGAGGCCGTCCAGACCGCCGTCCAGCAGGGGCTCGAGACGCTCACCGTCATGAAGGACGGCCAGGCGGCCCCCAAACTGGCCACCTCGTGGGAGAGCCCCGACGACAGGACGTGGGTGTTCCACCTCCGCGAGGGGGTGACGTTCAGCGACGGGAGCGCCTTCACCGCCAAGGACGTCAAGGGTTCCGTGGAGCGGCTGATCGGCCTGAAGGGGTCGCTGGCGCCACTGCTCGCCTCCATCACCGCCGTCGAGGCCACCGACGACCGCACGGTGACCTTCCGCACCTCCGCGCCGCTGGGCACCCTGCCCAGCACCCTGTCCCTGGTGTTCATCGGCCAGGGCGACAAGGTCGCCAGCGACGCGTACTGGCAGAAACCGATCGGCACCGGGCCGTTCAAGTTCGACTCCTTCAGCCCCGACGACAAGGTGGAGCTCAGCCGCAACGACACCTACTGGGGCGCCAAGGCCAAGGTGGCGAAGCTGCAGATCCTCAACATGCCGGAGATCTCCGCGCGGATCACCGCGCTGAACAACGACGAGGTGGACGTGCTCGCCTCGATCCCGCCCGACCAGGTGGCCGAGGTGTCCGGCGTGGACGGGATCAAGTACGGGATCGGCCCGAGCTTCAACTACTACTTCATCTGGTTCAACCAGAACAACAAGCCGTTCGACGACGTCAAGGTACGCCAGGCCATGTTGCACGCCATCGACGTCAAGAGCGTCGTCGGCGACCTGTTCGGCGACCTCGGCACGGTGGCCAGGTCGCCGGTCACCCAGGCGGTCTTCGGGTCGGCCGAGCTGGAGCCGTACTCCTACGACCCGGCCCTGGCCAAGAAGCTGCTCGCCGAGGCCGGATACCCGAATGGCGTCACCACCACCATGCAGTGGCCGCTGTCGGGCGGGCCGAACATCCGGGCCATGGCGCAGGCGTTCATCTCGTCCTGGGAGAAGGTCGGCATCAAGGTGCAGCCGCAGGAGAAGGAGCGGGCGACCTGGCTGAAGGACTTCGCCGCCCTGCAGTGGGACATGAACCTGCAGACCAACACCACCGGCACCGGCGACGCCGACTTCACGCTGAACCGGCTGTACACCTGCGAGGCCAAGCGGATGGGCTACTGCAACAAGGATCTGGACTCGATCCTGGCCAAGGCGCGCGCCTCGCTGGACCAGAACGAGCGCAAGACCCTTTACGCCCAGGCCGACAAGATCATCTGGGAGGACGCGGTCGGCCTCTTCCCCGTGGACCTGAAGAACAACTACGCCGTCCGCGACGACGTCCAGGGCCTGGAGATGCCGGTCAGCGGACGGCCTGACTTCTCGCAGGTGTCCGTCGGCTAACAGCCTTTCTCGCCCGCCCTCACCCAAGGAAACCCTTCATGCCCCTCCGCACTGCCGTACTTGCCGGTCTCGCCGCCTTGACCACCCTTTCCGTCCAGACGATCAACGTACCCGCCGCTCAGGCCGCCCTGCCGGAGCCTGCCCGCAGCGCCTGCCGCAACGCCGCCGTGGCGCCGGTCGAGACCGGCGCCGCCTTCAACGACCCGGTCGCCGGCGCCGCGACCGCGGTCGTGGAACGGATCTGCTCACTGATCAAGCAGGCTCCCGCCGGGTCGTCGATCGAGATCGCCGAGTTCGTCGTCTCGGGCGACGCCGGCGCCGACTACGCGGCGGTGCTGCTCGACGCCTACCGCCGCGGCGTCGAGGTCCGCATGGTCATGGACGGCTACCAGATCGACAACCCCGCCGCCGCCTCGCTGATCAGCACGCTCGGCACCGACAAGTCGGCCACCTCGTGGGTGCACGTCTGCGGTCACCTCAGCCCGGAGGGGAACACCACCTCCTGCCAGGGCACCAAGGGCATGCACAACAAGTTCTCGCTGTTCTCCGAGACGGGCGGCCGGCGGGACGTCGTCGTCCAGGCCTCCAACAACATCACCGACGTCAACTCCACCAGCTACTGGAACAACCTGGTCGTGCTGCCCGGCGACCGCCGGCTCTTCAAGGGGTACGGCAAGTACTTCGACGACCTCGCCGCCGAGGTGCAGAACCCCGACTACGACACCACCGTCACCGCCGGCGGGCGGGGCGGCCGGATCACCGCCCAGTTCTACCCGGTCGCCGACCGCGACCCGATCGCCGACCGGCTCGGCGAGGTCCGCTGCGACCGCATGGGCCGCACCCGGGTCGAGATCGGCCAGTCCGAGTGGGACGCCACCCGCCTCGCGATCGTCGACCGGCTCGCGGCGCTGGTGAGCGCGGGATGCCGGGTACGCGTCGTGCACGGCCCGGCCGACGACGCGGTCACCGCCGCGCTCGACGCCGCCGGGGTGCGGCGGCGGGTGCTCGACGGCTCGACCCCGGCCGGGCGCGTCCACTCCAAGTACCTCGTGGTCACCGGGCAGGCGGGCGGGCGGAGCTGGGTGATGACCGGCAGCCACAACTTCAACGCCACCTCGCTGCGGCGTAACGACGAGGCGATGGTGGAGCTGTCCGAGCGGGGCGTCGTGGAGGCGTACGCGGCGAACTTCGCCCGGCTGTGGGAGGTCGGCGTGGTGGCGGGAGGCTAGCGGCTTCCTTACCCGTTCCGCGACGAGGCGTGGGCGGCTCGGCTCGGGAGGCCAGCGAGCCTCCCTACCCGTTCCGCGACGAGGTGTGGCGGGCCAGCCAGTCGCGGTAGCGGCGCAGCAGCCGGGCGCGGCGCCGCGCGTCCAGGCGCAGCGCGGCGTCGGGATCGGCGGTCTCGGGGGCGACGCCGCGGGCGGCGGTCCGGCGCAGTATCCACCGGACCGCGGCCTGCTTCGCGGCGGAGGCCGTCGCCTTGTCGGCCGCCGACGAGGCGGGCAGCGGCGCGGGGCCGGGCCGTCCGTGGAACCAGTCGCGGGGCAGGGCGGGGCGTTGCGCGAGGGCGGTGGCCACCCCGACGACGGCCACCCCGGCGCGCAGGACCTCGCGGGCCCCTTCCACGGTTCTGATGCCGCCGGTCAGCATGACGGGGACGGGCGAGGCCGCGACGATCTCGTGGGCGAGGTCGAGGAAGTACGCCTCCCGCGCCCGGGTGCTCTCGTCGAGGCCGGCCCCGTGCATGACCGGGCGCTCGGCGCTGCCGCCCGACAGCTCCACCAGGTCCACGGGGTGCTCGCCCAGCAGCTCGACGACGCGTACCGCGTCCTGCTGCCGGAAGCCGCCGCGCTGGAAGTCCGCCGTGTTGAGCTTGACGCCGAGCGCGGCGTGGGCGGGCATGGCCGCGCGTACGGCCCGCACGATCTCGATCAGCAGCCGGGCCCGCCGCTCGATCGGGCCGCCCCAGCGGTCGGTGCGCCGGTTGGCGAGCGGGGACAGGAACTGCGAGAGCAGGTAACCGTGCGCGGCGTGGATCTGCACCCCGGTGAAGCCGGCCTCGATCGCGCGAGCCGCGCTGGTGGCGAACATGGCGATCACGGCCCGGAGGTCGTCGTCGTCCATGGCGACCGGCCGGGCGAAGCCGCCTGCCCCGGAGATCGGGACGCCCGACGGCGACCAGGCGACGCCGCCCAGGTCGGCGCGTACCTGGCGGCCGGGGTGGTTGAGCTGCATCCACGCGGCGGCGCCGCCGGAGCGTGCGGCGGCGGCCCAGGCCGCGAACGGCTGAAGCGGCGCCCGCGCGTCGAGGACGACCCCGGCCGGCCCGGTCATCGCGCGGGCGTCCACCATGACGTTGCCGGTGATGAGCAGGCCGGCGCCGCCGGCGGCCCAGCCGCGGTAGAGCTTGCGGAGGCGGTGGTCGGGAATCTGGCCGGGCGCCGCGAGGTTCTCCTCCATCGAGGCCTTGGCGACCCGGTTGCGCAGCACCGCGCCGCCGGGAAGGGACAGTGGGGAGAACAGCACTTCAGCCGGGTCCGAGCCGTGCACGTGTTGCAGGTTATGCAAAGGTTTGGGCATTATGCAATACATGGACATGCAGGGGATCAATCCGGCAGGCGGCGCCGAGCCCGCTCCGATCGTGCTCGGCGGCAACGTGTTCGGCTGGACCGCCGACCGCGACGCTTCGTTCGCCGTCCTGGACGCGTTCGTGGCGGCGGGCGGCACGCTCATCGACACCGCCGACTCCTACTCGCAGTGGGCGCCGGGCAACTCCGGCGGCGAGTCGGAGACGATCATCGGCGCCTGGCTGGCCGGGCGCGGCGACGGCCCGCCGGTGTCGATCGCCAGCAAGGTGAGCCAGTCGAAGCGCCGGCAGGGGCTCGCCCCTGACAACATCCGCGCCGCCGCCGACGACTCCCTCGCCCGGCTCGGCCGTTCGTCGATCGACCTCTACTACGCCCACTTCGACGAGGAGAACCGTCCCATCGAGGAGATCGCGCGGGCCTTCTCCCGACTGCGGGACGACAAGCTGATCGCCGCGATCGGCGTGTCCAACTTCAGCGCCGAGCGGATCGCCGCATGGCTGGACGTGGCGGAGCGGGAGGGGCTGCACGGCCCGACCGTGATCCAGAAGGAGTACAGCCTCATGGAGCGCGGCATCGAGGCCGACATCATCCCCCTCGCCCGCGAGCGTGGCCTGACCGTCATGACGTACTACTCGCTCGCCCGCGGGTTCCTCACCGGCAAGTACCGCGACGGCGCGACGGTGCACAGCCCCAGGGCCCAGGCCGCTGCGGCGTACCTGGACGAGCGCGGCCACGCGGTGCTTCGCGCGCTCGACGAGGTGGCCGCCCGCCACCAGGCCGCGCCGGCCGCCGTCGCCCTCGCCTGGCTGGCCGTCCGGCCCGCCGTCAGCGGCGTCATCGCTTCCGCCCGCGACACCGGCCAGCTCCGCGACCTGCTCGCCGCCGGGCAGGTGCGGCTCAGCGAGGAGGACGTCGCGCGACTCGACGCAGCCTCGACAGCGAGCCGATGACCCGAACCGGCAGATGCCCGTCCCGACGCGATCTCCACGCCGGGACGGTGACGCGAACCGGCAGATGTCCGGCCCGACGTAGCCTCCGCGCCGGGCCCATGACACTGACCCGTGGATGTGCGGCTCGGCGGCGTCGGCGTGCTTGAGCGCGATCGTCGCTGACTAGGATTCAAGCATGGGCGATTGGACCCCACCCGCCGCCGGAGGGGACCGGCAATCCGGGCAGAACGTGATCGTCGCGCTCCGCCGGGGCCTGGACATCCTCGACATGTTCAGCGCCGACCGACGGGTGGTCGGCATCACCGACATCGCCCTCGAACTCGGCATCCACAAGTCCAGCGCGTCCCGGCTGGCGGCGACCCTGGCCTCGGCCGGATACCTCGTGGCGGCGTCGGCCGGCAACTACACGCTCGGGCCGCGGATCGCCGTGCTGGGCTCGCTGCTGGCCGCCCGTCAGGATCTCGCCTCCGTGGTCACCCCGTTCCTGCGGGAGCTGGTGGAACGCACCGGCGAGACCGGGCACCTGGCCGTGCTCGACGACACCGTCGCCAAGACCGTGCAGGTGGTCGACGGCTGGCACACGGTGCGCATGCACTCATGGGCCGGCAAGCTGTCGCCGGCGCACTGCAGCTCCATGGGCAAGGCGCTGCTGGCGGGCCTGGACGGCTCCGAGGTCGGGAAGCGATATCCGGACGCGGAGCTGCCGGTGCGGACCGTGCACACCATCGGCACGGTCGAGAAGCTGTACGACGAGCTGGCGCGCATCCGCCGCACCGGGTACAGCCTCGACAACGAGGAGCTGGAGGCGGGGCTGCGCTGCGTGGCCGCGCCGGTCTTCTCGCCCGAAGGGGTGGTGGACGCCAGCATCAGCATCTCCGGTCCCGCCCAGCGGCTGACCCGCGATCGCATGACGGTCCTGACCAAGCTGGTGCGCTGGTACGCGTGGCGGGCGAGCATGGCCCGCGGCCTCCTCACCGTGCCCCCGGGCTGGGCAGCGGCCCCCACGGAGGAACCACCGGCCCCGGACTGGATCGACCGCCCCACGACCACCGACCGCCCCGACACCTGAGAAGGTGTCTCGGAACCGCTCGATGATCTTTGGGTGATCCGCAGCCACGTTGAGTGTGAGCTGGCCTGATATGGACAGGGTCAGAAGCCTGACAAGGCGCGGCTGCTGGGAGAGGCTTGACAGTGAGCGGCGTGCGCCATCGATCCAGCAACCGGCCATCACCTGGTGGGGAGGACGCATGGTTGACGAGGGACAGAACTACATCAGAGCCGGTTTCAAGGGGGGTAACGACGACACCCGCACCGCGGGCGGCGAGACCTTACCAATGAGCCTGAGCATCGTGGACATACCCAGGCCATGGGTACGCATCCAGCAACTCGGAGTCAGCTTACTCTCCGATGTCAGCGACTTTGTCAGCAACGCCCCCCTCCCTGCCTTGCAGCAGCAATACACCGACGACTCAACGATCGACGACGGGGACGAGGCGCTCATGAACATCCTCAAGGAGATCCCGATCATCGGCGGCACCAGCAGCGCGGAAGAGTGACGTCATGGCATCGCTTCGGACCCCTGTGCAGGTGCCGGTCTGGGCGGTCAAGACCGCCCGTGGGCCGCTGATCGCCCTGGCCGAACCCGATCCCGCCGAGCTCAGCGATGACGGGATCCTGGTGCTGCGGCAGGTCTCAGGCCAGGCCGGCCTGGTCGACCCCGTCGCTGTGACGGGGGACTTGTCGATCACGCAGGACCTGATGGTCGGCCAGAACGCGGCCGGGATCGGTATCGCGATTGCGATGCTCGTCTCCGTGCCGTCCCTCGATCCTACCCAGGCCACCCAATGGGGCTTGGCAGACGGAATCCTGACGATTCCCCGCCGGGTCGTGACCGACAAGCCCACCTCCACCGGCGGATGCGCCCTGGCCCAGAGCACACTGAGCTTCCCCGCCGACGCGGCCCCCGCCCCTGCCGCCACCACCCTCCAGGTGCCGGTGCAGTTGCTGCTCGGGCAGGACGCTGCAGGGCATGTGGTCGCCGTGGCGGTGCCGCTCAGGCCCTTCGCCACCGAGCTGGTCAGCCGGTGGCTGCCCGCCCACACAGCCGTCACGGTCGGCGCCTGACACCTCGCAACGGTCTGAGCGACCGACCGGCCCGGAACCGCCGACCGGCCGGATGCCTGAGCGATCGGCCGAGGCGCGCCATCCGATACCGGAGCGGCGAGGGCCTGGAGTTCGCAGCCCCGGTTCAGCGGGTGGCGGCGTGCAGGCCCGCGAGGTAGCCGAAGGTCATGCCCACGGCGAGGGTCGCTCCCGGCCCCGGGTAGCCGTCGCGGGTCCAGAAGGCCGCGGCGTTGCCGACCGCGTACAAACCGGGCAGGGGCGGCCCCTCGCGGGTGAGGGTGCGCCCGGCGGGGTCGGTGACGGGCCCGCCCTTGGACCCGATCACCCCCGAGTACACGCGCATCGCGTAGTACGGCGCCCGGTCGATCGGCCCCAGGCAGCGGTTGCCCTCCTGCCAGGGGTCGCCGTAGTAGTCGTCGTAGGCGTTCGCGCCCCGCTGGAAGTCGTGGTCGGCGCCCTCGGCGCAGAAGCCGTTCCAGCGCTCGACGGTCGCGGCGAGCCCGTCCGGGTCCACGCCGATGCGCCTGGCGAGGGTGGCCAGGCTGTCAGCGGTGACGATGTGGCCCGGCAGGGGGCCGTCCGGGGTCAGCCCGGGGAGCGGGTAGCGCTCGCGGAAGCCCTCGTCGAAGATCAGGTACGCTTCGTCGCCGGGTTCGAGCCGGTGCATGGCCTTGCCGAACTCGTTGTACGGCGCCGCCTCGTCCACGAAGCGCCGGCCCTGCCGGTTGACCACGATCTGCCGCGGCACCCCGCGCTCGCGCACGAGCCCGCGCGGGTACGGCAGGCCGTCCACGAGGTCGCCCTCGGGCCGCGCCATGGGCATCCACCAGCCTTCGGACAGGTTGTCGACGGGCAGGCCCAGGTCGCCGGCGACGGTGAGGGCGATCCCTGTGTCGCTGGGCGCCGAGGCGGACACACCGAGCCCGGCCGGCAGCAGCCGGTGGCGCAGCTCGTCCGTCGCGTCGAACGCGCCGGTGGCCAGCACGACCGAGGACGCCCGGATGATCCGCTCACCGTCGCCGTCGCGCACCCGCACACCAGTGACAGCGCCGCCGTCGGCGGTCAGCACTCCGAGCAGTGCGGTGCTCGTCCTGACCGTGGCGCCGGCCCTGACGACCCCGTCGAGCAGCGCGGCGACCAGCCCGAGCCCGCCCGTCCGGATCCCCTGAGCCATCCTGTCCGCGAGCAGCTCGCGATCCATACGGTCCGGGTAGCGCCATTTCTCCCATTCGGCGTGCGTGATCGGGCTGTATCCCGGCGGCTGCCGGACCGCCCGCGCCTCAGGCACCAGCTCACGAAGATCGACCGGCGCCACGTCGAAGCACCGCCCGCCGCGGGTCGCCCCCGCGCGGTCCTGGTGGTAGTCGGGATAGTTCGGGCAGACGACGAACCGGTGCGGGGAGTGCTTCTCCACGAAGGCGGCCATCACGCGGGCCTCCCGGACGAACGTGCGGATCATCGCCTCGTACCGGGTGTCGAAGATCTGGTCGAGGTACCGGTTCGCCAGCTCCTCGGAGTCGCCCGCGTTCTCGGGTGTGCCGTTGGCGGGCAGCCACACGCGTCCGCCGCCGAGCGCGCTGGTGCCGCCGATCTCAGCCGCGGACTCGATCACCAGGGTGCGCGCGCCGCTCGTGGCCGCGGCCAGGGCGGCCGTGAGCCCGGCGGCGCCGCTTCCGGCGACGACGACGTCGTAGGTCTCGCTCATCGATGTCCTCTCATTCCGGCCGGCGCAGGTTGAGCACCACGATGCGCGGGTCGGTCATGTCGTGGACCGCGTACCGGGGGCCCTCCACGCCGTGCCCGCTGTCCTTGACCCCGCCGTACGGCATGGCGTCGGCGTGGTAGCTGGAGGTGTCGTTGATCATGACGCCGCCGACGCGCAGGGTGCGGGCGGCGTGGAAGGCACGGTCGAGGTCCTGGGTGAAGACGCCGGCCTGCAGCCCGTACCGGCCCGCGTTGACCCTGGCGATCGCGTCGTCGAGGTCGCGCACGGGGACGACGGACACGACGGGCGCGAAGATCTCCTCGGTGAGCACCTCGCTCTCCTCGGGCGGCTCGGCGAGCAGCGCCGGCGTGAGCACGCTGCCGGAGCGTTCGCCCCCGACCCGCAGCCGCGCCGCTTTGCCCGCCGTCTCGACCCAGGTCGCGGCGCGCCGGGAGGCGGCTTCGGAGATGAGCGGGCCGACGTCGGTGCCCGCCGCCCGCGGATCTCCCGCCTTGAGCCCGGCGACGCGGTCGGCCAGCGCCTCGGTCAGCTCGTCGAAGCGGGTGTGCTCGACCAGGAGGCGCTGCACGCTGGTGCACACCTGGCCGGCCTTGCGGAAGCCGGCCGTGGCCACCAGCCGTACGACGTCGTCGAGCCGGGCGTCGGCGGCGACGATCGAGACGCTGTTGGAGCCGAGTTCGAGGTGGGTCCTGGCGAGGCCGGCGCCTGCGGAGATGAGGCGTCCCACGGCGGTGGAGCCGGTGAAGGTGTAGAAGCGCACCCGGTCGTCGCCGAGCAGCGCGGGCCCGATCACGCCGCCCGGCGCGCACACGAGTTGCAGCAGGCCGGGCGGCAGCCCGGCGTCGATGAACGCGTTGACGACGTTGATCGCGCTCAGCGGCGTCTTCTCGGCCGGTTTGAGCACGACCGCGTTGCCCGCGGCGATGGCGGGGCCGACCTTGTGCGCGACGGTGGACAGGGGGGCGTTGAAGGGTGAGATCGCGACGACCACGCCGACGGGCACGCGGGTGGTGAAGGCCAGGCGGTTCTCGCTGCCGGGCGTCGCGGCGAGCGGCACCTGCTCGCCCGCGACGCGCAGCGCCTCCTCGGCGCTCAGCCGGTAGATGCCCACCGCCCGCCGCAGCTCGCCCCGCGCGTCGGATTCCAGGAAGCCGGTCTCCCCCACGTAGTCGTCGACGAGCCGGTCAGCCCGTTCCTCCATCAGGTCGGCGACCCGGGACAGGATGCGGGCTCGTTCGCCCTCGCCCAGCGGGGTGTGCGAGGCGCGGTACGCGCCGGCGATCGCGTCCTGGGCGTCGGCCGGTGTGGCCTCGGCGACGCCGGCGAGCATGTCGCCGGAGTACTTGTCCAGGACCTCGATCCGGCCGGCCGTTTCCCGCCATTCCCCGTCGATATGCAGGCCGCTCGGGCGTACCGCTGCGCTCATTCAGGTCTCCTTGACGTGCCACTCAGAGACTACCTACCATCTCACATCATGCAAGGCGTTGCATGTGATGCAATGCGATAGAGATCGCTGTGCTCCTACCAGCGGAATCAATCATGGAGGTCAGCCTGTGAGCCTCACCGGCGCACAGATCATCACCGAATACCTGGTCCGCGAGAACGTGCCCTACGCCGTCGGTCTCTGCGGCCACGGAGACCTCGGCCTGCTGGACGCCCTCGTGGAGCGGCAGGACGAGATCGCCACGATCTCGGTCCACCACGAGTCGCTGGCGGGGTTCATCGCCGACGCCTACCACCGCATCACGCACCAGCCGCTGGCGACCTTCACCTCGTGCGGTCCCGGCTCGGCCAACCTGCCCATCGCCCTCGGCTCCGCGCTGATGGACGACTCCGCCTTCCTGGCGATCACCGGCAACGTCGCGACGAGCCAGTTCAACCGCGGGCCGTTCCAGGAGACCGGGCGGCACTTCCAGGCCGACTTCCCCAGCGTGCTCCGGCCGTACGTCAAGCGCGGCTTCCAGGCCACCCGCGCGGAGCAGCTCCCGCTCATGCTGCGGCAGGCGTTCGCGCTGATGCGCGGCGGCCGTCCCGGCCCCGTGCACCTGGACGTGCCGCTGGACGTGTTCGTGGACCGCACCGACGAGCCGGTCCCCGACCCCGCCGACTGGGGCACCGGCCGGCCGGCCGCACCGGGCGCGGGGCGCGCCGAGCTCGACGCGGCCTGCGCGCTCATCCGCGACTCCGCCCGCGTGGTGATCGTCGCCGGGTCCGGGGTGGAGGGCAGCGAGGCGGAGGCGGAGCTGCTGGCCTTCGCCAGGGAGCACGGCTTCCCCGTCGCGACCTCACCGCTGGGCAAATCGGGATTTCCCAGCAGCGATCCGCTCGCGCTCGGCGCTACCGGCCGCAACGGCACCTACCAGGCCAACCACGCCGCCAGGAACGCCGAACTGGTGCTGGCGTTCGGCACCCGGTTCGACGACCGGGCGACCAGCTCGTGGCTGCCCGGCTACACCTACTCCTTCCCGCCCGCGAAACTCGTCCACGTCCACGTGGACGCGCAGGAGCTGGGCCGCAACTTCCCGCCCGCGCTGGGCATCTGCGCCTCGCCGCGCGAGGTGCTCGCCCAATTGCGGGAGCGGCTGCCCGATTTCCCGCCGTCCGGCGCGGTCGCCGGGGGGCGCCGCCGCTGGCTGGACGAGCTCGGCGAGGCGCGGGCGAAGTGGGTCGCGCACACCGAGCCGCACGACCACTCCGACGCCACCCCCATCCGGCCGGAGCGCGTGCTGGCCGAGCTGCGCGGCGCGCTGCCCGCCGACGGCATCCTGCTCAGCGACGTGGGCGTGCACCACAACTGGATCGTGCAGAACTGGCGCACCGACGCGCCCCGCACCGTGCTGCAGAGCTGGGGTTTCGCCTCGATGGGCTTCGGCGTCGGCGGCGTGCTCGGCGCGCACCTCGCCGCGCCGGAGCGGCCCGCCGTCGCGGTCGTCGGCGACGGCGGGTTCCTGATGTTCCCCAGCGCCGTGGCGACCGCCGTCGAGTACGACATCCCCGCCGTCTGGGTCGTCTGGAACAACGGCGGCTACGTCTCCATCCGCGACCAGCAGAAGCTCTACTTCGGCGCGGACCGGCAGCTCGCCACGAGCTTCGAGCACGTCGCGAGCCGCACGCCGTACTCGGCGGACTTCGCCGCGCTCGCCCGCTCGATGGGCGGCGAGGGCCTCACGGTCACCGAGGCGTCCGACCTCGGGCCGGCGCTGAAGACCGCGATCGACCTGCGCCGTCCCGTCGTGGTCGACGTGCGCGTCGACGACGCGGCCGGCCCGCCGGCCGCGGCCACCTGGGAGCTGCCGCCGCTCCCCCACCCCGAGCCGTCGTTCGGCTGGCCGCAGGCGCAGCAGGGAACGCGATGAAAGCGCTGGTCAAAACCGCGCCCGGCCCCGGCGGGCTGGAGTGGGCCGACGTGCCCGAACCCCGGCCCGCCGAGGGGGAGGTGCTGCTCGAACTGGTGGCCGCCGGTCTGTGCCACACCGACCTGGGCATGATCAACGGCGACTACGGCCCCGGCAGCGGGTACGCGCCGAGCTTCCCCCTCGTGCTCGGCCACGAGTACACCGGCCGCGTGGTCGAGACCGGCCCTGGCGCCGCCGTCCCCGTCGGCAGCCGCGTCGTCGGCAGCGCGCACCTCACCTGCGGCGCGTGCGCCTGGTGCCGCCGGGGCCGGTCCATGTTGTGCGAAAGCCGCAAGGTCCTCGGGCTCGACGTGGACGGGGTGTTCGCCGAACGCTTCACCGTGCCGGCGCGCAACCTCGCGATCCTGCCCCCTGACGTGCCCGACCGGCTGGCCGTGCTGGCGGAGCCGTTCGCCGTCGCGGCGCACGCCGTGGACGTCGCCCGGCTCGGCCCCGGCGACGACGTCTGCGTCATCGGCCCCGGCACCATCGGCCTGCTCACCCTCGGCGCGCTCGCCGGGCGGCGGGTCACCGTGGTCGGCAGGGCCGAGGACGCCCCGGAGCGGGCGATGCGGCTCGGCGCGGACGCGGTCGTCACCGCCCCCGACGAGGTCGAGGCCCTGTACGGCCGGTTCGACGTGGTGTTCGAGACCGCGGGCAGCGCGTCGGCGGTGACCACCGCGACCCGGCTGCTCGGCCGCGGCGGGCGGCTGATCTGCGTCGGGCTTCCGGCCGGACAGGCCCGCTTCTCCTCCGCCCAGCTCTCCTGGAACGAGCAGACGATCGTCGGCTCCCGCGCCTACGACGTCTCCACCTGGGCCTGCGTGCCGGAAAGGCTCGCCGCGGCCCCCGGCCTGGAATCCATCGTCACGCACACCGTGCACCTGTCGGACCATCAGCGCGCGCTGGAGCTGGTCGAGTCCCGGCAGGCGGCCAAGGTGCTGCTGCACTCCTGAGGAAGGCAAGACGTTGAGCGAACAATCGCCCGACCGCGCGGACGTCGTCGTCGTAGGCGGCGGCAACGCCGGTTTCTCCGCAGCCCACGCCGCCGCAGAACGCGGGCGCCGGGTCGTCCTGCTGGAACGCGCGCCGCGCGAGCTGGCGGGCGGGAACAGCTACTACACGGCGGGCGCGACCCGCATCACGCACGCGGGTCTGGACGACCTGCTGGACTTCGTCGAACCCGACGAGCGGCACGCCCGCACCGTGGTGCCCGCCTACTCGGCGGACGAGTTCGCCGCCGACCTGGTCAAGGTGACCGGCGGGCGCAACGACGCCCGGATGACCGAGCTGCTGATCGGCGACAGCGCGGGCACGATCCGCTGGCTCGCCGCCAAGGGCGTCCGGTACCGGCTGATGTACGAGCGGCAGGCGTACGAGCGGGAGGACGGCGGCTTCCTGTTCTGGGGCGGCCTGCACGTCGGCAACGTCGGCGGCGGCGTCGGCCTGGTCGCCGACCACACCCGCGCCGCCGAGGCCGGGGGCGTCGGCATCCGTTACGGCCACCGGGTGACGGGCTTCCTCACCGGCGACGGCGGGAGCGTGACCGGCGTCCGGTACGAGAGCGCCGGCGGTGTCACCGGCGAGCTGCGGGCGGACTCGGTGATCATCGCCTCCGGCGGGTTCGAGGCCAACCCCGGGATGCGGGAGGAGCACCTCGGCGCCGGATGGGGCAGGGCGAAGGTGCGCGGCACGCCGTACAACACCGGTGAGCTGCTGCTCCGCGCGCTGGAGCTCGGCGCCGCCCGCGGCGGCGACTGGACGACCTGCCACAGCGTGGCGTGGGACGCCCTCGCCGAGCACAACGAGAGCAACCGCGAGCTGACCAACCGCCTCACCCGGCAGAGCTATCCGCTCGGCATCGTCGTCAACGCGGAAGGCAGGCGCTTTCTCGACGAGGGCGCCGACTTCCGCAACTACACCTACGCCAAGTACGGCCGGGAGATCCTGCGCCAGCCCGGCTCGATCGCCTACCAGATCTACGACGCCAGGCTCCGGCCGCTGCTCCGCACCGAGGAGTACGACATGCCGGGCATCAGCGTCGTCGAGGCCGGCAGCGTCGAGGAGCTCGCCGACGGCCTCGGCATCGACGCCGCCGCGCTCTCCTCCACCGTCAAGGAGTTCAACGCCTCGATCGAGACGGACCGCCCGTTCGACCCCACCGTCAAGGACGGCAGGCGCGCCCGCGTCACTCCCCCGAAGAGCAACTGGTCCTCGCCGATCGACCGGCCGCCCTTCTACGCCTACCCGGTGACCTGCGGCATCACCTTCACCTTCGGCGGGCTGAAGGGGGACGACCACGGGCGCGTCCTGCGCGAGGACGGCACCGTCGTCCCCGGGCTGTTCGCGGCGGGCGAGGCGCTGGGCGGCCTGTTCAGCGGCAACTATCCGGGCGGCACGGGCCTGACCGCCGGAATGGTGTTCGGCCGGCGGGCCGGCTCCGTCGCCTGACACCCCCTGGCGGCTCACCGGAGCCGCCGCCCCTTCGCGCCTTGCGAAGACCCCCCTTGCGAAGACTCTCCTGCGAAGCGGAGACCACCATGACCACCGACCCGACCTCGACGCAGACCTCCCCCGACCCGAAGGACGTCCGCACCGCCGTCTCCTCCGGCGTCATCGGCACCGCCGTGGAGTACTACGACTTCTTCGTGTACGGCACCGCGGCGGCGCTCGTACTCAACAAACTGTTCTTCCCGACCTTCTCCCCCGCGCTGGGCACGCTCGCGGCGTTCGCGACCTTCGCCGTGGGCTTCGTGGTACGGCCGATCGGCGCCATCGTCCTCGGCCACGTCGGCGACCGGGTCGGGCGCAAGAAGGCGCTGGTGTTCTCGCTGGTGCTGATGGGCGTGGCCACGTTCGCCATCGGCCTGCTGCCGACGTACTCCACGGCGGGGGTTCTCGCGCCGATCCTGCTGGTGACGCTGCGGCTGGTCCAGGGGCTGGCCCTGGGCGGCGAGTGGGGCGGCGCCACCGTGCTCGCCTCCGAGTACGCCTCGCGCGGCAACCGCGGCTTCCTCGCCTCGTTCGTCCAGCTCGGCTCGCCGCTCGGGCTGCTCATGTCCAGCGGCGCGTTCGCCCTCGTCGGTCTCGGCTCGGACGAGTTCGTCCAGAGCTGGGGCTGGCGGATCCCGTTCCTGGCCAGCGCCGCCCTGGTGGCCATCGGCCTGTACATCCGGGTCCGGATCATGGAGTCCCCCGAGTTCAGGCGCGCGACCGCGGCGGGCGAGATGTCCACCCGCGCCCCGCTCGTCGAGGTGTTCACGTACTCGTGGCGGCAGGTGCTGATCGCCATCGGCATCCGGTTCGTGCCCGACATCGGCTTCTACATGGCCGCCACGTTCCTGGTCAGCTACGCGACGACGAGCATGAACTATCCCCGTGGAGCCATCCTGACCTGCGTGATGGTCGCCGCGGCGATCGAGCTGTTCACCATCCCGCTCTTCGGCCGGCTGTCCGACCGCGTCGGCCGCAAGAAGGTCTACCTCTTCGGGGTCGTGGCCATGACCGCGCTCGCCTTCCCGCTGTTCGCCCTGCTCGACAGCGGCTCGATCTTCCTGACCGGCGTCGGCGTGACGCTGGCCCTGGCCGTCGCGCACGCCTCCACCTGGGGGCTGAGCGCGGCGATCAACTCGGAGCTGTTCCCGACCCGGTACCGGACGACGGGCGCGGGGCTCGGCCTCAACGTCTCCAACATCGTCGGCGGCGGCCCTGCCCCGCTCATCGCGTCCGCCCTGGTGATCAGCGCCGGCGGCGGGTCGTGGCTGGTGTCGCTGTACATCGTCGCGGCCGGGGTGATCAGCCTGATCGCGATCGTGTCCATGTCGGAGACCTCCGGCCGGGACCTGGCCGAGGACTACAGCAGGCGCCCGGCCCCCACCGGCCTCACCCCCGAGGTGCGGGGTCAGGCCCTGTGACCGTGCTCGTGACGGGCTTCCCCGGGCACCCGCCCGCCCGCGCCCTGGCCGCCCTCGACACCCAAGGGAACCGTTCATGACCCGACCCGCTCTCGCCCTCGGCGGCACCACCTACAGCTGGCTGCACCAGGCCCCGTTCCACGACGCGCTGCGCGGCCTGGCCGCGACCGGGTTCCGGCAGATCGAGATCACCACGGCCGCGCCCCACCTGCAGACGAGCGGCTTCGGCGCGTACGAGCGCCACGAGCTGCGCCGCGAGCTGGCCACGCTCGGGCTGACCGTCACCTCCGTCAACCCGGGCTTCCTGGACATCAACCTGATCAGCCCCAGCAACGACTTCCGCCGCGCCAGCCTCGACGCCGTCCTCGGCGAGATCGAGCTCGCCCACGACCTCGAAGCCCCGATCGTCATCCTCATCCCCGGCCGCAGGCACGCGCTGTCCCCCGCGCCCGCCGACGCCTGCCGCTGGTGGCTCGACCAGGCGCTGCGCCTCCTCCTGGACCGGGCGGGGAAGCTGGGGGTGACGATCGCCCTGGAGACCAGCCCGTACGGCTACCTCGGCGACGCCTCCCAGCTCGCGCAGGTCGTCGACGAGATCGCCGCCCCGAACCTCGGCATCGCCTACGACGTCGCCAACACCATCAACCAGGAGGACCCGCTGGACGGCGTCCGCACGGCCGGCCACCGGATCCGGATCGCCCACATGAGCGACACCTGGCGCGGCCGGTGGGCCCACACCTCCCCTGGACGGGGCGAGGTCGACTTCGCCCGGTACGCGGAAGCGCTGCGCTCCATCGGCTTCGGCGGCGTCACCGTCTTCGAGCTCATCGACCTCGAACCGCCCCTGCCACGGCTGCACGACGACATCGCCGCCTTCGAGAAGCTGGGCTGGAGCCTGGACCATACCGGCACGGTGCCCTGGCGCCCGGCCGGCGCGGCGTCGTCCAGCGGTTAGGGATAATCCGGTCACGGCAAGTGCGGCAGATCCTGACAAGACCTGTGGACGTGTTCTCGTTACGATGCGAGCGGCATCCGGCCATGTGAGGCAACGTGCCGGAGGACGTAGCCGGAGGGCAACGTGTACGGCGTCGCGTGGTTCGGCATCCTCGGCCCGCTGGAGGTGACGGCGGCGGGCCGGCCGATGCGCGTCTCCGGCCGCAGCCAGCGAGAGCTGCTCGCGGTGCTGCTGCTCAGGGCCAACCGGCTGGTCTCGATCGACCTGCTGATCGAGTCGGCCTGGCCGCACGCGCCGCCCGCCAGCGCCAGGCGGCAGGTGCAGAACGCGGTGGGACGGCTGCGGAACACGCTGACCGGCGGCGGCCTGCCCGGCGACCTGATCGAGACCCGCCCCGGCGGATACCTGCTGCGGGCGATGGCCGACGAGCTGGACACGCTCACCTTCGAGCGGCACGTGGAGCAGAGCAGGCGGGCGAGCGCGGGGCGGCAGTGGGACAAGGCGGTGGCCAGGCTCCGCGCCGCTCTGGCCCTGTGGCGCGGCCAGCCGCTGCCCGACCTGGACAACGATCTGGTGGTGGCCGAGGCGCGGCGGCTGCAGGAGCGGCGGGTCGAGGTCCTGGAGGAATGCCTGGACCTGGAGCTGAGGCTGGGCCGTCACCACCAGGTGGCGGGAGAGCTGGCGGCACTGGCGGAGGAGCATCCGCTGAGGGAGCGCGTCTGCGCCCTGCTGATGCTGGCGCTGTACCGCGACGGCCGTACGGCGGAGGCGTTACGCGCCTACCAGCGCACCCGCCAGGAGTCCGTCTCCGAGCTGGGCCTGGAGCCCGGCCCGGAGCTGCGGCGCCTGGAGCAGGCGATCCTGACCGGCGACGACTCCTTGAAGCCCGAGCCGGCCGTGTCGAGCCCGAGCCGCCCACGCCAGCTACCGCCGGACATCTCGGACTTCACCGGCAGGGAGGGCGTCGCGGAAGAGCTCCATGGCCTGTTGCGCGAGGGCGGCCCCGGCAACGCGGTCACCGTCGTGTCCATCGCCGGGCAGGCGGGGGTGGGCAAGACCACGCTGGCCGTCCACGTGGCCCACCGGCTGACCGGCCGCTTTCCCGACGGCCAGCTCTACGTGAACCTCCAGGCGTACCCGATGGCGCCGGCCGACGTGCTCGCCCGCTTCCTGCGCGCCCTCAGCGTCCCGGAAGCCGACCTCCCTCGCGGGCTGGAGGAGCGGGCCGAGGAGTATCGGTCGCGGCTGGCCGACCGGCGCGTCCTCGTGGTGCTGGACAACGCGGTGGACGAGGCGCAGGTCCGCCCGCTGATCCCGGGAGGGCGGGGGTGCGGCGTGCTGATCACCAGCCGCCGCAGGCTGGCCGGGCTGCCGGGAGCGCGGCTGACCGAGCTGGAGGTCCTGAGCCTGGACCAGGCGGTGAGCCTGCTGACCCGGATCCTGGGCCGCGAGCGCGTCGCGGCCGAACCGCGGGCGGCCCGCGGGCTCGCGCGGTTGTGCGGCGGGCTGCCCCTCGCCCTGCGCATCGCGGGCGCGCGGCTCCTCACCCAGGACTGGCCGCTGGAGCGCCTGGCCGACGCCATGGCCGACGAGCGCGGCCGGCTCGACGAGCTCTCCTACAGCGACCTGGAGGTGCGCGCCAGTCTCGCGCTCAGCCACCGCGGCCTCAGCGAGCGGGCCCAGCGGCTGCTCCGCCTGCTGGCTCACCTCTACGCGCCCGACGTCGCCGCCTGGACCTGCGCCGCGCTGCTCGACCTGGAGGTCGCCGAGGTGCGCCCGCTCATCGCCGAGCTGGTGGAGGCGCGGCTGCTCGCGGTGTCGGGCGCCCGCTATCACCTGCACGACCTGGTCCGCCTGTACGCCAAGGAGACCGGCACGCAGGATCCGGCGCCGGCCGTCGCCAGAGCCCTGGGCGGCTGGCTGGCCCTGGCCGAGCGGGCGCACACCGTCCTGTCCGGAGGCGACTTCGCCACACTGCACGGCACCGCCGCGCGCTGGACGCCCGCCGTACGTGAACGGGCGGCGGCCATCACCGAGGACCCGCTGGCCTGGTACGACACCGAACGGGTCAACCTCGTCATGGCGGTACGGCAGGCCGCGGACGCCGGCCTGGACGAGCTGTGCTGGGATCTCGTGGCCAGCTCCTACACCCTGTTCCTCACCCGGGCGCACAACGACGACTGGGAGGAGACGCTCAGGTGCGCCCTGGCCGCCACCCGCAGGAGCGGCAACCGCAGGGGAACGGCGGTCATGCTGATGGGCCTGGGGCTGCTGGGCGCCTACCGGCACCAGTACGCCGAAGCCGTGGTCGTGCTGGAGGAGTCGGTCGGCACCTTCCGCGACCTCGGCGAGCACCGCGGCCTCGTCTACGCCCTGGGGGTGGCCGCCCACGTGGACGGCATGCTCGGCCGTTACGAGCAGGCCGTCGTCCGTCACGAGGACGCGTTGCGGGCCCATCGCGCCCGGGGTGACCGTGGCGCGGAGATCCTCCTGCTCAGATCCCTCGGGCAGCTGCTGGTGGAGATCGGCGCGTTCGACCGGGCGCAGCCGTACCTGGAGCAGGCTCTGGAGGCGGGGCGGGCCGGTGACCCGCGCATCCGGGCCGAGGTGTTCTACTGGCTGGGCCAGCTTCGGCTCGGGCGCGGGGAGATCGACGGGGCGGAGGCGGCGTTCAAGGAGATGCTGGGCATCTCCGAGGAGCTGCGCGATCCGCGCGAGGAGGCCGAGGCCCGATACGGCCTGGGCCTGGTCCGGCTGGAGACGGGGGCGCTGGGCGCGGCCACCGGGCTGCTGCGGGAGGCCCTGGAGCTGAACAGGCCGCTCGGCGAGCCGCTGACCGATGGCAGGATCCGGGTCGCGCTGGGCATGGCGCACCACCGGCGCGGGGAGGCCCGCCAGGCGATCGATCAGCTCTCCGCGGCGATCAGCACCTTCTCCGGCCTCGACGCCCCGCTGTGGGAGGCCCGCGCCTGCCGGGCGCTGAGCGAGGCGCACGGTGACGCCGTCGCCGCGCGGAGGCTGCGGGAGCGCGCTCGTGACCTGTTCCTTCAGGTCGGCTCGCCGGAGGCCGAACACGTGCACTTATGACGGACTTATGACGGCGGAAGCTCAGACTGAGCCTGTTTTGACTTCTCACTCTCAGGAGTCATCGTGCTCAGCAGAATCCTCATCATTGTCACGCTGTTATGCGGCGGCCTGACCGCGCCCGCGCTCGGGGACACGGCCACCCGGATGGCGCCGCCGGAGCTGGACTGGCGCGCGGCGCTCGGGAGATCGGCCGCCCCGCCGGGCTCGCCACGGGTCACCCCGATCCGCTCGGGCGCCGAGGTGCGCAGCACCCCGGCGCCCGAGCCGGAACGCACCGAGCTTCCTGCCGCGACGTCGGCCGAGGTGAGACTGGACGCGAAGGCGCAGCGCGTCGGACCGCTGGAGGTGAGCGGGGCCGCCGGCACGACCGCGCGGGTGGAGGTGCTGGAAGAGCGGCCGGGCCTGCCGGGGCTGCTGTTCCGGATCTCCGCGGCCACCAGGGTCTCCGTCGACTTCGCCGGCTTCGCCGAGCGCTACGGCGCGGGATACGCCGACCGGCTCAAGCTCGTCCGGCTCCCCGAGTGCGCCCTGACCGGCGGCTGCGAGCGCCGGCGCGCGCCCTCGCTCAAGGACGGCACCGACCGCCCGGTCGTGCCGTCGGTGAAGAGCGGGACCAGGCTGAGCGCGCAGGTCCCCGCCGGGCTGTTCGCCGTCACGGCCGGCCCCGAGGGCGAGGAGGGCTCGTTCAAGGCGACGCCGCTCGCGCTCTCCGGCGACTGGCAGGTCATCACCGGGTCGGGGAACTTCACCTACAACTACGACGTGCCGCTGCAGCAGGCGCCCGCCGGCCCGACGCCGTCGCTGAGCCTGAGCTACTCCTCCGGCGCGGTGGACGGCATGGTGTCGGGCAGGAACACCCAGAGCGGCCCGATCGGGCTGGGCTGGGGCGACTTCGCCGACGCCTTCATCGAACGCCGCTACAACTCCTGCCGCGCCGACGGCCAGGGCTCCGACGACCTGTGCTGGAAGTCCGACAACGCCACCATCTCGCTCAACGGCCGATCGGGAGAGCTGGTGCCGCTGCCCGGGACGCCGACGAAGCAGTGGCGGCTCAAGGACGACCCCCGATGGCGGATCGAGCAGTTGACCGGCGCGAAGAACGGCGACAACGACGGCGAGCACTGGAAGGTGACGACCCCTGACGGCGTGCAGTACTTCTTCGGCCGCGGCGTCAACCCCGACGTCGGCGTGGAGACCCACTCGGCGTGGACGGTGCCGGTGTTCGGCGACGACGCGGGCGAGCCGTGCAACGCCGAGACCCCGCTGCCGTGGTGCGCGCAGGCGTGGCGGTGGAACCTGGACCTGGTCATCGACCCGCACGACAACGTCCAGCAGTACGAGTACCGCAAGGAGATCAACCACTACGCCGCGCTGAACGGCTGGCCCGGCTTCGAGCACACGCAGTACGTCCGGGGCGGCGCGCTGGAGCTGCTCAAGTACGGCAAGCGGCGGGCCGCCGGCGAGACCGAGCCGTCGGCGCGGGTCACCTTCGACCTCGACTACCGGTGCGTGGACCTGGCGGCGGGCTGCTCACAGCCGACCGCGGCCACGGCCGCGAGCTATCCCGACACCCCGGTCGATCTCATGTGCTTCACCGAGGTGTGCGCCGAGCACTCCCCGACGTTCTTCACCGCGTTGCGGTACGTCTCGCTGACCACGCAGGTCGAGGTGGGCGAGGAGGAGTTCGCCGACGTGGACCGCATCCTGCTCTCCCACGCCTTCCCCGACCCCGACCCGAACCGGACCGGCGACCAGAAGCTGTATCTGACGGCGATCCAGCGCAAGGGCATGTCCGAGGAGGAGCGGATCACGATGCCGCCGGTGACCTTCTGGCCGGCCTTGCTGAGCAACCGGGCCGACACGGCGGGCGGCCTGTCGGCGATGCCGCACTACCGGGTCGGCGTGGTGACCAACGAGACCGGCGGGCAGGTCATCGTCACCTACGGCCGGCCGCACCCGTGCCCGAGCCCGATCCCCGATCCGCCGAACTGGCACCTGAACACCCGCGACTGCTTCCCGCACTGGCACGCGCCGGACGGCGGGGCCGCGGGGTTCGCGGTGTTCCACAAGTACGTGGTGACCCAGGTGGAGCAGCGTGACACCGTCGGCGGCAGTCCGCCGATGATCACCTCCTACAAGTACGGCGACCAGGTCGGCGCGGGTTTCCCCAACGCGGCCTGGCATCACGACCGGGACGAGTTCGTCCCCAACGCCAACCAGACCTGGTCGGAGTGGCGCGGCTACGCCGACATGCTGGTCACGCAGGGCTCCGGGCGTACGCAATACCGGCTCTTCCGCGGCATGAACGGCGACAGGCTGGCCGGGGACCCGTTCCCGGGGCCGGGCTCGCGGGTGGCCAGGACCTCCAGCCTGGACGGCACCGTCACCAACGTCAACGACGAGAACTGGCTGGCCGGCGGGGTGCTCGACCAGCAGGAGCTGCGCGCCGACGGCAGCGTCGAGCACGGCACGGTGACCGGCTACCACACGCAGCGCACCGTGGACGCCGCCGGGCCCGATCCGCTGGACGACGCCTGGTTCGTCATGCCGGGCGACCGGGTGGAGCGGCGGCGCGACCCCGCCGGCGGCGCTCTGGTGCGCAGCCGCTCCCAGACCGTCTACAACGGGCTGCTGGGCACGCCGGACAAGGTGATCGAACACGGCTGGCTGGCCTCGGCCGGTGACGAGCGGTGCACGGTCACCGTGCCCACGGTGAACACCGACCGCTGGCTGCTGGACCTGCCCGCGTCGGTCACCCGCTACGGCAACGCCACGTGCGACGGGCCCGAACTGGCCCGGGAGGAGTACGCCTACGACGGCGGAGCGTTCGGCGCGGCGGCGACGTCGCGCGGCGACCGGACCGGCGCACGAGTCAAGATCACCAGCGCGCCGGTCTGGGCGACGACCACCACGACCTACGACAGGCTGGGACGGCCGCTGAAGGTGACCGACCCCAACGGGCACACCACCACGACCGCCCACACCCCGGCGATCAGGTATCCGGCGACCACGACGGTCACCGACCACCTGGGGCACAGGACCACCACGACCTGGTTCCGCCCCCGGCAGGCGCCGGAGGCGACCACCGACGCGCGGGGCGCGCGGACCAGCTTCTCCTACGACGCGCTGGGCCGTACGCGCACCGTGCACCGGCCGACGGAGCAGGGCGGCGCCGCCTCGTACGAGTTCGGCTACGACCTCGACCCCGGCAAGACCAGGCCGGGCGTGGTCCGGACCCGCAGACTCCAGGACACCACCAGGTACGTGGACTCCTGGGTGCTGCACGACGGCTGGCTGCGTCCGCGCCAGACCCACGTGCTGTCCCCCGAGTCCGGCAAGGTGATCGTCACCGACACCCGCTACGAGGGACGCGGCCTGGTCGCCGCCACCTCCCAGCCGCAGGCTCTGACCGGCACGGCCGGAGCCGGCCTGCTCCCCGTCCCGGCGGGCGGCTGGGCAAACGACGAGACGACCGCTTATGACGAGCTCCGCCGTCCCGTCTGGCAGATCTCGTGGACCGCGGGCGCCGCCCGGCGCTCGGTCGTCACCGACTACACGCACGACTCGGTGACGACGACCCCGCATCCTCTGGCGGGCGGAGTCGTCCGCACGGTCAGCGACGCCCACGACCGCGTGACCAGAGTGGAGGAACGCGACGGCGCCGCCTGGCGCTCCACCCAGTACGGCTACGACAAGGCCGACCGGCTCACCACCATCACCGATCCGGCGGGCAACACCATCACCAACACCTACGACCTCGCCGGGCGCAAGATCGCCACAACCGATCCCGACCTGGGCGCCTGGACCTACGGGTTCGACGCGGCCGGGAACCAGACCAGGGCGACCAGCGCCACCGGCACCCAGGTGCACACCCTCTACGATGCCCTGGACCGCCCCGCCGAACGCCGCAGGGACTCCCCCACCGGCGCCCTGCTCGCCAAGTGGGAGTACGACGCGGCCGGGGAGACGGGCCTGCTGGACAAGACCACCCGCGTGGAGGGCGGCAGCTCCTACGTGGTGGACGTCACCGGCTACGACGGCCGGGCCAGGCCCACCGGCCAGACCTGGATCTTCCCCGACGCCGCCTACACCGTCGGCTACGGCTACGACGCCGCCGACCACCCCACCCGCATCACCTACCCGGCCGTCGGCGGGCTGCCCGCCGAGACCGTGACCACCACCTACAACGACGCCGGCCTCGCCGCCACCATGACCGGCGCCGCCGAGTACGTCTGGGCCGCCCTGTACGACGACCGGGCCCGCTCGGTGTGGAACCTGTCCGGATCCAGGTCCGTGCCCTTCAGCCGGGTGACGGAGTACGACGCCGACCAGCGCGTCAAGGCGATCAAGGCGGGCGGCGGCGACACCACGCTGCAGGACCTGCGCTTCACCTACGACGACACCTTCGGCGACGTCGTCGACCGGCTCACGACCCTGAACGGGCAGTCGTGGCGCGAGTGCTTCGGCCACGACGACCGCCGGCGCCTCACCCGCGCCTTCACCACGACGGGCACCTGCGCGACCGGCGCCCCGGGCACCGGCGCCAACGCCTACGACCACACCTACACCCTCAGCGTGGACGGCAACCTCACCCAGCGGGCCGAGGGCGGCACGCCGATCGCCTACGCCTATCCGGCCGCCGGCGGCGCCCGGCCGCACGCCCCCACCGCGGTCGGCGGCGACACCTACACGTGGAACGCCAACGGCGACCTGGCGAGCCGTACCGTCTCAGGCCGGACCGAGACGCTCACCTGGAGTCCCGAACGGCTGCTCCTCGCCGCGGGAAGCTCCAGCTTCGTCTACGACGCCGACGGCGAACGCCTGCAGCGCAAGACCCCGGCGGGCACGACCCGCTACATCGACGGCCACGAGATCACCGGATCGAAGGCGGTGCGCACCTACAGGTTCAACGACACGCCCATCGCGATCCGCACGGCCGGCGGTGTGGAGTTCCTGGCCGCCGACAATCAGGGCTCGGTCCAGCTCAGCGTCCCCACCGGCGCCACGGCCGCCTCCCACGTCAGGTCCTACCAGCCGTACGGCAGGCCGCGCGGCACCGGCACAACCGCCACCGACCGCGGCTGGATCGGCCAGATCGAGGACGCCTCCACCGGGCTGAGCTACCTCAACGCCCGCTACTACGACCCCTCGATGGGACGGTTCGTCTCCCCCGACCCGCTCTTCGACGTCGCCCGGCCGCAGACCCTGAACCCCTACGCCTACGGGCTCAACAATCCCACGGCCTTCTCCGACCCCAGCGGCCTGATCCCCGACGCGTGCGCCTTCGGAGAGGTCAAGTGCTCGTTCAACGGCAAGGGCTGGATCAACGTCCAGCCCGTGCCCTCGACCCCCGACCCGCCGCCGGCGGCCCAGGAGCTGTGCGCCCCCGGCAGCTCGGGCAACAACCATCCCGCCTGCGGCCCCAGGCCCGAGCGCGCCACCATCACAGGCGATGAGGACCTCACCGTCGAGGACCTCGCCGAACGCGTGAACGACGGCACCGACACCGCGCTCGACGTCACCGACCTCGGCATGGAGCTGTGCACCGACTCCCTCGGCTGCGCCAAGATCACCGAGTTCGTGGAGATGACCGACGGCATCGGCTACGCCACCGGCGCCCTGGGCGTCGTCATCGACTGCGAGTCACAAGGCTGGACCAGCCAGGCGTGCGTCAAGGGGGCCATCCTGGAGGGCGGCCAGCTCATCCCGGGGGTGGGGGTCGTCTTCCTCACCCTGGACGTGCTGGACCAGTTCGGACTCGTGGATCCCGTCATCGACTTCGTCCAGGAGCTCTTCACCAGCGACGGCCGCAGCCCCGTACGGACGTGCGACTCCGGCTCCAGGCCGGAATACGGGTGCACGCACCTGCCCAGCGGAGGGCAGGGCGAGCACACCGGCTCGGCCGGGGTGCCGCCGCCGTGCGAGGGCTGCGCGGCTCCGCAGGCGGGACCATGTCCGGTGAGGGGGTGCGACCACAACAGTTACAACCTGGATGACTGACGACTGGATGGGGGAACGTCCGGCAGCCCTCTTCATGGGCTGCCGGACTGATGCGCAACCTCGCCAACGCATTCGGTATCGCGTGAGACTGCTGTGGGACGGCCTGTGTAGCGTTGCCGAGGATCTAGGGGAGGCCGTGGTGACACGTCAGCACGCGACAGGCGCCGGCGCGTCGGCGCAGGCCCGATATCGGGCGACCTGGCGGGCGGGACGATCACGCCGATGGCTGGTGCGGGCGGCCCTGGCGGTGGCCGCGTTCGCGGCGGTGACCTGGGCCTGGACCTGGCAGGCCGGGCTGCTGGCCGCGGCGGTCGCGGCGCTGGCGGACACGGTGCAGCGGTGGCGGGTGCACTCAGCGGCGGCGGCCTGGCGCAAGGGCGCGCTCGGTGAGCGAGCCACCGCACGACGGCTGCGGGCGCTGGAACCGGCCGGGTACACGGTGCTGCACGATCGGGCGCTGCCGCGCTCACGCGCGAACCTCGACCACCTGGTGATCGGCCCGGGCGGGGTGGTGCTGGTGGATTCCAAGCGGTGGCATCGCAACACCAGCATCCGCGGCCACGGCGGCCGGTTGTGGATCGGCCGCCGCCCGGCCGACTCCCTGGTGAAGGCGACCGTGTTCGAGGCGGGCCGGGTCGGTGAGGTGCTGCGCGCGGCCGGGTGGCAGGTGCCCGTGGTGCCGGTGGTCGCGGTGCACGGGGCCAAGCTGCCCCGCTGGGGTGCGCTGACGGTGTCCGGCGTGACGATGTTGCGGGCCGGGAGGTTGTGCGGCTGGATCCGCCGTCACCCGCCGCGCCTGTCACCGGAGCAGGTGGCCTCCGTCAGCGCCGCCGCCGAACGCATCTTCCCGCCGTACTCGGCCGCCGAGTAGCGACGGCTTCCTCTCAGCGGCCGACCTCGCGATCGCCAGGATCCCGATCTCGTCGCTTGCCGGGTCGCACCCGGCCAATATTTGACCGTCGCCCTGCCCGGGCCCAGAGCCGCCGCGGGTAGGCCGACAAGCAGGCCGTGCCCGCCAGACGGTTCGTCCACGTACGCCACGAGGAGTACGCCGCGCTGGCCGCCGTGGGCTACGCCAAGTTCACCGGCCGGCCCGCCGCCTGCGTGGCCACCTCCGGCCCCGGCGCGCTGCACCTGTTGAACGGCCTGTACGACGGCAAGATCGACGGCGTGCCGGTGCTGGCCGTCACCGGCATGACCTACCACGACCTGGTCGGCACGCACTTCCTGCAGGACATCGACAACGACAAGGTGCTGGAGCCCGCCTGCACGTTCAGCGAGCGCGTGATGGGACCGGCGCACGCCCTCGCCGTGACCGACCGGGCCGTGCGCGCCGCCCTCTACCAGCGCGCGCCCGCCCACCTGACGATCCCCATCGACACCCAGTCCTGGACCGGGGAACAGGACACGGCGTCGGAGAAGAACATCCCCGGCCACCTCTCGGCCGCCGGCCAGCGGCACGTCCAGGTCCCGGCCGAGGACGACCTCGCGCGGGCCGCCGAGCTCCTCAACTCCTGCGCCAGGATCACCGTCCTGGCCGGCGCGGGAGCCCGGTTCGGCGCCGGAGAGCTGCTGGAACGACTCGCCGAGACGCTGGGCGCGCCGATCGCCAAGGCGGGCCTCGGCAAGGACGCCGTTCCCGACGACAGCCCGTGGTGCACCGGCGGGATCGGCTTCATCGGCACCCGGGCCTCACAGTGGGCGATGGAGAACTGCGACGCCTTCCTCATCGTCGGCAGCAGCACCCCGTTCTACGACTTCTGGCCCGAGCCCGGCCAGGCGCGGGCGGTGCAGATCGACGTGGCCGGGGACCGCATCGGCATGCGCTACCCGGTCGAGGTCGGGCTGTGCGGCGATGCCGCCGCCACGCTGGCCCTGCTGCTGCCCCTGCTACGGGTCCGCGAGGACCGCTCCTTCGCCCGGCGGGCGCGCGAGCTGTACGACGAGTGGTGGCAGCTGCAACAGCGGCGGGCGGCCGACCCCGCGGTGCCGATGAAACCGCAGGCGGTGACGTGCGCGCTGAGCGAGATTCTCCCCGACGGCGCGATCCTCACCGGCGACGCGGGCACGGTCAGCTCCTGGGGCTCGCGGGTGATGCTGCGCCGCGGCATGCAGTTCTCCTTCTCCGGCACGTTGTGCTCGATGGGCTCGGCCGTGCCGTACGCGATCGGCGCCCAGATCGCCTACCCCGACCGGCCGGTCGTCGCGTTCGTCGGCGACGGCGGCCTGAGCATGTGCCTGGGCGAACTGGCCACGCTCGCGCAGCACCGCCTGCCGGTCAAGGTCATCGTCCTGCGCAACGACACGCTCGGCCTGGAGGTGTGGGAGCAGAACGCCTACCTGGGCAACCCGCAGTACGGGTGCGAACTCTCACCGGTCGACTTCGTCAAGGTCGCCGAAGGCTGCGGCCTGGCCGCATTCCGCGCCGAGCAGAGCGGCCAAGTCACCGACGCGCTCACCCGGGCCTTCGCCCACGACGGCCCCGCGCTCGTCGAATGCGTGGTGGATCCGCACGAGCCGCCCTTCGGCGAAACCGTCAAACCGGACCAGGTCGGCAAGATGCTTCAAGCGTACGAACGAGGAGAGAAAGCCGCGGCCCCCATGTCCGCCAACCTGCTCGCCCCGGGCCGCCCGGCCCTGTCCCCAGGCGTCGCCCAGCACCAGGACGACCTCGCCCGCCACGCCCGCGACCCGAGGCGATGAAGCGCCCCTTTCACCAACTCGGCCGGTACGGCCTCTGCCAGTCCACCCCCGCTCACGCCACCGCGTTCAACTTCGCGCAAACAACGCCCGGGTCGAGGGATGGCGGCGGGTCGCCCGGGAATGAGGTCCCTGTTGTGGCGTCCTGTCCCCCCGGAGGCACCCCGGGGGGAGTGATGAGCACCGAGACCGAGACGGCCGCCGCCGCGCGCAAGCTGTCGCTGCCGACCCTGACCGCCATGGTGGTCGGCTCCATGGTGGGTGCGGGCGTCTTCTCCCTGCCGCGCAACTTCGCCCAGGCCACCGGCGTGTGGGGGGCGGTGGTCGCGTGGCTGGTGGCCGGGTTCGGCATGCTCATGCTGGCCTTCGTCTTCCAGCTGCTCGCCGTGCGCAGGCCCGGGCTGAACGCGGGCGTGTACGCCTACGCCAAGGCCGGGTTCGGCGAGTTCCCCGGGTTCCTGTCGGCGTTCGGGTACTGGGCCAGCGCGTGCGTCGGCAACGTGTCGTACTGGGTGCTGATCAAATCCACGCTCGGCGGCGTCGTGCCCGGCCTCGGCGAGGGCAACACGCTGCTCGCCGTGGGCATCTCGGCGATCGGCGTCTGGGCGTTCCACGCCATGATCATGCGCGGGGTCAAGGAGGCCGCCTCGATCAACAAGATCGTGACGGTCGCCAAGCTCGTCCCCATCCTGCTGTTCGTCATCATCGTCGCGGTGTCGCTGCGCGGCGGCGTGTTCACCGGCAACCTGTGGGGCGACGGGCCCGCCTCGGCGGGCGCACTCTTCGAGCAGGTCAAGGCCACGATGCTGGTGACGGTCTTCGTGTTCCTCGGGGTCGAGGGAGCCAGCGTCTACTCCCGCTACGCCCGGCGGCGCCAGGACGTCGGCCGGGCGACGGTGCTGGGCTTCCTCAGCGTGCTCGCGCTGTTCGCCTCGGTCTCGGTGCTCTCGTACGGAGTGCTGCCCCGGCGGGAGCTGGCCGGGATCCGCCAGCCGTCCATGGCCGGGGTGCTGGAGTCGGTGGTCGGGCCGTGGGGGGCGGCCTTCATCGGCGCCGGGCTCATCGTCTCCGTGCTGGGCGCGTACCTGGCCTGGACGCTCATGGCGGCCGAGGTGCTGTACGTCGCGGCCAAGGACGACGACATGCCGGCCTTCCTCAAGCGCGACAACGGCCGGGACACGCCGGTGGCCGCGCTGCTGCTGACCAGCGGCCTCATCACCGCCGTGCTGGCGATCACCCTGTTCTCCGACGACGCCTTCGCCTTCACCCTCAAGCTGTGCAGCTCGCTGTCGCTGGTGCCGTACCTGCTGGCGGCCGCGTACGCGCTGAAGATCTCACACGCGCCCGAGCGCGGCAGGGACCTGCTGGTGGCGGGGCTCGCGGTCGTCTACACCGCGTTCCTGATCTTCGCGGCGGGGCTGAAGTTCCTGCTGCTGTCCTGCGTCATCTACGCCCCCGGAATGATCCTGTTCGTCCTCACCAGGCGCGAGCGCGGCAGGCCCGCCTTCTCGCCCGGCGAGCTGGCCCTGGCCGCCGTCATCCTGATCGGCGCGGTCGCCGGCGTCGTGGCCCTGGCCGCCGGCCTGATCACCATCTGAGCGGGAGAGCATCGTGACCACCAGATTCGGCGTTCACTCCGAGGTCGGCAGGCTGCGGCAGGTAATCGTGCACCGGCCCGAGCTGAGCCTGAAACGCCTCACCCCCTCCAACAAGGAGGCGCTGCTCTACGACGACGTGCTCTGGGTCAGCCGCGCCCAGATCGAGCACGACGAGTTCGCCACGGTCCTTCGGGAGCGCGGCATCGAGGTGCTCTACCACCAGCGGCTGCTCGCCGAGGCGCTGGACGCGACGCCCGAGGCGGCGCGGCACGCGGTCGAGCGCATGGTCACCCACCTGACGGTCGGCCCCGCACTCGTGGACGAGGTCCGCGCCGAACTCGCCTCCTGGGACGGCGCCACGCTGGCCGCCCACCTGATCGGCGGGCTGACCAAGGAGGAGTTCCTCGACGCGGCGCAGCCGCGCAGGGCGGGCTTCGACGCGCGCTCGCTGGTCACCGCCACCGCGGGCACCGGCTCGTTCATCCTGCCGCCGCTGCCCAACTCGCTCTACCAGCGCGACCCGTCGGCCTGGCTGTACGGCGGAGTGGTGCTGAACCCCCTCTACTACCACGCCCGCCGGCTGGAGACGATCAACCAGAGCATCGTCTACCACTTCCACCCCATGTTCGCCGGCGGCGACTTCGCCTACTGGTACCCGCCCATGGGCGACGACGGCGGCTTCGACGAGGAGGACTTCGGCCGGGCCTCGCTGGAGGGCGGCGACATGATGCCCATCGGCAACGGCGCCGTGGCCATCGGCATCAGCGAACGCACCAGCCCGATCATGATCGAGCACCTGGCCATGGAGCTGTTCGCCGCCGGCGCCGCCCATCGGGTGCTCGCGGTGAACATCCCGCCCAGCCGCTCCTACATGCACCTGGACACCGTGTTCACGCTGCTGGACGCCGACAAGGCCACCGGCTACCCGCCCGTCGTCGAGAACGCCGAGGTGTACTCACTGCGCCCCGGCGACCGGCCGCGCACGGTGGAGGTGCACCGCGAGCCCGGCCTGGCCGCCGCGTTCGCCGACGCGCTCGGCATCGGCGCGCTGGACGTCATCCCCACCGGAGGCGACGACCACCAGCGGGCCAGGGAGCAGTGGGACAGCGGCAGCAACTTCGTCGCCCTGGAGCCCGGGGTCGTGGTCGGATACCACAAGAACGAGTTCACCAACAGGAAGCTGCGCGAGCACGGCGTGGAGGTCGTCGAGATCGAGGGCTTCGAGCTGGGCAAGGGCAGGGGCGGCGGGCACTGCATGACCTGCCCGATCCTGCGCGACCCCGTCTGACCACCCGGCAACGTCATGGCGATCTCGGTGGGTGAGCCGGCAGCGGCTGGGCTCACCCGGCCTGGAGCGGCCGTTCCGCCTGCTGGTTGCCCTGTTCACTGCGCGAAACGAGATCAACGCGAGCACTTTCACTGACCGTTACGGTCAAGACGTGAGGATCATCGCCGTAGAGGATCACTGGCCCGAGTACGGAACGATCGTCGTCAGGGACACACATGGCGTCGATCCGGCATCCAGATCGCGACCGGGGCTGCCCCTGCTCGACGAGCACGCGGTGAACACGCAGCCTGGCGGCACCATCGCCAAGGCGGGCGATGGATGGTTACAGGCGTCAGCTCGCGATGCGCGCCATCACGTGCGCCTGGAGGCGCATCACGGCCCTCCCCCCTTGGACGACGCCTGGCACGACGTGGTCGAGACGCCGTACCACGCCAACACCGGTTCCGTCATGCTGACGACCGTGCACCACGGCCAAAACTACGCAGACAGGCCGCTGAGGCTCGGAGCACCGGGAATGCATCGAGTCCGCGTCTCCTGCCGCAGGACTCCGCCGGAGGTCCCCGGATTCGAAGCATCGGAGGGTGACCTCTGGCGGATGCAGTTCTGGGCGACCCCCGGGCCTCCTCAGCCTCCCCGCTGGTTCGCGCGGAACCGGCCCGCCGTACGGTCCGGGCACTCTGGCTGGGAGGCTGTTCTCGGGCTCCCCTGTCAGGAGGTGCTGCACGCCGTCCGGGTCGCCGCCCGCACCGGTGACGCCACCGAGGAACAGATCGCCACCGCTTACCAGCCATGGTCCAGCAGCTCAGGCAGTTGGAGCGCCCCGCTTTCCGACGATCTGTCGGGCTACGCCGTTCAACTGGGTGTGCCCGCACCGGCCACCCGGCAAGAGTTGCTCCGGCTCCTGGTGACGGCCGGCCTTGTGATCGCTGAAACCTCCGCCGAGGTGACCCGCTATCGTCCCGCCGCAAGCCCACCGCATGTTGAGGAGGTGCTGCGCCTGCCGGACGAGCAAGTAACCATGATCCGGAGCCAAGACGCGTTTCACCGCTACACCTCGTTCGCCGCCGACCTGGCCGCCGTGGCGGTGTGGAGCCCGGGTTGCACCGTCTCGGCAACGCTGGAGGAGCTCTCCCACCAGTTGCTGGCAACAGAAGAAGAGATTCGCGGGGCGATCCGTTACGGCACCGAACGGGGCTTCTTCAGCACCTCCGCAGACGAGGGCATGTTCACGGCGATGCCACGTCTCCCGCCACCCGAGGTGGGCCGCCAAGCCGGAAGGCTCATGTGAGGCGGTTCGAGGGCCCGTAGCAGGGTGAGGTCGTCGACCGGCGCGACATGGCCGGGTTGTCTCAGCCGGCGGGTGCGGCGACCAGGCCAGCGTGGAACAGCCCGAGGTAGGCGTCGCTGGCGGCATTTCGCCGGTCGGCCGGGTGCTCACTGATGGCGTGGACCAGGCCGCACAGGAGCTTGAGAAGATTCTCTCCGGTCAAGGTGGTTGACGGGGCCGCCTGCTTGAGGAGATCGGCGACCGCGGCGGCCAGTTCGGCTTTGGCCAGCGCGAGAGCCGGCGTCTCGTCGTCGCTCGTGATCAGCACTTCGAACAGGCCGGGCCGCTCCAGGGCGATCCGCAGGGCCGAACGCAGGAACCCGATCAGCGACTCACCCGGGTCGGCACCGCGGGCCATCTGCGCCGCCAGGTCGATGAGCTCGCGCACGGCCTCCTCGACCACGGCCTCCAGCATCGCCCGCTGAGTGGGAAAGACCCGGTAGACCGTACCGACCCCAACACCGACGCGCCGCGCGAGCTCGTTGAGAGTGAGCCCGGTCTCCCCGGCGGCGACCGCCTCACGGGCTTCCTGGAAGATCCTCTGCCTGTTGCGTACGGCGTCAGCGCGCATGCCCCTCCTCCACTCGATGTGGATAGCTTATCAACTTTCCTGCTACGGTTAAATCGATAGGTTATCAACTTGCAGGAGAGTCTCCATGACCATCGTTTTCGTGCACGGAGTCCCCGAGACCCCGTCCGTCTGGAACGGCCTCCGCGCCCGCATCGAACGCCCCAGCGTCGCCCTGCGACTGCCCGGCTTCGGCAGCCCGCATCCGGCCCACCTGCGGGACAAGGAGGACTACGCCGCCTGGCTCGCCGACCGGCTGCGCGCCATCGGCGGCCCCATCGACCTCGTCGGACACGACTGGGGCGCCCACCTCGCCATGCGGGTCGTCTCCGCCTACGACGTGCCGGTACGCAGCTGGGTCTCCGACGTCGCGCACGGCTGGCACCCCGACTACCGGTGGCACGACGCCGCCACCCTGTGGCAGAAGACCCCGGACGGCGAGCTGTCCCTGGCCTCGCTACGCGACGCCGAGCCCGGAAGCGGCGCCACCTTCGGCGACATTCTCCAGCCGCGCGGCATGAGCATGGACCTCGCCAAGGAGGTCGACGAGGTCCACGACGAGGACATGAGCACCGCCATCCTCGCCCTCTACCGCTCCGCCTGGCCCAATCTCGACGCCGACTGGGGCCAGGACTTCACCGGCCCGGCCAAGGCTCCCGGGCTCATCCTCGCCCCCAGCGGCGACCCCATGGCCCATCCCTCCCAGGACCGGGACATCGCCGAGCGCCTCGGCGCGCGCTTCACCGAACTCGAAGGCCTCACCCACTACTGGATGCTCCAAAGCCCCGACCGGGGCGTCCAGGCACTGCACGCCTTCTGGGACTCCCTCTCAGAGCGGCGGCCAGCGCCTGGCAGGTGAGCTGCTCGCACAAAGCGGCGCTCACGCCCTGGCGTGCACCCGTCGGGCGGCGACCAGGGAGGCCACCACCAGACCGGCGAGCACGCTCCAGTACAGGATGCCCCGGGCACCGGTCACCCTCAGGTTCTCGGCCAGGTAGACCAGGCCGGGAAGCAGGTAGACGGCGGCCGCCAGCGCCCAGCGGCCGTCCCTGGCGGCCGGCGTGGCGGCCAGCACCAGCAGCAGGGCCACCACCTCGACGCCGGCGGGCAGGGTCCGTAGCGTACGCTCTTGACCGCCATGCTCTTGCCGACGAGCTCCGCAGCCAGCACGTCGCGCGGCCCGGCTTAGCCGTCGCCGCCATCGAGAACGTCGACCGCGACCCGGATGGCCACGCTGTCGTCCAGCGCGGCACGGTTGAGGCGGTAGTCGTCACAGAAGCGGGCCAGGTCGGGCACCGGCACCGCAGCGGCCAGCAGCGCGGTGAAGAGAGATCACTATACGATCTGAGCGCCTTTACAAAGTAAGTCCAGCATCGGGCTAGGACGGCCCGCGTAACCCCAACGGCAGTCGCCTTCCGCGATGATGAAAGCCATGGCTCACCTTGTCGAACACATGGAACGCTTCCTCGGCCCGATCGACAGCGGCTCCCGCGGTGACGACTCCACCCCCGCAGGCGTGCAGGTCATCCGCTTCGGTCCAGATGCGCCTTTCACTGGGGTGACCACGTGGGCCACCCTTGGCTTGTCCGACCATCACCTTGGCCAGACGAGTGGACGTGGCCTCCACCAGGAGCTAGTGATGCACGTACGTCATGACCGTCAACCAGCCAATCTCGCCGGGGTGCTGTTCCAAGTCGCTGGAGAACTGGTCCAGCGAGGGCGAGGCTTGGCGCGAGGAGAGGTGATCGGCCCGCGCGGTCGCCTGTTCCCCCAAGGCGAGATGGCCGCATTGGTAGCGGCGCCTCCGGTGTATCTCCCCGACTCGTTCGCGGTCTGCGACACACCTGCCACGCCCATCGTGGTGACCTGGCTTGTTCCCCTCACCGAGGCTGAGGCGCGGTTCGTGCACGCTCACGGATGGGGTGTCTTGGAGGACATCTTCGTTGCGCAAGATCCTGACCTCACCGACATCGAGCGCGCCGGCGTGCAACTGAGAGACACCCTTTAGCCTTCCCCAATCAGGCTGGAGGGGTCCGCCTATGAAGGCGCACATCATCATCGCAGGCTCGGCTCGGTCACCGCATGCCGCTAGGTGTGCGGAGCGGATACGCCCGGCTACCTACAGATCGTATGGCGAAGCGTCTTTCGTGTATCAGCGTTCGCACGTAGGCTCACGGTGACGGTGACACCGTCACCGACCGCGCTCACCTACGTCAGAGGAACATGATCGCTGCTGCTCTCCGAGGTCCCCATGTCGCCCTTGCGCCTTGACTGCCGCCCGTTCACCGCAGGCCCAGGGAGTGGCGTGCTGATCAGCGTGTCCGATGAGCGGGATGCCGCCAACGCCGATGAGCTGGAGTCCTACATCGGCCGGATGCGCCGGCCGGTGGTGCTTGAGCTGGGCGGGCTCACCTTCATGGACAGCATCGACCTGCACGTCCTGCTGCGCGTGCACGGCGACGGGCGCCGGCGAGGCGGCTCTTTACGCCTGGCGGCGGTACGGGACGTGCCCCGAGCCGGAGCCGGGAACGTCCTGGACCTTCATAACAGCGCCGAAGCCGCCGGCATCGCCACACTGAGCCCCCCGGCACACCGCCGGCGGAGGCCGCGGTGATCCTGACGCACCGTTACCTGCCGCGGGCGTGCGTGATCACGATTGCGGGTGAGGTGGACAGCACCACCTCCGGCCGGTTGGAGACCTACATCGATCAGGTACGCCGCAGACTGGGCGAGCATCTGGTCATCGATGCCACCAGGTTGGCGTTCCTGGACAGTTCCGGCCTCGCCGTGCTGCTGGCCGCGGCCGCCCTGACCCGCGCTGCCGGCGCGGACGTGCACCTGGCCGGGCCCCGGCCACGGGTGACCCGCATCCTGGAGATCACCGGCACGCACCGGGCGATGAGCGTCCACGACCACATGACACAGGCGCTGGCCGCGATCGAACGCCACGGCGACGCCGACTCACCGGCATCGGCGTAGACCGCGCCGATGGCGCGGGAAGGGCGGGCTCCGGACGCCGGCCGGCAGCGTGTGGCCGCGGCAGCCGGCCATCCGCAGGCGGCGGTGCGTACGGTGGACGTCCCGCGGGACTTCGGCGAAAAGGCGAGGGGGCGCTACGGATGCCGATGACGCGCCTGATTCTCACACGTCGTCACCTGCCCGGCGTCACCGCGATCCACGTGGACGGCGTGCTGAACGTCACGTCCACCGCGATCCACGTGGACGGTGTGCTGGACGTCACGTCCACCGCACACCTGACCGCCTACCTCATCACCACCCGGCAGAGCCGGCGCGTTCAGCTCGTCCTGGACCTGGCCAGGCTGCGACCTGCTGGTACGGGCCGGGGCGATGGCCTGACGCCGCGCCGGTGGCCTGCACTCGGCCGCCGTCCCCTGCAGCCTGGCCGGCCACCTTGACGCGCGCCTGGCCGAGGCGGGCTTGCTGGCACATCGCGACTGGCCGAGGCAGGCTTGCCAGCACATCGCGACTGGCCCTCCACCGTGCGGGCCGGCGGCACCATCCCTGCTGCCCCAGCGCCCTGAACCTCCTGCGAACGGCCGGCCGCATGCGCTGGCGGGCTTCGTACCCGCTCAGTCGTCGCACGCTTCTACGCTGCGGGCACCGCCCCGAAGCATCCGCCCGCGACTGCGGGCGCCCCACCATGCAGCCACGGCTGCCGGGGACAAGGGAGCGGCACGTTCGGCTCGGCAACGGCTATCGGCTCGGTGGCGTGACGGGCGCCGTGCCCGCCGCCTCGGCCACCAGCCGCTCGTAGACCTCGGCCGCCGTGGTCTCGCAGCCCAGCCGGTGGCCGGTCAGCTCGCCGTGGTCGTCGCTGGACCCGGTCACGGCCAGGCCCAGGTCGGCCGCCAGCCCGCGTACGTGCGCGCGTGCGGCCGCGTCGTGGTCCATGTGGTCGGCCTCGATCCCGAACAACCCTGCCGCGGCGAGCTCGGCGATCCACTCGTCGGGCACGACCGCGCCCCGCTTGACCGCTTTCGGATGGGCCAGCACCGGCACCCCGCCCGCGGCGCGTACCAGGCGGACCGCCCGCTCGGGGTCCAGCGCGTAGCGGGACACGTGGGCGCGGCCGCCCGTCCCGATCCACTCCGGCGTGAACGCCAGCTCCGGTGCGTCGATCGCCCCGGCGGCGACCATCGCGCGGGCGATGTGCGGCCGCCCGACCGGCCCTCCCCCGGCCAGTTCGGACACCTGCTCCCAGGTCACCGGCACGCCCAGCTCGGCCAGCCGCTCGACCATCAGCCGCCCGCGCACCTCCCGGGCCTCCCTGATGCGCGCGCACTCGGCGCTCAGCTCGGGCTCCTCCGCGTCGAAGAGGTAGGCGAGCAGATGGATGCTCTGGCCCGCACGCCGGCAGGACAGCTCCATGCCCGGCACGAACGTCAGCCCGCCGGGCAGCGCCTCGACGGCCTCGGGATGCCCGGCGACGGTGTCGTGGTCTGTCAGCGCGAGCACGTCCAGGCCGCGGGCGCGGGCGCGGCGCACCACGTCGGCCGGGGGCTGCGTGCCGTCGGAGGCGCTGCTGTGGCTGTGCAGATCGATGCGCATCGTCCCTGATGGTAGGTCACACCGCGACCCGGCCGGCAGCCGCTGGAGTCGTACGAGCCGCATTGGGTTGTGCTGGCCCGTTGGTTGCCGCCGTCTGCGGGCCACGGCGGTACCTCTCGCTGACAACCGGCTCGCTGCGGGCGTCTCCGAAGTGACCAACCGCCGCTTTGAGCAGCTCTGGAAGCTCAGCCCGGACGAACGCTCCGGTGGACGATCTCCCGCTCGCCCTTGCCCGGATACGCCATGATGAGCAGCCGCTGCCCACTCCGTGCCTCGCCCTTCCAGGGGAACCAGGCGTAGTGCACGCGGATGCGGTAGTGCCCCTTGCGCCCGTTGAGGGCGAGGTTGGGCAGTTCGGTGCCGCTGAGGCTGTCGTAGAGGACGATCTCGCCGCCCGGGCTGTCGTAGCCGACCTCGACCACCTTGTCCCAGCCCTTGGTCTCGACGGGCGGCCGGCGGGTGTAGGTCTCCAGGGTGACGCAGAGGTCGAAGTCGGGGTGGGTCATGACGGCGAGGATGCCGCGCGCGGAGGAGACCAGCCCGTTTCCGGGGTCCATGTCCGGCTCGGTCTCCTCCTCTCCTTCTCCCTCGTACGTCTGCAGCACGCCGTAGTCGGTCCACTGCGGCTCCTTCATCCGGATCGCCTGGACCGGCTTGATACGGGGACGGTGGCGCGGCGTGGCGTCGCACATGGCTTGGGAGTCGGCCTGCATCGCCGCGATCTCCTGGTCCTGCTCGGCCTTCGCGGCCTGGACGATGGCGGTGGCGCTGGGGCAGATGCCGGCCAGGGGATGGGTGAGGGCCGCGCGGTCGAGCTTCAGCCGGGCCAGTTCGCGCGGGTCGTTGCGGGTGTGGACGCCGCACAGGCGGCGCCCGTAGGCGAGTACGGCCTGGTCGGGCGTGGTGTCGGGGAACACGTGCAGGGCCTGTGCGCCGTAGTCGCCGCGCAGGGAGCAGACGAACTTCTGCTCGGCCGTCAGCTCGCGCGGCTCCGCCTCGCCCATGTCGATCTCCCACTGCTCGGGCACGTCGCAGTCCGTGACGGGGCCGCGGGCCATGTCCGCCGCGGGCAGCAGGCACAGGGCCACGGCCGAGGCGAGCCCCGCCAGCAGAACGTGGTGGCGCACGCGGTGAGCGGGCCGGGCGGCGTACAGCAGGAGCAGGATGAGGCCGGAGGCGGTGAGCGCGAGCGCGTACCAGAGCGGGGAGATGCCGGGTGACAGGAGCTGAGCGCCCTCATAGGGGACGGTGGCGCCCGGCTCGACGTAGAGGCTTTCCGGGTAGAGCCACAGCTCCCCGAAGAAGGTGGAGCGCTCCGCGGCGAACGCGCTCACGGCGCCGGCCCCGCCCAGCAGGAACAGGCTCAGCGTCGTAGCGCGCAGTAACGTGCGCGTCCGCCGCCGCACCGCGACCAGAATCAGCACCGCCGGCGCGCCGACGCCGACGAGGAGGTCGAGCGCGAACCAGTACGCGGTGGCCTCCGCCCCGGTGTACTCGCGTACCGCGTCGCCCAGCACGTTCTTCGGTCCGAGCCAGAACGGCACTCCCCGCGCGAGATTGACGGCCGCGGGGACCAGCGGGAGCACGATCGCCACGGCCGGCAGCGGCCACCACCTGGCGCGCGCCCGCACAGGCTCCGTCCGGGGCGCGGGAGGCTGGAGCGTGCCCAGGTCGTGCGCCGACCGCGCCCACCAGACCAGCGAGAAGACCGAGACCGCGCCCAGCAGCGAGGGAATCAGCGACTCCCAGGGCACCGCGTCCGAGCCGCTGAACGCCACGATCGAGGTCGAGCCGGACGAAAGGAGGGAGAACAGGACCGCGATCACGCCCGCCCGTACCGTCGCGCCGCTCCAGCGCGGGTCCCGCGCCTGCGCCACCAGCAGCGACGCCAGCCACACCGACCACAGGGCGTCCAATGCCCAGGTCCAGTTCTGCCCGGCGAACAGGAAGTTCCCCGTCTGGTACGCGATGGTGGTGACGACGTCGTACACCAGGCTGAGCGTGCCGGTCGCGAGCATGAACACTCGCGTCCAGCGGCGGGTGGTCTCCCGCAGCACGCGGAAGAACAGCCAGATCACCACGAGCTCGATCACATCGGCGACCACCGACGTCCACCACAGGTAGGGGATCGGCAGTCGCCAGGTCAGGACGTACACAACCGTCGCGTAGAGGGCGACCCGCAGCCATCGCACCTCCCGCCCATACCGCGCCGGTTCTCCCCGCAGCCGCCCGCGCAACACCTCCCGATACGCCCAAGCCTGCACCGCCGCGATCGGCACCAGCAGGGCGAGCAGCCACGGCCACGCCTCGATCTCGTCCGCCAGGTATCCGTCCGGGTCCGCCACAACCCTCCACAGCGGGACGAGGTCGCCGGTGACCAGTCCGACGATGGCGAGGACGATCGCGGCGGCCACGTAGAGAGCCGCGAAGCCTGCGGCAAGCCGGCCGAAGCGGTGGCGGCGCATGAGGCACTCCGGGATGGGGATGGGGAGGAAAACGCCCAACCCTACTGATCCCTTATCAAGTGGATCAAGCGCTGACTTTCCCTTGGCGGCCCTTGGCCCGAAGCTCGGGAGCCGTGCGTCCAGCTCGTCGTATCGGAAGCCGACTTCGAGCACCTTCTGAGCCGTATGAGGGACTGCCGTCCCCGAGCTCCTGCCAGGCGGGCGTGGGTGAGGGCGCGTGGCGCGATTGTGGTCAACCCTTGATGTGTGCGGCCGCCCTGGCGACCTGCTCGATCTTCGCGCGGTAGGCGGCGCGGGCTTCCTCGTCGATGGGCTTCTCGTGTTCGGCGCGCAACCCGGTCCGGCCGTCGAGGCCCTCGCGCAGGATGTCGGCGTGCCCGGCGTGCCGGACGGACTCGCTGAGGACATGGAGCATGATGGCGAACAGGTTCGTGTTCGGATAAGGCTCCGGCCACCACGGCACATGGCCGGAGGCATCGGGAGGAAGCTCGTTGACCGGGTCAGCGGTTCCGGGGAAGGACGGTCGAAGACCTCGCCGAAGTACCTGGCCTCGACGGTGGCCACATGCTTGACCAGGCCGAGGAGATTGGTCCCGGTCGCTGTCAAAGGTCGGCGGGCGTCGTATTCGGACAAGCCGTCGAGTTTCCAGAGCAGCGTCTTACGGTCCCGCCGCGAAATCGTCGATCACGGGTCACGATCTTGTCAGACTGCGACCGTGGGCTCAGCCGGCAGGATCGTCGATGGCGGGCGGCGGCGTCGAATGGGTACCGGCCGATGCTGCTCGCCGTACCCGCTGAACGCCAGCGCGCGGGAAGTCGAAGCGGTGCATCAGCTCATCGATCGTGGGACGGAGCACCCTCCTGCTCGCTTGTAGCGATGCCTGGCCAAGGCTCGCGGCCGGTTCCGATTCGGAGGGAGAGAACCCGAGCGGCGAGATCGGCTGATCGAGGTGTTCGACGAGCCTGGGCTCATCGAACAAGCGCCTCGGCCTGCGCTTCCCCTCGCCCACGTCGCACCACGGTGCACACAGGCTCCCCTTTGCGTCGAGTAGGCGGAACAGCACTCCAATGGGGGAAAGCTGCAGGTGAGAACCACCCACACAGGGAGTAGAACCATGCGCGCCGCCGTCGTCACCGCCTTTGACAAGCCCGTCGAACTACAGGCGGTGCCCGCCCCACAGCCGGGACCGACCGAGGTGCTCGTCCGGATCGAGGCGAGCGGACTGTGTCACACCGACATCCACGCCGCCCACGGCGACTGGCCGGTCAAACCAGCGCTGCCGTTCATCCCCGGCCATGAGGGGGTCGGCGTGATCGAGGCGATGGGTTCCGCGGTGACCGGCCGGGTGGCCGGGGAGCGGGTGGCCATCCCCTGGCTCGGCTACGCCTGCGGCACCTGCGAGTACTGCGTCAGCGGCCGGGAGAACCTGTGTGAGTCCCAGCTGAACAGCGGGTACGCCGTCAACGGCGGCCACGCCGAGTACGCGGTCGCGCACGCCGCCTACGTGGTCCCGGTGCCCGGCGGGGTGACCCCGGCCGAGGCCGCGCCGCTGACCTGCGCGGGCGTGACCACGTACAAGGCGGTCAAGGTCTCCGGCCTGCGCCCGTCGGAGCGGGCGGCGATCTTCGGCATCGGCGGGCTGGGCCACCTGGCGCAGCAGTACGCGCAGATCTTCGGCGGCGAGACCGTCGCCGTCGACGTCACCAAGGACAAGCTGCGCCTGGCCCGGGAGCTGGGCGCCGCTCACACGGTCAACGCCGCGCTGGCCGATCCGGTCGCCGAGATCAAGGCTCTCGGCGGGGCGGACGTGGCGATCGTGCTGGCGGCCAGCCCGCGCGTGCTGGAGCAGGCGCATGCCTCGCTGCGCCGCGGGGGCCGTCTGGTGCTGGTGTCGCTGCCCAAGGACAACACCATGAGCCTGCCGATCTTCGAGACCGTCCTCGGCGGCATCAGCGTCATCGGCTCCATCGTCGGCACCCGCGCCGACCTGGCCGAGGTCTTCAAGCTGCACGCGGCGGGACGTACCAAGGTCATCTACGAGACGCGCAGGCTGGAGGAGATCAACCGGTCCTTCGACGAGGTCCTGGCCGGCTCCGTGCCCGCCCGGCTGGTCTTCGAGCTCTGACCACCATCGCCCGGACGTGCGGGGCTCGGGTCGGGCATCGGCACGGACATGACAGCGGCCGCGGTCAGCCCGGCGGCGCTCCTTTCCACGGCATGCTGCGGCCGAGCACGGGGGGCGGAGGGCGCCGGACGGTCCTCGGCTGCGGTGATCAAGAGCACACCTCGGATTGCGCGCCTTCCTCTCGCGAACCTGCCTGGGCAGTGTGGCGTGGCTCAGCCGAGCTCAGCGGGCAGGTCACGCGAATTCACCTTGGCCACGATCAGTGCCGGCGCGCTGGACGCCTTCGCCGTGGCGAGCGCCTGGTCGAGGGCCGCCGTGGTGGTGACGAGTTGGGCGGCCTGCACGCCGAGCCCGTTGGCGAACTTGACGAAGTCCCAGCGGTTGAGCACGACGTATGGCCTGGGCTGGGTGGCGGGATCGCTGAAGTAGCCGGCGTCGAGCAGGAACTGCTCGAAGGCGTAGATGCCGTTGTCGATCACGACCACGACGGGGTCGCGTGCGTAGCGGACCATGGTGGACAGCGCCTGGCCTGTCATGTGGAAGCCGCCGTCGCCGCAGATGACCAGCGGGCGCCGGGTCGAGCCGAACGACGCCCCGACCGCCGCCGCCACCGAGTGTCCGATCGAGGCCCACACGGCCCCGCTCAGGAAACCGTCGCGGCCCTTGACCGGTAGGTGAGCGGCGGAGTGCACGCCGAGGAAGGTGTCGGGAATGACCAGCCAGGACGGGTCGAGCGCGGCACCGATGCGCTCGAACACCCGGCGATAGGTCAGCGGGCCCGCGGCCGTGGGCGTGACCGGGGCGACGGCGGCCGGTACCGGTCGCGGCGCCGCGCTGGCGGCCTCGGTGACGAGTGCGGTGATCAGGGCGCTGAGCTGCGCGTTCTGCTTGGCGGCGGTCTTGATTCTCACCTTGCCGTCGTAGGCGGTGATGATGCGGTTGGTGCCGGTACGGATGAGCGTGGCGTAGCTGCTGGGGAACACGCAGCCGAGCATCACCAGCAGGTCGGCCTGCGCGACGGCGTTCACGGCGGGCAGCGAGTGCGGCGGGGCGTAGACGCCGGTCCAGCCGTCGCCCTGCTCGGCCAGCACGCCCTTGGCCGGCAACTGGACCGACCAGCGCACGCCGAGCTTGGCGATCAGGTCGGCGACCTTGTCGGCGAGCCCGTGGCGCTGGATCTCGATGCCGACCAGGATGAGCGGCGACGTCGCGGCGCGTACCAGGCCGACGATCGTGGCGGCGAGTTGCTTCTCGGTGCCCGCGGGCGGTTCGGTGACCGGCAGGGATCCGGACGGGGCCGGGCAGGTCGCCGTCCAGATGTCCCGGTTGATCTCGATGTAGACGGGTCGCTTGCGTTTGAGCGCGGTGGCGATCGCGGCGTCGACCACGCCCGGCACCGCGGCGGCCGTCGCGGCGCGCGCAGCGCTCGCGGTGACCAGCTTGTAGGTGCTCAGGTCGTGGTCGGGCTGCCCGGTCGAGTGTGAGAACAGGACGTCGAAGTCCGCCAGGCCGGCGAGGTTGGCCGCGTTGGGGCCGCCGTTGACGACGACGACCGGGCTGCGCTCGACGAAGGCGCCGGCGATGGCGTTGAGCATGCTGAGCGTGCCCGCGCCGTTGGCGACGGCTACCGCGGCGAGCCCTCTGGTCCGGGCGTAGCCGTCGGCCGCGTAGCCGGCCTCGAGGTCGCTCGCGGTGACGATCGGCTTGACGCCGTTGCGGCCGGCCGCGTCGAACAGCCCGGCGCAGTACGCGGCGGGCACGCCGAACAGCGTGTCGACCCCCTGCTGGGTCAGCCGTTCGAGCACGTAGTCGGCGACGGTGAAGGCCACGATGACGCTCCAGTGCGGGCCCGCCGGGGCGGGGATCGGTCAGTCGGAGACGGAGAGCCTGGGGTCGGCCAGCCGCCTGTTGCGCGGGTGGTCGATGTGATCGACGGGCATCGGCACCTGCGCCAGCCGGCCGAACGCGGCGGCGAGGACGTCCACCAGTTCCTTGCACTTGGCCGGGTTGAGGTCCTCGTCCTCGCCCGGGTCGGTGGTGCCGCCGATGACGACGTGGTCGGAGCGCGGGAACAGGTAGCCGTTGCGGCTGTAGAGGTACTGCAGGGCCGGCTGCGCCGGCAACATCGCGAGGTAGCCTCTGACGCCGGCCATCTCGGTGTCGTTCCACAGCTTCTTGGCGCCCATCCCCGTACAGTTGATGATGATCTTCTGCGGCACCGTCGCGAGGATGTCGGCCTTGGAGGCGAACCTCTTGTCCACGAAGGTGACGCCCCGTGCCTCCAGGTCGTTCTTCAGCCGCGGCAGGAAGATGGGCGGCTCGATCAGCAGCGTCCGATACAGGAATCCGGGCTGGGTGTGGTTCTGGAACGGCAGGCGGTCCAGCCGCTGGCGGGCCGGCAGCAGGCCGGGGAGGAGGTTCAGCACCATCTCCAGACCGTCGGCCGGCTTGGGGCAGTAGTTGGGCCGCTCGCAGACGCCGAAGCCCTTGCCGATGCTGTCCTTGAAGGTCGTGTAGGACGTTTTGATGATCGCCTTGAGGTCCTGCTGGTTCATGGCGGTCTCGACGACGGACACCGCCCACTGGCCGCCTGCCTTGAACGACGTGGTGTCCGTCAGCTTGCGGTCCGAGAAAATCCTGATCTTGAGCCCCAGGTCGAGCAGCATCGTGGCGGCGGTCAGGCCCATGACGCCGGCGCCGAGCACCGCGGCCTCCGTCTGGGGCGAGGTGGCCAGGAACTGCCGGACCATGTCCTGCACCTTGGCCGCGCAACCCCAGCTCAACGTGATGCCGGCACCCCCGTGGCCGTAGTTGTGGACGACGAACCGGCCGGACACCCGCTCGGAGTTCAGCCGGAAGGTGCCCTTGCGGTACGGGCGCACCCCGGTGACGCACGCCCCGGGCACGCTCGGATCGAAGGCGAAGTCCGGGGTCGGCAGATTGGTGAGCTCCCGAACGTGCATCGCGCCGGCCCCCGACTGATCGTCTCTGCATGCGATCGGGGGCTGCCGTCACCCATACCCGGCGACGGCGCAGGGCCGGCCCACCGCCACCAAGCCTTGACCCCGGCCAGGGCAGTTGTTTTCTCGGGCTACCCGTTGCGAGTGGACACGGGATCCGGCAGGCCGTCTCCCTCCCCGACGCAGCCGGGCGCCTCGCCGGCCCACACCGGCAGGCAAAGCTTGCTGAATATCGCAGTCAACCGCCTGGACTGGCGGCCGAGTCGAAATACGCTGGTAGGACGCGTCGCCCCACGGCGGTACGCGGTCGGAGGCAGCGCCGACGAGCCGGGCGGCAGCCCCCGGCACAACACTCTCATCCGAGAGGGTGCGGCAAGCAGAACTCCAGGTTCGCCTTCGTGAGGGTCGCCCTACCGGGCCATCCAGGGTGCCGTCCCGACGTCCGTCGGGAACCGGCCGCCTTCATCAGGAAGGAACGAGGATGCACCCCAGCCATCTGCTCATCACCAGTCCACTGATCACCACCCTGGTCTTCGGGTCGATCGGCGTCTCACACGCCTCGGTCATGGCAGCGCCGGTCAGCCCGGGCGAGACTCACGCCGCGGCGACCTCGCATGCCGTGCCACCCATCTGCAGAAAGATCCACAAGGACGAGAAGCCGATCTGCGCAGACGGTTACTCGGACGGATTCGAGGCCGGAACGAAATGCGGCCCGCCCCGCCAGACCGGAAGATACTCCGACGACGAGGCCTACGACGTTGGCTACGCCGCCGGCTACAAGTCAGGGAAGAAGACCTGCCCGCCCTCGTAGCCGGACGCCGGAACGGGCCTGTCCGGGCAGTTACCGCCGGGCAGGCCTGCCGATGCCGTTCAGATCCGCGAAACGCTGACACTCCGGAAAGGCGACGTTCGCGCAGATGACCATGCCCTTGCGGAGCGGACCCGTCCCTTCCCATGCCGTGCGGGCTCAATTCCTGGGACGTGCGCGCCTACCGCCTGGATCGCCAGCCAGATCCGGTCGTCTTCCACGGGGCCCAGGTCAGCAGCGCGGAACTACGGCGAGGTGCGCGGCCTGAACCGGGCGGCACCGCCGCACTCGCAGATAGGCAGGGCGGAGGTGCATGGCGGTGGTCAGTCGTTCCAGTAGCGTTGTTCACGCCACGGGTCGCCGTAGTTGTGATAGCCGGCCCGCTCCCAGAAGCCGGGCTGGTCGTGCTCCAGCAGCCGGATGCCCTGCACCCATTTGGCGGACTTCCAGAAGTACAGGTGCGGGACGAGCAGCCGGGCCGGGCCGCCGTGCTCGGCCGGCAGCGGCGCGCCGTCGAAGGTGTGGGCGATCCACGCCTGCCCGCCGCGCAGGTCGGCCAGTGGCAGATTGGTGGTGTAGCCGCCGTGGCAGTAGGCCAGCGCGAACTGGGCGTCGGTCTCCACCTCGGCCAGCAGTACGTCCAGGGACACCCCCTGCCAGTCGGTGTCGAACTTCGACCAGCCGGTGACGCAGTGGATGTCGGTGTGCGGGCTGTCTTGCGGCAGGTCCCGCAGCTCGGTCCAGGTCCAGGTGTGTTCGGTGCCGGTCTCGGTGAGGAGGGTGAAGTTCCAGTCGGCGGTGCTGACGTGCGGGGTGGGCCCGGCGGTCAGTACGGGGAAGCCGGTGGTCAGGGTCTGGCCGGGCGGCAGCCGCTCGCTTGTCTGGCCGCGCCCGGTGAAGCCCCGGGAGATGACGGCCATGCTCACACTCCTTCTGCCGGGCGGGTGTCGAGCCTGGTCAGGCCGGGCATCGCGCCGATGATCCCGCCGGGCGCCTCGATCATGGTCATCAGCAGGTTGCCGCACGAGCGGCAGTGCAGCGCGGTCCCGGCGGCCGGGCCGTACACGAGCGCCTCGGCCAGCGGCGCGTGCCGGTCACAGGCCGCGCACAGGCCGTGTGCGGTGGTCATGTCCCGGCCGAAGAAGGCGGCCAGCGTTCCGGCCGCGGCGTTGCCGTCGGTGGGTGTCATGAAGATCCTCTCGTGGTGGGCGGTGCGGGTCAGCCGTAGCGTTCGGTGCGGATGTCGTCCGGCAGGCAGCCGAGGTCGGTCAGGAGGTCGGCGGCGTGCTGGACGAAGGCGGCGGACCCGCAGACGTAGGCCGGCGGCGCGGCGTGGCCTGGCAGCCGTTCTCGGTGGTGAGCCGTACATCCACGGGCTGCCCGGCCAGCCGGGCACCTGAAGCCGCAGCGTGCGGGTCTGCCGTTCTCCGCGTCGGTGCCGGTGATGGTGGCCGCCTTCCCCGTGAGGTCGCGCATCCCAACAGCGTCGGTACGCAGACACGTCGGCACGCAGGCACGTCGGCACGCAGGCGCCGATCGGAACCCGAGCGGCGCAGCGCGGCGGCGGCAGGTCAGCCGACCGGGGCGCCCCTGAACCGCGCGCTGCGCCGGCGGCACAAACCCGGCCTGGCACTGGCACCTCTGGCTTCCGGGTGGCCAGGGGTGCCCAGCGGATCCAGATCTCGTATCACCGATCTCGGCGGCAGCGAGGGGTCTGGCGGCCCCGCGGGTGATGGTGATCGCGCCGGTCGGTGAGTGGTGTCAGCTACGCAGGAAGTCCAGCAGGTCGGCGTTGAACTTCTCCTTGTCGCCGGGGACCAGCGCGATGCCGTGTGAGCCACCCTGGTACACCTTGTAGGTGGAGTTCTGAATGATCTTGGCAGATTTGTCGCCGGAGGCCGCGATCGGCACCACCTGGTCGTCGTCGCCGTGCACGATCAGGGTGGGGATGTCGAACTTCTTCAGGTCCTCGGTGAAGTCGGTGGCGGAGAAGGCGTCCACGCACGCCACCCCGGCCTGGATGTTCTCGGCCATGGCCATCAGCCAGAAGGCGTCCTTGTTGCCCTGGGTCACCTTGTTGCCCGGGCGGTTGGCGCCGAAGAAGCCGTCGGCGGTGTCCTTCCAGAACTGCGAGCGCTCGGTGAGGATCCCCTTCTTGATCTTGTCGAACACCTCCTGCGGGGTGCCCTCGGGGTTGTCGGCGGTCTTGAGCATCAGCGGCGGCACCGCCGACAGCAGCACGGCCTTGCTGATGCGGGAGGTGCCGTGCCGGCCGATGTAGCGGGCCAGCTCGCCGCCGCCCATGGAGTGCGCCACCAGCGTGACGTCGCGAAGATCGAGGGCGGTGAGCAGGTCGTCGAGGTCGTCGGCGAAGGTGTCGAAGTCGTAGCCGTCCCACGGCTGGCTGGAGCGGCCGTGGCCGCGCCGGTCGTGCGCGATCGCCTTGAAGCCGTTGTCGACGACCGCCTTCATCTGGTCGTGCCAGGCGTCGGCGTTCAACGGCCAGCCGTGGATGAACACGACCGGCGGGCCGCTGCCCCAGTCGTAGAAGAAGATCTGCTCGTCGTCGCGGGTGGTGATGTACGGCATGGTGAACCCTCCCCAGGGGTCGGTGGTCATGTCGATGGCCAGGTCGATGGACGCCGCGGGCGCGCCCCGGCCGCAGCCCTTGTCGAGGGCTGGACGGCACACCAGGAGATCCGGGCACATCGCTCCAGGGCAGGCAATACCGCGCTTCACGGTCGTCTTAAGGCCAAGGCCGGGTGCGAAGATTTTTGCCCGCCCGCCGCCCGCCCACCCGCCGCCCGCCCACCATCGGCCGCGGCCAGGCCCGGGTCGGCCGCAACCGGCCCGTCGAAGGGGCCGGTGGCAGCGCCCACCGGCGGGGCGGGCACCGGCAAGCGATGTGACCGGCCACCCCACCCCGCCGGTGCCGTCACAAGCGCTCGCTCCGAGCGTAGGGGCCGGATGACGCCGCACCCGTTCGGCCCGCGTAACCGGGGACGGCGGGCGGCGTCCGGCGACCGGCGCGCCGGGGTTGGCGGCGGAACTCGTGAGGGTAAGAAAGGCCGTGGCCCCCCGATCTGAGCCATCGTCCAACGCCGGGGGACCCCATGACCGACCACAACAGCGACAAGCAGCGCCAGCTCGACCAGTACCGGGTCGATGACACCAACACCCGCTACACCACCGATCAGGGCGTGCGCGTCGAGGACACCGACAACTCCCTGTCGATCGGCGAGCGTGGCCCGACGATCCTGGAGGACTTCCACTTCCGGGAGAAGGTGACGCGTTTCGACCATGAGCGCATCCCGGAGCGGGTGGTGCACGCGCGCGGGTCCGGGGCACACGGGGTGTTCCAGGTGTATGAGTCGCTGGCCGAGTTCACCTGCGCCGACTTCCTGTGCGACCCCTCGCAGCAGACGCCGGTGTTCGTACGGTTCTCCACCGTGGGCGGCTCACGCGGCTCGGCCGACACGGTCCGCGACGTGCGCGGGTTCGCCACCAAGTTCTTCACCCGGCAGGGCAACTACGACCTGGTCGGCAACAACTTCCCGGTGTTCTTCGTCCAGGACGCGATCAAGTTCGCCGACTTCGTGCACTCGGTCAAGCCCGAGCCGCACAACGAGATCCCGCAGGCGCAGTCGGCCCACGACACGCTGTGGGACTTCGTGCAGCTGCAGCCGGAGACCATGCACACGATCATGTGGCTGATGTCGGACCGGTCCATCCCGCGCAGCTACCGCATGATGGACGGCTTCGGCGTGCACACGTTCCGCCTGGTCAACGCCGACGGCAAGGGCACGTTCGTCAAGTTCCACTGGCGGCCCGCGCTCGGCGCCCACTCGCTGGTGTGGGACGAGGTGCTGCGCGTGCAGGGCAACGACCCCGACTTCAACCGGCGCGACCTGTGGGAGGCGATCGAGGCCGGCCAGTACCCCGAATGGGAGCTGGGCCTGCAGCTGGTGCCCGAGGAGGACGAGCACAAGTTCGACTTCGACCTGCTCGACCCCACCAAGATCATCCCGGAGGAGGAGGTGCCGCTGCGGATGGTCGGCAAGATGACCCTCAACCGCAACCCCGACAACTTCTTCGCCGAGACCGAGCAGGTCGCCTTCTGCACCGCCAACGTCGTGCCCGGCATCGACTTCACCAACGACCCGCTGCTGCAGGGCCGCAACTTCTCCTATCTCGACACCCAGCTCACCCGCCTGGGCGGGCCGAACTTCCAGCAGATCCCGATCAACCGCCCCCTCGCGCCGGTGCACAACGACAACCGTGACGGTTTCCACCAGCACATGATCCACACCAGCCACACCAACTACTCCAAGAACTCGATCAGCGGCGGCTGCCCCGCCACCGGTGTCCTGGCCGGCGACATGAGCGGGGTGTTCAAGCACTACACCGAACGCATCGACGGCGAGAAGATCCGCAAGCGCAGCCCCAGCTTCGCCGACCACTACAGCCAGGCCACCCTGTTCTGGAACAGCATGTCGGCCTGGGAGAAGGAGCACATCATCAAGGCGTTCCTGTTCGAGCTCGGCCACGTACAGCGCCGCTACATCAAGGAACAGGTCGTCGACCGGCTCGCCAACGTCGATGCCGGGCTGGCCGCGCACGTGGCCGCCGGGATCGGCCTGCCCGCCCCCACGGCCCGCGGCAGCAACCACGGCAAGAGCTCACCGGCGCTCAGCCAGGACAACCAGCCGGCCGGCCTGGCCACCCGCAAGATCGCGATCCTGGCGGCCGACAGCACCGACGCCGGCGTGCTGTACCCGGTGCTGCAGGAGCTGGAAAGCGGCAAAGCCATCTGTCACGTGATCGCCCCGCACGAGGGCATGGCCGGAACCCTGGCCGTCGACAAACAGGTCAGCGCCGCCACCTCGGTGCTGTATGACGCGGTGCTGTGCACCGGCGGTGAGGAACTGGCCGGCAACGGCTACGCCGTGCAGTTCGTGCGCGAGGCCTTCAGGCACGGTAAGGCCATCGGCACGCTGCCGGACGGGGAGGCGCTGCTGCGGGCCGCCGACCTGCCCGGCCGCCAAGGCGTGATCGACTCCGCGGCGGGCGACGGCTTCACCGGCCAGTTCATCGCCGCCATCGTCAAACACCGCCACCACGACCGGGAGGTGACCGCCTTCCCCGCCTGACCTCCGCGCTCGCCCCACCGGCCACTGTTCGCGGCCACTGTTCGCGGCCTCGGCCGGCCCCGCACACCTGCGCCCGGTTCCGGGCGTGTCCCGGGCCTGCTCGCGCTGGAGCCATCTCGCTCTCGCGCCGGGCAGCGGTCCGGGCTCGGTGGTCACGCCGTACGTCTTCCAGACTCCGGCGCAGGCGGGCGGGACGTGGAGAACCGCCCGGATCGTCGGGGCCGCGCTCGCCGATCGACAGTGCGTTGCCGGTGTACTCGGCGCGCCGGTCTGAACGGCCCCGGGGCGGCACCACACCGCCCCGGTCGCTCAGCCCGTCCTGGACCGTCAAAAACCATCTCCGGGTACGCCAAGCGAACACCCCCACACCGGCCTACAACGTCAGGAAAGCGGACACCCCCATGTCGGCGCTCACCACGCGGGCGGCGTCGGCCGCGGCGGCGTTGAGCGACTCGATCGCGTCGCGCTGCGGGGCGGGCGCGACGACCGTGCGCGCCGGCCGCGCACCGGCGGGCGACTCGATGAGAGCCACGATCGCGTCGGAGACCGCCCGGGGGTCGGCGGGCGCCTCGCTCTGCAGCTTGGTGAGCTCGGTGACGAAGCCGCCGAACCCCTCGGCGTAGGCCTCCATCCGCGCCGCGTCGGCCGGCATGACGGCGTTGGCGCCGATGCTGGTGGGATACGGAGCCGCGTCGACGATCACCGACTCCACGCCGAAGGGCGCCAGTTCGTGGCGCCACGCCTCGGTCAGGCTGCCGAGCGCGGCCTTGCTCGCCGCGTACAGGCCGGAGTACGGGATGGTGACCCGGCTCGACGTCGAGCCGACCTGGATCAGCACCCCGGCGCCCTGCCGGCGCAGGTGCGGCAGCGCGGCCCGGCTCACCCGCAGCGCTCCGAGGACGTTCACGTCGAACTGGCGCTGCGCCTCCTCGGCGGTGAAGGCCTCGACCGGCCCCGGGAAGATCAGGCCGGCGTTGTTCACCACGGCGTCGATCCGTCCGGCCGCGTCGATCACGGTCGCGATCGCGCGGTCGGCGGACGACTGGACGCTCACGTCGAGCTCGACGACCCGCAGCTCGATCGCCTCGGCGGCGGCGAGTCCGGTCAGCTCGGCGGCGGCCTTCGCGTTGCGCCCGCCGATGTCGCGGAGCCCGGCGAAGACCTGGTGGCCTCGCCGCGCCAGCGTCTCCACGGTCAACCGTCCGAAGCCCGTGCTGGCGCCTGTCACCAGGGCGACTGTCATGGCTCTCTCCTCGTCAGCAGGAAATGGGGTGGCACCCCGTTTCAACGACTCGTACGATATGGGGTGGCACCCCGGTTCGCAACCGGAAGTGGGGTGCCACCCCATTTCCGAAGGGATTCTCCGTTGGCACAGGAACGGCCGAGGCGGGCAGACGCGAGGCGCAATTACGACCGGATCGTGGCCGCGGCCGAGGCCGAGATCGCCCGGCACGGCGCCGACGCCTCACTCGAGGAGATCGCGCGCCGGGCGGGCGTCGGCTCGGCCACCCTGCACCGGCACTTCCCCTCGCGGCAGGCGCTGCTCGAGGCGGTGTTCCACGACCGGGTGGAGCTGCTGTGCGCGCGGGCACGAGAGATGCACGACAGGCCGGACGCGGGAAACGCGCTCCTGGAGTGGCTGCAAGCGGTCGCGGCGTACGGGGCGACCACGCGGGGCCTGGCCCGGTCGCTGCTCGACGGCGGGCGGGAGGCGGGGCCGCCCCGGGACAGCACGTGCGAGGCGATGCTGATCGAGGCGGGCGGCGAGCTCCTGCGTCTGGCCGCCGAGACCGGCGCGGTGCGGCCCGACGTGTCGATCATCGACCTGCTGACGCTGGTCAACGCGATCTCGCTGGCCACGGAGGGCAGCACCGGCGCGGCCGGCGAGGCGGCCCGCCTGCTCCGCCTCGCCGTCGAAGGCGTCCGGACAACGACCCGCTGACGGCGACGACACATCCGTCATCGCCGGCGCTGGTTGAAGGGACATGACAGGCGGCCTGCCGGTTCGCACCCGGGTTGGCCGGTGCGGCCGTCTCTTGCCGAGCGACGCGATCGGTCAGCGTTGATCTCGCCGCCCGTGGAAGGTCACGGCTGCCGGCTGACCTGATCGGGTGCGGAGGTGAGGGCGGCGACGGTGAGCGTCAGGTGCTGAGCCAGGACCTCGGCGGCGGTGTCGGCGTCACGGGCCAGCGCCGCCTCCTCCAGGCGGCGGTGCTCCGCGGCGCCGTCGCGGCCGGGCGTGCGCTGCGCCGACCAGCGGCGGGCCAGCTCGCCTGCCGTCCACAGCCTGTCGAACGTGTCCAGCAGCACGGCGTTGCCGCACCCGTCCAGCAGCGTCCGGTGGAAGACGCGGTGCGCCTCCGACCACGCGCTGGTGTAGGACTCGCCTTCCTCCGGCAGGTACGGCGGCGTGCGGGCCAGGCGGTGGTGGGCCGCACGCACCCGCGCCTCCCAGTCGAGGTCGCCGCGCTCGATCGCCAGGCGCAGCATGACCGGCTCGATCGTACGGCGGGCCTCGGCGATCTGCTGCCACCGCTGGTCGGAGAAGTCGGGGACGGCGAAGCCGCGGTTGGGCAGCCGCACCGCGATGCCCTCGCCCACCAGCCGCACCAGGGCCTCACGTACGACGGCCAGGCTGACCTGGTGCTGCTGGGCCAGTTGCTGCGGCTTGAGCGCCTCGCCCGGGGCGTACTCGCCCCTCATGATCGCTTCCTGAAGCCGGGCGTGAACACGCTCGGAGAGCATCTGTTTCGTCGAAGGATCGACCGTCTGCGGCCCTTTGCCCGTCTCCCCCACGCGCCCTCCTTCACCGTCACCAGCGCCACGCTGGCCGACGGCGCTCCCTGGCCCACCGACCAGATGTCCGCGGGCGTGCCGGGGGGCAAGGACATCTCGCCACAACTGGCGTGGAGCGGCGCCCCCGAGGGGACCAAGAGCTACGCCGTCACGGTGTACGACCCGGACGCGCCGACCGGCTCCGGGTTCTGGCACTGGGCCGTGGCCGACATCCCCGCCACCGTCACCGAACTGCCCGAAGGCGCGGGCGACGACACCGGCACCGGCCTCCCCCACGGCGCCTACCAGTTGCCCAACGACGCCCGCGTGGCGCGCTACCTCGGCGCGGCCCCGCCGGCGGGGCACGGCCCGCACCGCTACTTCGTCGTGGTGCACGCCCTCGACACCGAGACCATCGGCGTCCCCGCCGACGCCACCCCGGCCTACCTCGGCTTCACCATCGCCGGCCACCTCCTCGGCCGCGCGGTCCTGACCGCCACCGCCGAAACCCCGTGACCGTGACCCCGATCGAGCTCTCCGCGTCCGGCATCCATCTGTCCCGGGGCGGCAGGATCCACGCCGGCGCCCGGCCGGCGGACGCCGGGTGCGATGGCTGGCACCTGAAGTCCTTCCACGCCAGGACCGGCGCCGACGTCCACGCCGACCACTGGCAGGTGAACACCGAGGCCGACGAGATCATGTCCTGCGTCATCGGCATGATCCGCCTCTACCTGCGTCCAGAACGGCAGGGGGAAGGTGAGGAGGAGATCAGGCTGACGGCCGGCACCGCCGCCATCGTCCCGCGCGGACGGTGGCACCGGATCCGGCTCGACATCCCCAGCACCGTCATGACCATCACCGCGCCATGTGGCGGCAGTTCGGAGAGACGCGCCGACCCCCTCTGACGGCGTCCGCTCTCCGATGACGACCCGGCAGTCCCTGAGAGCCGTCCTGACTACCGGAGGACAGGCCCGGCTGTCAGCGCTTGTACGCGGCGGCGACCTCGACCTCGACAAGCCAGCCCGCGACCGGGAGATTGGCGATTTCGATCGTCACGCGGGCCGGACGGGCGGGGTTGACCTCCAGGGGCGGGGCGGGCGGCGCGGTGCCCAGCGGGACGGGGACCGGCTGTCCCGAAGCCAGGTCCGTGTTGGCGAAGAACTGGCGGTAGGCGCGGTTCCACCCGGCGAAGTCGGCCGCCGCGGCGCCTGGAGGCTTCTCCAGGTACGCGCGCATGGAGACGACATCCCCGGGAGCCAGCCCAGCCGCGGCGAGGTTGGCCTTGACGCGCTTCAGCGTGTTGACGGCCTGGGCCTCGGTGACCGTGACGCCTGGGGGCAGGGCGCCGCCGGGGAAGTCGACGTAGCGCTCGGGAGAGTCGGCGGGGGCCGTGGGATTGGCCGCGGCCGGGCCCAGGCCGCTGGCGGTGTACGTGGCGACCTGCTTCCCGAGCGCCACGCCGTCGGCGATCGCGGGGTTGGTGCTGCCCGCCGGGAGGAAGGGCTTGATCTCGTGGGGATGGGGTGACCAGCCGGCGGTGGCGGCGGCCGTACCCGTGCCCAGGAGGAGGACGGTGGCCGCGGCGAGGGTGACAGCGGTGCGGATCTGCATGCGACGGCGTCCTCTCAGGCGGCGCTCAGCGCGCGCTGGTGCAGCTCGGTGACGACCTTGCGGGCGGATTCCAGGGCGCCCGACTGCCAGGCGATCATGTGGCTCAGCCAGTCGCCCGCGAAGTACACGCGGCCGGCGGGCTTGTTGAGGAGCTGGTAGGCGCCCTGGCGCGACGGCCAGCCCACCCATGCGCCCTCGATGTGCGGCTGGAGGTTCCAGGCGACGGACACCGACGAGGCCAGCTCGTCGCGGTACTTCGCGCCGTGGATCCGCATCCCCTGCTCGACCGCGCGGCGCTCCCGGTCGGCGTGCTTGAGCGCGGCGTACGCGTTGGCCTGTGCTCCGAAGTTGTAGTAGCCGACGACCAGGCCGCGGGCCGCGCCGTACCCGTAGGAGGGGTACCAGATGGTGGCGAGGTCGAGGTCGGTGCTGGTGATGCCGCCGTAGATGTCCTCGTCGATCTCCCACCAGCGGCGGCGGTATTCCAGCCCGATCTTGCCCGCGTTGGAGACGGTCGGGGTGGAGAGGGCGGCCTGGATCTCCGCGCCCAGGTTGTGCGGGGTTCTGGCGAGGAGGTGCGGGGGCATCGCCGCGACGCACAGGTCCGCCTTGATCATTTGGGTGCGGCCGTGGCGGTCCTGGTACTCCACCTCGACGCCGTCCGGCAGGTTTGTGATCTTGGTGACGGTGGAGCGCAGCCGGATCCGTTGCCGCCCGATCTTGCCCGCGAGGGCCCGCGGGATCGCGTCCATGCCGCCGACCGGCTGGAACATCAGCATGGCCTGGTCGTAACCGAACTCGAACGAGAACCGCTGACCGATGCCGCTCGCCAGCACCTCCGACAGCGAGGGTAACGATCCGAGCACCGTCCCCGCCTGCTCGCCCGCGCCCGGGTTCACGCTGTAGCCGCGGCGGGAGCCTCCGGTGTACTTGAACCCGCTCGCCTTGTTGCCCACCGCCCCGAAGCCCGACAGGAAAGTGATCAGCCGCTCCTTGTCCTGCGTGGTCAGCTCGGCGTCCAGCGCGCCCGCGTCGGTGGCGCGCGACAGCAGCTCGGAGACGTAGCCGTAGACGTCGGCCTTGGCCGTACGCCAGCGGACGGGGGCCGGCATGTTCTGGTGATAGATGTAGGCCTGGGCGTTGGAGTTGGTGAAGACCTCCAGGTCCACGCCGAGTTCGCGGCAGTAGTCCATGGTCACCATCCACTGCGCCAGCCGCGCCGGGCCCGCGTTCAGGTAGACGCCGTCCCGGAACTGCGCGACCTGCGTGGAGCCGTCCAGCTCGGTCAGCCGGTCGCCGCCGCGGATGGTCCAGTTCCGCCCGCCCACCCGGTCGAGGGCCTCCAGGATCGTGCAGTCGTAGCCCGCCTTGCCCAGCTCGTACGCCGTGGCGAGGCCGGCCATCCCCGCGCCGAGGATCACGACCTTCTTCGCGGACCGCCCGGTGAGCGAGAAGTCGGACGGCTGCGGCGGGTCGAAGGCGGTCTTCGCGGACGCCTCGGCGGACGGCGCGAGCCCGAGCGCCCCCATGGTCGAGAAGAGCGCTCCCGCGCCGCCGGACACTCCGACGGCGGACAGAAAGTCGCGTCTGCTGTACCCCAACACGCACCTCCATGGTCTCGTCGGAGGTGAGTCTCGGGGTGCCTTGTTGCCGGCCGTTCGTCTCTGTGTTCCCGGTGAGTTTCGGGGCGATCATCGGGGATTTGAGGCGGAGGTGAGCTCGCGCAGTGACCTCTCAGCTCGATGCCGTGCCGCTGTTCGCCCCTCGTGCGCCTCTCCTTCCGGAAGACGTACGGATGTGGGCCGAGTGCGAGCTGCGAAACCCGTCCAGCACGAGGGTGATGACACCGTCGGCCTCGGCCCGCCAGCCGGGGCGGTCATGGGCCGCGCCGATGCCGTGCAGCGCCATCATCACGGCGCCGGCGTCCACGTCGTCGCGGACGGCGCCCGCCCGCACGGCGGCGGCCACCAGGTCGGTGACGGCCTGCTCCAGCGCCCGGCTGCCCTCGGTGAGGGCGTCCGAGCGGGTGGCCATGAGCGTGGACAGCGTCCGGGCCAGGCCCTCGTGGGCGGCTATGTGGTCGACCATGTCGCGCAGGAAGGTCGCCAGAGCCTCCGCCGCGGGCAGCTCGGCCCGCAACTGGCGGACACGGTCGCACAGCGCGGCGATCTCTCCGTGGTATACGGCCTCGGCCAGCGCCTCCCGGGTGGGGAAGTGGCGGTACAGCGTGCCCGTGCCCACCCCGGCCAGCCGGGCGAAATCATCGAAGCGCAGGTCGAAGAAGCCGCCGGCGTCGAAGACCTCCCGGGCGGTGGCGAGCAGGGCGTCGCGCTTGCGCTGGGCGTCGGCCCGCAGGGGCTTGTCGGCGGTCATGCGCTCCCTCGCGTTGACAAATGGAGATGGTCTCCATATTTTCGAGAAAGTGGAGATTGTCTCCACATTGATCGTACCCCACGAGGTGCAGTGTGAAGATCCTGATGTTCGGCCGCGGCGTGATCGCCGGCATCTACGGCTGGGCTCTGCGACAGGCGGCCCATGACGTCGAGTTCTACGTCCGGCCGGGCCGCGCGGCGACGTACGGGGACACGATGGACCTCGACCTGTTCGACATGCGGCGCCGATTGTGGGGGCAGCGCGTCACCGAGAGGTGGCCGGTGCGCTACCGCGAGGCGCTGGAGCCGGACCACGACTTCGACCTGATCGTGCTCAGCGTGCCGCACCACCGCCTCGCGGGCGCGACGGACTTCCTGGCCCCGCGGGTCGGCCAGGCCACGGTGCTGATCTTCGGCAACCTCTGGACCGAGCCGCTCACCGCCGTCGGCGCACTGCCCGCCGACCGGATCGCCTGGGGCTTCCCCCAGGCCGGTGGCGGTTTCGGCGCGGACGGCGTACTCCACGGAGTACTGATGCCGTCGGTCGTCTTCGGCACCCTCGACGGGCCCCCGACCCACCGGGAACAGGCCGTGCGCCAGGCGTTTCGCGAGGCCGGGCTCCGGATCAAGGAGCGGCCCGACTTCCGCGGCTGGCTGTGGATCCATTTCGCGTCGGATGCCGGCATGTTCTCGCAAGGCCTGCGGCTGGGAACCCTGTCCGAGCTGGCCGGGGCGACGGGCGATCTGCGCGAGGCGCTGCTGGCCGGCCGCGAACTGCTGCCGCTCCTCCAGGCGCGCGGACTCGACCTGCGACGGCACCGGGGCGGCGTGCTGCCGTTCCGGGCGCCCACCTGGCTTTCGGCACCTGTCCTCGCCTGGCTGACCGCTCATGTCGCGCCCGCGCGCCTGAGCCTCACGGCGCACTCCGACCCCGACGCCGAGGAGCCGCGTGAGGTCTGCCGGGACACCCTCGCCGAAGCACGACGGCTGGGCATCTCGGTACCACGGCTGGAAGCGGCGGAACCGCACTTCGCCCGCGAGGGGACGGGCCGGGGCTCGGCGGTCCGATGAGCGCGCTCCTGCCGGTCTGCTGAGGACACCTCGCCGCCCCGTCGCGGCCGGGCGGTGCAGGGCATGAGGGGCGCGCGCGAGGGAAGACGAGCAGGACGCCCGGCTCTCTCGATTGCCTTTCGGTCCTTACTTGGGCTCGGGTGCAGAGAGTCTTAACGGCGATGAAGTGCTGAAACCCTGGTCATAAAAGTTGGATTCGAGTTTACTTTTAGTCCCGAGACCAACCAGAGATAGGGTAGATCATGAACCGGCGCAATCTGCGACAAGAGAGCCCGGCCGAGATCGCGATCATCGGGATCGCCTGCCGGTATCCAGGAATCCACGGCCCCGGGCAGTTCTGGCGCTCCCTTCTGGACGCCGACGACACGATCGGCGACGACACGATCGGCGACGGCGCCTCCCAGCGCGGGCGGCGTCCCGGCCCGCAGGGCGGGCGGCTCGACGCCATCGACGAGTTCGACGCGGCCTTCTTCGACATGTCCCCGCGCGAGGCCCAGCAGGCCGACCCGCAGCTCCGGCTCTTCCTGGAGACCGCCTGGGAGGCCATCGAGGACGCCGGCGTCCTCCCGGAGCGGCTCGCGGGCAGCCGCACCGGCGTGTTCGTCGGGCAGGCCACCTCCAATTACTGGGAGCTGCTCTGCCGCAGCACCGATCCCGACATCTACAGCCTGGTGGGCAGCGAGTTCCGGGCGTCGCTGCCCGGGCGGGCCTCCTTCCACCTCGATCTGCGCGGGCCGAGCATGTCGGTGGACACGGCCTGCTCGGCGTCGCTGGCCGCCGTCCACCTCGCCTGCCAGAGCATCCGGGCGGGCGAGTCGGTGCTGGCGCTGGCCGGCGGGGTCAACCTGGCGCTGCTGCCGTACGAGGAGGACGCCTTCTCCGACGCCGGCATGCTGGCCTCCGACCGGCGCTGCAAGTTCGGCGACGCGGGGGCCGACGGGTTCGTCCGGTCCGAGGGTGTCGGCGTGGTCGTGCTCAAGCCGCTGGCGGACGCGGAGGCCGACGGCGACCGGGTGTACGCGGTCGTCCGCGGCAGCTCGGCCACCAACGACGGGCGCAGCAACGGCCTGCTCATGACGCCCAGCCAGGTGGGCCAGGAGCAGATGCTCCGCCACGCCCTGGACGACGCCGGCGTACGGCCGGAGCAGGTCGACTACGTCGAGGCGCACGGGACGGGGACGCCCGTGGGCGACCAGGTGGAGCTGACCGCCCTCGGCAACGTCCTCGGCACGGCCCGCCCACCCGGCCGGCCGTGCTTCGTGGGCTCGGTCAAGTCGAACATCGGCCACACCGAGGCCGCCGCCGGGGTCGCCGGGCTGATCAAGGCCGCCCTGTGCCTGCACCACCGCGTCGTGCCGCCCACGCTGCACGTGCGCGAGCCGAACCCGTCGCTGGCCCGGGACTCCTCGGCGCTCGAACTGGCCACCCGGGCCCGGCCGCTGACGGGCGCCGCGCCACGGGTGGCGGGGGTCAGCTCGTTCGGGATCACCGGTACGAACGTGCACGTCGTGCTGGCGGAGCACGTGCCCGACGAGCAGACGGCAGACCGCGGGCCGGCGCCCGCGCCCGCGGGCGGGCGCCATCTGCTGACCCTGTCGGCGCGCTCCCCCGAGCCCCTCCGTGCCGCCGCCTCGCGGGCCGCCGACTTCCTCTTACCCGGTGGCACGGGGCGCGGCCTCACCCTCACCGACATCTGCTACACCGCGTCCCGGCGCCGCAAGCACCACGAGCACCGCCTGGTGGCGACCGGATCCACTCACGAGGAACTGGCCGCGGCCCTGCTCGCCCACGCCGAGGACGGCCCTATCCACGCCGGGGACGCCGTCGCGGGCGAGGCGATGGCCGGCGAGCCGCCTCGCGTCGTCTACGTCTTTCCCGGCCAGGGCTCCCAGTGGACCGGGATGGCCCGCGACCTGCTGTCCGGCTCGCCGGTGTTCCGCGCGGCCCTGCGCGAGTGCTCCGACGCCGTGGCGGAGGAGCGGGGCTGGTCGGTGCTGGACCGGCTGTCCGGTGACGCCCCGCTCCCGGACCGCGCCCGGGACGTCCAGCCCATCCTGTGGGCCGTGCAGGTGGCGCTCGCCGCGCTGTGGCGCTCGGCCGGGGTCGAACCCGCCCTGCTGATCGGCCACAGCATGGGCGAGGTGGCCGCGGCCTGCGTGGCGGGCAGCCTCAGCGTGCCGGACGCGGCAGCCGTCATCTGCCGCCGCAGCGCCCTGGCCGAGCGGCTCAGCGGGCGCGGCGCGATGCTGACGACCGGCCTGACGCGGGAGCAGGCCCAGGACGCGGTCACCGGCTTCGCGGACCGGGTGGCCGTGGCCGCGCTCAACGGCCCGTCCAGCACGGTGCTGTCCGGGGACGCGGCGGCGCTGGCGGAGATCGCGGCCCGGCTCGACCGCGCGGGCGTGTTCCAGCGCGAGGTCGCGGTGGACTTCGCCTCGCACAGCCCGCAGGTGGACGAGCTGGCCGGCGACCTCGCCCAAGCCCTGGACGGCCTGCGCCCGACGACCGGGGACGTCCCCGTGTGGTCCACGGTGCTGGACCGGCTCGCGGACGGCGGCTCGTTCGGCGCCGCCTACTGGGTGCGCAACCTGCGTGATCCGGTGCGCTTCTCGTCCGCGATCGAGCGGGTGGCCAAGGAGCGGCCGGCGGTGTTCGTGGAGATCAGCCCGCACCCGATCCTGGCCGGCGCGGTGCGGGACTGCCTGCGCCATCACGGGCTGCCCGGCACGGCGGTGCCCTCGCTGCGGCGCGGGCGGGCGTCGTGGGAGCAGGTGCTGGAGTCGCTGGCCGCCGTCCACGTGGCCGGGGGCACGGTGGACTGGGCCCGGCTGTATCCGGCCGGACGGCCGGTCGGCCTGCCGGGATACCCGTGGCAGCACGAGAGCTTCTGGTTCGGCCCGCGCACCCACGCCCCAGCCGCTCGCCCCGCCCACGCCCCAGCCGCTCGCCCCGCCCACGCCCCAGCCGCTCGCCCCGCCCAGGCCCCCGCCGATCGCCCCGTCGATCGCGCTCCCGATCGCCCTGCCGATCACGCTCCCGATCACGCTCCCGATCACGCTGCCGATCACGCTGCCGATCCCCTGACCGCCCCCTCTCCGACGGCTCGCGAAGCGGCCGTTCCCGAAGCAGCGGCTCCCGAGGCGCCCGATGAGCTGGCCGCGTGGGTGATGGCGCAGATCGCGGGCGAGCTGTCCCTGCCCGCCGACCGGCTGGAGCCCCGCCGCTGCCTGTCCTCGGCCGGCCTGGACTCGTTGATGGCCGCCCGGCTGACGGCGCGCCTCCGCGCGGCGACGGGAGGACGGATCACCCCCGGTCTGCTGCTGGCCGACCGGCCGCTCGGTGAGGTGCTGGACACCATCGAGCTGTTGGCCAGGAAGGCCCGCTAGTGTAGACTCCAGTCTACGAATTTACTGCGGACCATCGAGGTGGACCCACGCGATGACACCTCAGCACAGCACGGGACGGCGCGAGCGCAACAGGGAGGCGATGCGCGCGCGGGTGTACGAGGCCGCCATCTCGCTCTTCGCCGAGAAGGGCTACGTCGCGACCTCCTTCGACGAGATCGCCGACAGGGCCGACGTCGCCCGCGCCACCGTCTTCAACTACTTCAAGCGCAAGGACGAGTTCCTGCTGGCCTGGGGCGACGAGCGGCGCCGCCGGCTCGGGGCCATGCTGATCCAGGAGAGCTCGCGCGAGAGCGGTGTCCTCGACCAGCTCACCCGCTGCATGAACAGGCTCGGCGAGGTCACCGCCGACGAGCGCCGGGTCACCAGCGAGCTGCTGCTGGCCTGGGTGCGCACGGGCGCGCCGGTGCTGGAGGAGCCCTACACCTCGTTCATCTTCGCGCAGATCATCACCGACGGCAAAGCACGCGGCGAGGTGCGCCCCGACGTCGACCCGGTCGCCGTGGGCCACCTGCTGCGCGACACCTACCTCGGCACGCTCTACCGCTGGGTGGGCGAGGGGCCGGCGCCGTTCTCGCTGGCGCAGTCGCTGACGTCGTCGCTGGGCCTGATCTTCGACGGCATACTCGCCCATGACGTGACGCTGTCGCCCTAGACATGGCCTTGAGTCTCAAGTTAGACTTGAGTCTATAACTGTACCGCTGATGGGATGACACCATGAGCCTCAGCGAGCCGAACGACCGGGCAGCGCCCGGAGCACCGCCCCGCGTGAGGGGCGACTGGTCCCCCGAGCCGCGACGCGCGACGGAGGTCGAAGTCCTCCTCGTGGACGCCCACCCCGCCTTCCGCGACGGTCTGCGCGTGGCCCTGGAGTCCGCCGGGATCGCCCGCGTCGTCGGGGAGACCTGCGACGGCGCGAGCGCGGTGCACCTGGCCGCGGTCGTGCGACCCGACGTCGTCCTCATCGACGTCACGCTCGACGGCGGCTCCGGCATCGACGCCACCCGCCGCATCACCAGCGGGCCGCACGCGCCCCGCGTCCTGGTGGTCTCCGCGGTGTACGACGACGACGTCGTCATCGGGGCCCTGCGCGCCGGCGCCAAGGGGTTCATCGACAAGGCCGTCTCGCGCGATGAGCTGCTGCACGGCATCCACCTGGTGATGCACGGCGGAGCGGCCTTCAGCCCCAAGGTGGCCGACCGGCTGCCCGCCTACTTCTCGGCCCTTCAGGAGGTGCCCGGCCGGGTGGCCTTCCCCGAGCTCACCGACCGCGAGACGCAGATACTCGAACTGCTCGCCAGCGGGTACGACAACCGCAGCATCTCGCGGCGCCTCGTCCTGGCCGAGAAGACGATCCGCAATCACATCACGCGGATTTTCACCAAATTGGACGCCCCCGACAGAATGACCGCCGCATTGCGCGCCAGAAACGCCGGAATCGGCCTGGAGCGCGTTTCCTGATTGATTTCCCCTGACCGGTTCCGGCCTCCGCCGGGACCGGCTGCACCCATGCCATCAGGCCCTTCTCGACAAGGGACTGAACAGGGACATCGCTCCCAAGAGTCCGGGACTTCCGGCCGCCTAGGGTCGGAGACGTCGGCGCAGAAATTCCGATGTATGGGAGGCAGAATGCGTGACGACGTTCTGACCCGCGACCCGAGGCGAACGGCCGCTCCCGGCGGAAAAGGGCCGCTGGCCCCCGGCGCCCAGGTCTGGCACAATTTCGCCCTCTCGGCCGGCCGGCCCGCTTTCTTCCGGTCCGCCAAGGGGGCCCGTGTGTTCGCCGAGGACGGCACCGGTCTGCTCGACCTGTACGGCGGCAGCGGCACCATCATCCTCGGCCACGGCAACCAGGCGCAGATCGACGCCGTGACCTCGGTGCTCGGCAGCGGCGCCACCGTGAGCCTGCGTCACCCGCTGGAGCCGCGGCTGGCCGCCCGCGTGGTCGAGCTGTGCCCCGAGGCCGAGTACGCCGCCTTCTTCAAGACCGGCTCGGAGGCCGTGCACGCCGCCATCACCGCCTGCGTCCGGGCGACCGGGCGGCGCAAGGTGCTCACCACGACCTATCACGGCTGGCTGCTGCCGCTCGGCTACCTCAAGCCGGAGCGCCGCTCGGCGGCCGAGCGGACCTCGGCGCGGGAGTCGTCCGGCGACTCCTCCGGCATCGACGTCGTCGACCTCGACTGGCAGTCGCCGGACCTGGTCGAGCAGGTGCGCGCGGCCGCCCGCGGCGCGGCCTGCGTCCTCATCACCCCGAACGCGCTCACCCCCGCCCCCGATGTCGTGCGCGAGGTGGTGCGGGCGGCTCGCGACGCCGGCGCGCTCGTCGTGTTCGACGAGGTGAAGGCCGGGTTCCGCTACGCCTACCCGAACGTGACGGCGGTGTGGGACCTGGTGCCGGACCTGCGGGTGCTGAGCAAGGCCATGGGCAACGGCTTCCCGATCGCGGCGCTGGCCGGCGGCGAGCTGCTGGCCTCGGAGTCCACCTTCAGCCTGTTCAGCACCTACGCCTCGGAGTTCGTCTCGATGGCGGCGGCCACGGCCTGCCTGGACGAGCTGGCCGGCGGCGGCTACGACGCCTTCGCCGCGGCCTCGTCCGCGCTGCACGACGGGCTGAGCGAGATCGGCCCGCGCTACGGCGTCGCGGTCCGCGGCATCCCGACCTTCTTCCGGCTGGAGCTGCCCGGCACCGTGCACCCGGACGAGTTGTGCCGGGCGCTCTACGACCGCGGCGTGCTCCACCACCCGCTGGACGAGGTGCTGGCCAGCGCGGCGTGGGGCCCGGCGGAGGTCGAGCAGGCGCTGGCCGCCTTCTCCGGCGCCCTCGACGAGACGATCCTGGGGTGAGCGGCATGGGCTCCAGGACCTACGACTACGTGATCGTCGGCGCCGGGGCCGCCGGCGCGGTGCTGGCCGCCCGCCTCAGCGAGGACCCCTCGTGCGAGGTGGCGCTGCTGGAGGCCGGGCCGGACTACCCCAGCGCCGAACACCTGCCGTGGGAGCTGCGGCGCAGCTACGGCGTGGGGCACGTCGTCCAGGGCTACGACACCCACGACTGGAACCTGCGGGCGCGGGTGACCGAGCACGCCACCATCCCCATGCCGCGCGGCAAGGTGGTCGGCGGGTCGAGCACCACCAACGGCCAGGTCTTCCTGCGTCCCGAGCCGGGCGACCTGGACTCGTGGAACCTGCCCGAGTGGACCTTCGAGCGGGCGCTGCCGTACTACCGGATGCTGGAGAGCGACCAGGACTTCGCCGGCCCCTACCACGGGACGGACGGCCCGATCGCGGTGCGCCGCTTCCCGCGCCACACCTGGACGCCGGACCAGGAGGCGTTCTACGAGGTCAGCCGTTCCTTCGGCCATCCGGTCTGCGACGACCACAACCGGCCGGGCTCCACCGGCGTCGGCCCGACCCCGCTGAACGACGCGGGCGGGCTGCGGAGCAGCACGCTGACCGGCTATCTGAACCCGGCCCGCGGCCGCCCCAATCTGGTGATCGCCCCCGGCGCGCTGGCCTGCCGGGTGGTCATCGACGGCGGGCGCGCGACCGGCGTGGTCGTCGAGACGGGCTGCCGGACGGAGACCGTGCACGGCCGGGAGATCATCCTGTGCGCCGGCGCCATCGGCTCGCCGCACCTGCTCATGCTCTCGGGCGTCGGGCCCGCCGAGCGGCTGCGCCGGGCCGGCCTGCCGGTGGTCGCGGACGTGCCCGGCGTGGGCCGCAACCTGCGCGACCACATGACGACGGAGCTGATCTGGCCGCTGCGCCAGGACTTCAGGGCCGACGGCCTCCACCACCCCCACCAGGTGCTGCTGCGGCACACGTCCTCCGGGTCCGCCCCGGTCAACGACATGATCGTCTACGCGGCGGCGCGGTGGAACGAGCGCACGTTCGCGATGCGGCCGACGGTGAACCTGGCCGTCAGCCAGGGCGAGCTCAGGCCGGCCTCGGCCGATCCGCACGACCCGCCCGTCCTCGACTTCCGCTACTTCTCCGCCCCGTCCGACCTGGAGCGGCAGAGGGAGGGCGTCCGGATGTGCGCCGCGATGGCGCGCGAGCCGGAGTTCGACAAGCTGATCGACGCGCGCGCCACGCCCGCCGAGGACGTCCTGCGCTCCGACGCCGCGCTCGACCGCTGGATCCTGCGCAACGCGGCCACCGGCTACCACGCGTCCAGCACCTGCCGGATGGGCCCGGCCGGGGACGCGGCGAGCGTGGTGGACGAGTGCGGCCGGGTGCACGGGGTAGAGGCGCTGCGGGTGCTCGACGCGTCGATCCTGCCCGACAACGTCCGGGCGAACCTGCACGCAACCGTGATCATGATTGCGGAACGGTCCGTGGCGCTGATCCGCGAGTCGAAGTGAGGAGCGGGACATGTCCGGCGTGATCGCCCCCTACCTTTCCCTGTTACGGCTGCCAGGCGTGGCGCTGCCGTTCGTCTCCGCGTTCGTCGCCCGCCTCCCGCTGGCCATGACGCCGCTCGGCATCGTGGTGCTCATCGAGGAGGTGAGCGGCTCGTACGCCGACGCCGGGCTCGTCACGGCCGTGTACGCCCTGGCCACGGCCGCCTCCTCGCCCCTGTGGGGCATGGCCATGGACCGGGTGGGGCAGTCGGCGGTGATCGCCGGCACCTCGCTGGGGTCGGCGGCGTTCCTGGCGGGCGGGACGCTCGCCGCCGCCGCGGGCGCGCCGGACCTGCTCCTGCTCGTGCTCGTCGGCCTCGCGGGGCTGAGCTTCCCGCCGGTCATCCCGGCCATCAGGGTGGCCTGGTCGGCCGTCGTGCCCGATCCGGAGCAGCGCCGGACGGCGTACGCGATGGACGCGGTCGCCGTCGAGACGATCTTCGTGCTGGGGCCGCTGCTGCTCACCGTCCTGCTCTGGCTGCCACCGGCGGTGCCCCTGCTGGTGACGGCGCTGCTCATGGCGGCCGGCGGCCTGACCTACAGCCGGACCCGCGCCTCCCGCATGTCCTCCCCGGGCAGCGGTGTGCAGGGCGCGCCCCGGCGTGGCCGTCCGCCCCTGACGGTGCGCGGCGTCTGGCTCGCGCTGCTGACGGCCCTCGGCATGTCCGTCGGCTTCGGGCAGATGGACGTGGCCATGACGGCCTCCGCCGAGCGCCTGTTCCACAGCGAGGGCCTGATCGGCGTCTTCTTCGCCTGCACCGCGATCGGCAGCACCGCCGGCGGGCTCTGGTACGGCAGCCGCTCCTGGACCGGCCCCGAACGCCGGCACCTGCCCCTCACCCTCGCCGCCTACGCCGCCGGCCTGGCCCTGGTCATGCTGGTGCTGCTTCCCGGCGGCGGCCTGCTCCCGGCCGTCCTGCCGGCCCTGGTGCTGACCGGGCTGTGCATCTCGCCGAGCCTCATCGTCCAGCAGGCGCTGGTCGACCGGAACACCGCGCCGGAGCGCCGCAGCGAGGCGCAGGGCTGGTTGCAGACCTCGCTGACCGCAGGCTCCGCCCTCGGCATGGCACTCGCGGGCGTCATCGTGGAGCAGGGCGGCCCGGCCGCCGCCTTCGGCGCGGCCGCTATCGCGGTGGCCGCCGGCGCGCTGGTGGGCGCGCTCGCCCAGCGGCACTGGCGGGTGGCGGGCGGCGAGCCCGACCGCGCCGAGGCCACCCTCCCCTCCTGATCATCCCCCGGACCACCACTCACTGATCACTGCACGACCGCGCTCACGGGCGGCACCCGGCGTGCCCCGGCGCCCGCGAGCCATCTCACCCTGCCCTGATCCGCTGAAGGAGACGCGTTCCCATGTCATCTCTGCAAACCGAGATCATCTACTCGCTCAACGGCGACCGTCCCGACGCCGCCCTGCTGACCAAGGCGTTCCGCGGCCCCGACGGCGCCCCCGACGCGCTGCGCTGCGGCGAGTTCCTGGTCGCCGGGCGGGAGCGGGCGGAGCTGCTGCTGCGCAAGGTGCTCGGCCTGCGCGGCGTCACCGACCCGCAGGCCCAGCAGACCGTCGCCCGCGCCGCCGTGGACGAGGTGCTGAGCTGGCGCGTCCGGCTGACCGGCGCGGAGGCGGTGGCCGTGCTGCTGGCCGCCGGCGAGGTGAAGACCGTGTTCGTCTACGCCGGCACCTCGGAGCTGTCCATGTGCGACGCGGTCGAGCGGGTGCACGGCGTGCGCCTGGTGAACGGCCGCGGCGACAAGGAGTCGGCGTTCATGGCGGCCGGCGCGTCGCTGCTGGAGCCCAACCGGGGCGTGGCCATCCTCCACGGCGCCCGCGGGCTGACCAACGCGGCCGGCGCGGTGGCCGACGCCCGGCGCAACGAGGCGGGGACGCTGTTCATCGTCGGCATGCCGTCCACGAGCTCCGCCCGCTTCCTGCCGCCGCACGGCGAGGACGACCTGATGGGCGGGATGGGGGCGTTCGCGGACTGGATCTGGCAGGCGGGCGCCGTGCCCGAGGACCCGGGCAGGCGGCGCGAGGCCGCCCGCCGGTTCGTCGCGCAACTGCGCGACGGCCTGGACAGCTCCGCCCAGCCGCCCACCCGGCCCGCGATCTTCGGCGTGCCGCAGGACGTGGCCGAGCAGCGGTGGATCCCCGTCGAGGACCTGATGCGCGCCCCCGCCGCCGAACGGCCGCTCGACCTCGACCAGCCGGCCTTCGACGCGGCCTTCCGCGAGCTGCGCCACGCCGGCAAGCCGCTGTTCCTCATCGACGACTACGCCCTGCGCCACCCCGGGCTGCGGCAGGCGCTCGACGACCTGTCCGGCATGCTCGGCGCGCCCGTCCTGCAACTGCGCTACCGGCGCGGCCCCATGATGTTCGAGCGGCTGCAGACCTCCGAGGTGGCCAACTTCGCCGGCTGGCTCAACCAGTTCAGCTCCGTGCACACCGACCTGCTGGAGGCCTGCGACCTGCTGGTGACGGTCGAGGACCGCAACCTCTACGAGCGCACCGCCGGCCGGCTGCCCGGCTGCCGGAAGGTCGCGATCAACACCGACCCGGAGAAGGTGCTCAAGAACGAGTACCTGGACGCCGACGACGTCCTCGTCATCGGCGAGGCCCCCGGCGTGCTGTCCGGCCTCGCCGACCGGCTGCGCCGGGCCGGCCGGGGGCGGGCGGATCGGTGGTGGCCGCGCGAGGAGGTGCTGTCGGCCGCCCGCGTCACCCCGGACCCGGCCGCCGCCGCCGTCGAGAGGGGGCGCGGCGCGGTGGCGGGCGCGCTGGCAGGCCTCCTCGGCGGCTGGGACCGGCCGGTGCTGGTGGACGACAGCCAGATGTTCGGCGGGCTGCTGTCGGAGCACTACGACGACCTGCCGCCGGGCCTGCGCGTCTTCGGCGGCCACGGCGGGTTCGTCGGCGGCGGCCTGTCGTACGCGGTCGGCCTGGCGATCGCCGACCCGCGCGCCCAGGTGTTGTGCACCCTCGGCGACCAGGGGTTCACCAACTCCTTCCAGGGGCTGGTGGCCGCCGTCCAGGAGCGGGCGCCCGTCCTGTTCGTCGTCTGCAACAACGGCCGGTCGGTGTCGCTGACCAAGCAGGCGCTCGCCTCCTTCGGCGAGCCGCCCGGCGGGCGCCGCTACCTGTCGAACGTCGCCGGGTTCTCCTACTGCCGGCTCGCCGCCGCCTTCGGCATGCCGGCCGAGCGGGTCCCGATCCCGATCGGCGGCTCCCCGGACGAGCTGCGCCAGGCGGTGGCCGAGCTGCCCGGCGCCCTGGCCAGGGCCGCGGCGGCGGACGGCCCCGCCCTGGTGGAGCTCGTCCTGCCCGCCGACCCCGACGTCTGGCGCGGCATCTGGATCACGCAGGGCTTCGAGCAGCGGACGGCGGTGCCGGTGTGATGGGCCTCTACCTCGACTCCGCCGGCCTGGACGACGCCGTCGCGGCCGCCGCGCTCGGGTTCGTGCGCGGCATCACCACCAATCCCGCGCTCATGCGCAAGGAGACCGGCGACCCGCTGCGGCACCTGCGCGACCTGCTCGCCGCCGTGGACCTGCCGGAGGTCTACTACCAGCCGACCGGCGCGTACGGGCCGCCCGGCGCGGAGGCGGAGGAGGCGGAGGAGGCATGGTCGGCGGACAAGGACCGCGTCGTGCTGAAGCTGCCCGCCACCCCGGACGGCGCCGCGCTCGCCGGGACGCTGACCCGGCGGGGCGCCCGCGTGGCCCTGACCGCCGCCCAGACGCCGCACGCGATGCTCGTCGCCGAGTCGATGGGCTGCGCGGCGGTCATCCCGTACCTGGACCGGGCCGTGCGCGACCTGCGGACGGACTCCGAGCTGATCCGGTCGCTGGCCGGCCTGCGCCGCGGGCCCACCCGCGTCATCGCCGCCTCCGTGAAGAACTCCGGGCAGGTCCTGCACGCCTTCGCCTCCGGGGCGGACGCGGTGACCGCGCCGCTCCCCGTCCTGCGGGAGCTGCTCAGCCACCCGGCGAGCATCGAGGCCGAGCAGGCCTTCGCCCGCGAATACGCCTCCACAGCAAAGGGGTAGAACCGCGATGTCCATCCTCATGCCGACGAATCCCACCGTCCTGGCGACCGCGGTGGCCGACTCCCTCGTGATCGCCGCCGACCTGGGGGCACGCCGCGCGGGCCTGCTCTACTGGGAGCTCGCGCAGCCGTGGACCTCGGCCGTGGTCAAGGCCGTCCAGGAGATCGACGAGCCGCTCAGGTCCCTGGGGCAGGCACTCGCCGACGACCCCGCCGACCCCGGCGCGTACTACGGGCTCATCTCCGCCCTGCTGCGCCGCGACCCGGGCGAGCCCGCCGTGCGCGCGCTGTTCGACCTGGCGTGGCAGGCGGAGTGCAACTCGCGGGTGGCCTACCACGTCGGACAGTCCTACGACCGGTCGCAGCCGCGGGTCAGCGCCGCGGAGCTGGCCGGCCGCCCGGTGGACGGGCCGCCGCCCGGCCCGTCCACGGCCGGCGCGCTCATCGTCATCCCGTTCCGCGACCGCGACACCGGCGGCGTCCGGCTGCGCAACCTGCTGGCCTGCCTGCTCGCCCTGCGCGACCAGTCGGCCGCCCGCGCGGACTACCGCGTCGTGGTCGTGGAGTCCGACGACGAGCCCCGGTGGCGGGAGCAGATCGAGCCGTACGCCGACGACTACCTGTTCGCGCCCAAGGGCGGCCTGTTCAACAAGTGCTGGACGGTGAACGCGGGCGTCGCCAACCGCGGCGGCGCGGCCGAGCTGGTCTGCATCCTGGACGCCGACGTGCTGGCCGACCGCGACTTCGTCGCCCGCAACCTCGCCCGCTTCCAGCGGCCGGGAACCGCCGGTCACCTGACCTACCGGGACATGTTCTGCCTCGACGACGCCGCCACCTCCTGGGCGATCCGCGAGCGGATCGACCGCGGGGCTCCCGACGCCGCCCCCGCCGGGCTGCGCGGCTTCCTGCTGCGGCGCCCGCCGGGCTGCTGCCTGTGGGTGCGCCGGTCGGTGTTCGAGCGCATCGGCGGCATGGACGAGCGCTACGAGGGCTGGGGCGGCGAGGACCACGACTTCGTCTACCGCTTCGACATCGCCGCCCCGTTCGACAGCTACGACGACCGGCTGCTGCACCTGACCCACCCCGAGGCGTCGGTGCTGAACGACGACGGCACGCTCATCAACGCCCACATCCCTCCGCTGAGCTGGAAGCCCGCGGAGCCCATCGGGCGGCTGGACCGGTTCGCGCGCGCGGAAGGAGCCTGAGGTGTACGAGGCAGTGCTGTTCGACATGGACGGCGTCATCGCCGACACCGAGCGGTCGGTGACGGAGTTCTGGCAGCGGCTGGCCGCCGGCCTCGGCCACCCGCTGAGCGCCGAGGATCTGGAGCGCCACGTGTACGGCCACCGCGCCGACCACACGCTGCGCGTGCTGTTCCCGCAGGTGCCCCCCAGCGCGTACGGCGAGATCTACCGGCGGCTCAGGGAGAACCAGGAGAGCCTGGTCTACACCGCGATCCCCGGCGCGACCGCGCTGCTCGGCGCGCTCGGCCGGGCCGGCGTGCCGCTCGCGCTGGTGACGGGCGCGCAGGACTGGAAGGCCGCCGAGGTGCTGCGCCAGCTCGCCCTGCCCTCCGCCTTCGCGGCCGTGATCTGCGCCGACGACGTGCCGCGCGGCAAGCCGGACCCGGCGGGCTACCTGCTGGCGGCCGAGCGCCTGGGCGTGGACATCGGCCGCTGCCTGGTCTTCGAGGACGCCGTGAGCGGGGTGAGCGCCGCGGTGGCGGCCGGGGCCGCGTGCGTGGCGCTGGCCTGCGCGCGGCGGGAGGCACAGGTGCGGGCGGCGGGCGCGACGGCCGTGGTGCCGGACTTCCGGCAGGCCGCGTACGACGCCGCCACCGCCACCCTGCGGGTGGACGCGCGCATTTCGTTCCCGTTCGTCCCGGCCCGCCGGACCGAGCCGATGGCGAGGAGCGGTCATGGATGAGCTGTTCACGCCGCCGGTGGACCGGTGGGACCCGGCCGTCGCCGGCAGGCTCTCGGGCCGCGACGAGGTCGTCTACCGCTCCCACCTGGTCGGGGCCGATCCGGCGCTGACCAAGGAGGGCGGCGGCAACTTCTCCGTCAAGGACGTCGCCGTGGACCGCGGCGGCCGAACCGTCGAGGTCCTGTACATGAGCGCGTGGGGGTGCGACGGCGCCACCGCCACGCCGGACGACTTCCCGGCGCTACGCCTGGCCGACCTGCTGCGCCTGCGCGACAGCGGCCCGCTGAGCGAGAGCGAGATGATCGGCCACCTGGTGGACAGCGGCCTGCGGGGCGAGCAGCGCCGGCCGGGCATCGAGACGCTGACCCACGCCTTCATCCCCGCCCGCCACGTGGACCACTGCCATCCGGACGCGGTCATCGCGCTCACCGCCTCCCCCGGCGGACGGCAGGCGGCCGAGGACGAGTTCGGCGCGGAGGCCGTCTGGTTCGACTACCGGCAGTTCGACGTCGGCGTGGCCCGCGAGCTGGCCGGCCGGATCGCCGCCGAGCCGCGCTGCCGCTTCGTCCTGCTCGCCAACCACGGCATCTTCACCTGGGCCGACACCAGCGAGCGGTGCTACCGCAACTCCCTGGAGGCTGTCGAGCGGGCGACGCGCGCGCTGGGCAAAGTGCGGTGCCGGCCCGCGGACCTCGGCGGCCAGGCCGTGCCCGCTCCCCCGCCAGAGGCGGCCGAGGACCTGCTGGCCGAGCTGCTGCCGGCGATCCGCGGCACCCTTCCCGGCACCCTTCTCGGCGCCGGTCGTGGGGCCGATCGGGAGGTCGGTCGGGGGGCCGGTCGGGGGGTGGTCCTGTACCTCGACCGCAGCCCCGAGACTGTCGGCTTCTCCTCGTCGGTGCGCGGGCCCGGGTGGACGCAGGAGGGGCCGGGCTGTCCCGACCACCTGGTAACGGTGGGCTACCGGCCCCTCGTCCTCGACCGGACGCCCGCCGGGCCCGCCGAGGTGCTGGCCGCGATCCGGCGGCACCGCGACTGGTACGACGCGTACTACGACCGGCACGTCGCCGGGCCCGCGCGCGCCCTGGGCAAGCGTGACAACGGGCCACGCGCCGTCCTGCTGCCCGGCCTCGGCGCGGTGACCTGCGGCCCCGACGCCGCCAAGGCCCGCCTGTGCGCCGACCACCTGGCGCAGACCATGACGGTCATCAGGGCGGCCGACGCGGCGGGCGGCTACCGGTCGTTGTCGCAGGCGCAGGGCGCGTCGGACGAGTACTGGCCGCTCATGCGGCTCAAGCCACAGCTCCGGGCGGGCCAGGAGCCGCTGGCGGGCGTGGTGTTCCTCGTCGCCGCGGACGACGAGCGCGCGGACGCCGTCGCCGAACGCCTGGCCGCGGCCGGCGCGCACGTCGCCCTCGCCGCCCCGCCCGGACGGCACGCGGCGGCGATCGCGGCAGCCGCGGCGATCAGCGGCCGATACGGGGAACGGCGCGCGGTGGCGCTCGTCAGGGACACCGACCGCGGCGCCGTGCGCCAGGCGGTGCTGGCGTACGGCGGCTTCGACGCGGTGGTGGCACCCGCCACCCGCGTGACTCCCACGGCGGACTCGGGCGCGGCCGGACCACCCACCACGCGCGTGACCCCCGCGGCGCACTCCGGCGCGCCCGTAGCACCCGCCACCCGCGTGACCCCCGCAGCGCACTCCGGCGCGCCCGTAGCACCCGCCACCCGCGTGACCCCGGCGGCGGGCGGGGGCGCCCTGGCCCGCGCTGCCCTGCCCGTCTTCGCCCGGCAGGGCCGCCCTGGCTCGATCCTGCTCCTCGGCGAAGGCGGCGCGGGCGGCGCGGAACCGTCCGTGCCCGGACCCGCCGGCGACGGGCGACCACGCTCGGACGGGCTCGACGGCGGCGGGGCGGCCGTGCACACGATCGTCGCCACGGACCCGGAGGCCGTCGCCCGGGCGGCGATCCTCCTCACAGGCTCCGGCGGCCCGGCGTGGCTGGACACCACGCTGGTCGCCGCGTCCGGAGCCCCCGAGACGACCACGACCACGAGGGGAAACCCATGACCAGCGAGAAGCCGACCGGCCCGCCGGGTCTGATCCCGGAAGGCCACCACCTGCTCGCGTCCTGTTTCGACGCGCATCACACGATCGGCGGCGGCCTGTTCGCCATCGGCGGCGCGGACGGCGCCGTCGAGGAGATCGACCGCGTCTCGAGCACCGGCCTGCACGCGGACGACGGGCTGCTGCACCGCTGCCTGTGGAGCGCCGAGGGCAGCCCCGCCGAGCTGATCGCCTACGACGCGACCGGCGTCCGCCGCTACCACCGGCTCGACGACGTCTCCACCCCGCACGACATCCTCGCCGTGAACGGCCAGGTGCTCGTGGTGGGCACCACCCAGAACGAGGTGCGCTGCGTCGCCCCCGACGGCCGGGTGGCCTGGCTCTGGCGGGCTCCCGGCGAGGCGGACAGCTGGCACCTCAACAGCCTGGCCGTGGTCGGTGAGCGGATCATGGTGTGCGGCTTCGGCCCGTTCCTGCGCCGCCGCGGCTGGGACGAAAGCGGCAAACCCGCCACCGGCCAGGTCGTCGACCTGGAGACCGGTGAGCCCGTGCTGTCCGGCCTGCGCGCCCCCCACAACCCCTGCTACAGCGACGGGGCCTGGCTCGTCTGCGACTCGGCGGCCGGCGACCTGGTGGAGTTCTCCGGCGAGACCCGGCAGGAGACCCGGCGGCTCGGGCTGCCGGGCTGGCCGCGCGGCCTGGCCGTGACCGACCGTTACTTGTACGTCGGGGTCAGCCCGCACCGCTACCTGACCGCCTCGGTGGAGACGGCGGCCGTCGCGATCGTGGACCGCGCCGAGTGGCGGCAGGTCGCGCTCGTCCCGCTGCCCGCCCGCGAGGTGTACGCGCTCGCGCTGGTGCCCTCGCCGCTGGCAGAAGGCGCGCGGCAGGGGTTCGCCGCCAACCACACCCGGTCGCACGAGCAGGGCCAGCGGCAGCTGTTCGACCTGCTGGGACGGCAGCCGAGCCGGTTGTGGGCCATCGGCGACCGGCTGGCCGAACAGGAGTGCCGGGCCGAGATCACGACGGACGGGCCGGCCGAGGAGCGGGCCGAGCCGGGCAGCCTGCTGACGGTGGAGTGCCGGGTCGCCAACACGGGCGCGGGCCTGCTCACGCCCGCGCCGCCGTACCCGGTCAGGGTGGTGCACCGCTGGTACGACGCGGACAGCCAGGAGGTGCTCACCCAGCCGATCAGGGCGGCGCTGCCGCGTACGCTGCCGCCCGAGGGGATCGTCGCGGTGCCCGTGCGGGCGCGCACGCCCGGCGAGCCGGGCGACTACCGGTTGCGGATCACGCTCGCCCAGGACGGCGGGGTGCCGTTCGACGAGCTGGACCCGTCCGCCGCGGCGGACGTGCGCGTGCGGGTGCTCGCCGCCGGTCCCGCCGCCGACGCCCTGGCCCCCTTCGGCCTGAGCCCGCGTGAGGTCCACGCGGCCCGCACGGCAGGGCCCACGGTGCACGACCTGCTCCGCGCCCTGCTGACTCGCCCGGACGGCGGCCTCAACGGCCTGGTCGCCGCCCTGATCGAGGACGCCGGGCGGCCGGAGTTCGGGCGGGCGCTGGCCGGCGCGCTGGGCGGCGCGTCCGAGCAGGCGCTGAGGCACGCCGTCGCCCAGGCCTTGCCCGATCCCGCCGAAGTGCTGCTGACCGGCGCGGAGGCGGTGGCCCTCACGCTCAGGCGCGAGGGCGTCGGCATCGTCTTCGCCGCACCAGGAGCCGGTGAGTCGCCTCTGCGGGACGCTTCCGCGCGCCTGGGCCTGCTGACGGAGGCGCGTGACGACCGGGAGGCGGCCGTCCAGGCGGGCGGTGCCGGCCTGGTGCGGCCGGGCAACGGCGCGGCGGTGCTGTCCGGGGCGCGGGGCCTGACCGACGCGCTCGGCGTGCTGGCCGACCTGCGGCGCGACGGGATCGGCACGGTCGTCTTCGCCGAGCTGCCCGCCGCCGACCCCGGCCTGCTCGCGGCCTGCGGCGCGTTCGCCAAGTCCTGCCACGAACCACTCCTGCCTCCTGCCCCTGCGGACGGCACGGCCGCGGCGCACAGCGGGGCCCCGGCGGACGGCACGGCGGCGGCGCACGCCCTGGTCGCGGCGGTCCGGCAGGCGCTGCACGAGAGCAAGCGGTCACCGGCCGGCCCCACGCTCGTGGCACTCCCCCAGCAGTTGGCGCAGACCGCCTGGGTGCCGCTGACCGCGCTCGCAGACACGGCCACGGGCACCGCCACGGGCACGAGCACGAGCACGGGCACCGGCACGAGCACGAGCACGGGCACCGGCACGAGCACGAGCACGGGCACCGGCACGGGCACGGCCGCAGGCACGGGCGCGGGCACGGGCACCGGCACGGGCGCGGGCGCGGGCGCGGACCGGTCGCCCGACCAAGAGGCCGCCGGGCAGACCACCGGGCAGGCGGCCGGGCGGGCGGCGGCCTCTGTGGCATCGGTCCTGGGGGACGTGCTGGGCGGCGCGCCGGAGGAGCTCCCGGCGGCCGTGTTCGCCGCCAACGCCCGCCCCGCCCTGGCCACCGCACTGGCCACCGGCCTGGCGCTGGGCGAGCCGTCCGCCAAGGTGCTGTGCGGCCTCGGCGACGGCGACGGCGTGCGGGCGCTGGCCGACGCCGCCCGCCAGGCCGCCCCGGTGACGTTCGTGGTGTGCGGCGACGGCGGCCCGCGCTACGGCGAGCTGGCCGCCGCGCTCGGGTTGCGGACCCGCCGGGTGGACCTGAGCGGCCGCCTGGACGCCGGCTATCTGGCCGCGCAGACGAAGGCGTTCGCCGTCACGCTGCAGGCGCTGGCCGCGGGCCCAGGCCCGAGCCTGGTCGAGCTGGTACCGCCGGCCGGCGCCGCGCTGTGGGAGACGAGCTGGATCGGCATGCTGGAGCAGCCGGAGACGGTGGGGGCGGGCCATGCGTGAGATTCCCTTCGCCGAGGTCCCGCTGGAGCCGTACGGGGACGTGCTCGGGGAGCGCCGGCTGGCGGAGCTGCGCCGGGGCGGCGAGCGGGTGCGTGAGCTGCTGGGCGGCCGTACCGTCTGGAACGTCAACTCCACCGCCGCCGGCGGCGGCGTGGCCGAGCTGCTGCACGTGCTCGGCCCGCTGGCCCGCGCGACCGGCGTGGACGTGCGCTGGCTGGTGCTGGACGGCGACGCCGATTTCCAGGCCATCGCCAAGCGGCTGGTGTCGCGCCTGTACGGCGTCGCGGGCGACGGCGGCCCGCTGGGCGTGGCCGAGGCCCGCCGGTACCGCCGTCACCTGGCCGGCGCCGCCGGCGAGCTGGCCGCCCTGGTCCGGCCAGGGGACGTCGTGGTCGTGCACGACCCGCAGCCCGCGGGCCTGATCGGCGCGGCCCGGCGGTGCGGCGCCCGCGTGGTGTGGCGCTGCCACATCGGCAGCGACCGGCCGAACGAGCACACGCGCGACGGCGGCCGGTTCGTCGCCGAGCACGTCGCCGCCGCCGACGCCTGCGTGTTCTCCACGTCCGGCCACATCGCGGGGTGGGCGCCCCGGCCGGTGGTCGTCCCGCCCTCGATCGACCCGTGCGGGCCGAAGAACATGCCGCTCACTCGGGCGCAGGTCCGTGACGTGCTCGGCGCGGCCGGGATCCTCGCCTGCGAGCGGACGGGGCCGGTCGAGACGCCCGTGCCCGTCGGCGCGCCGGTCCGGGTGAGCAGGCCGGCCGTGGTGCTGCGCGAGGGCCCGCCGCCGCCCGCGGACCTGCCGATGGTGGTGCAGGTCTCCCGCTGGGACCGGCTGAAGGACATGGCCGGCGTGCTGGAGTGCTTCCTCGCCTCCGGCGTGGACGGCTGCCTGACGCTGGCCGGCGCCGATCTGGCGGGCGTCGCCGACGACCCGGGCGCGGCCCGGGTCTACGCGGAGTGCCGGCGGGTGTGGGAGGCGCTGCCTGCCGCGCACCGCCGCCGCTGCCAGCTCGTCTGCCTGCCGATGGACGACCTGCGCGAGAACGCGGTGGTGGTCAACGCGCTGCAGCGGCACGCGAGCGTCGTCGTGCAGAAGAGCCTGGCCGAGGGCTTCGGGCTGACGGCGACGGAGGCCATGTGGAAGGCCAGGCCGCTGCTCGCCTCGGCCGTCGGCGGGCTGCGCGACCAGGTGGTCCACGGCCGGTCCGGCCTGCTGGTGGACGATCCGCGCGACGTGGCGGCCGCTGCCGCGCACCTGCGGCGGCTCTGCGGCGACCGGCCGTTCGCGCGGCGGCTCGGGCAGGGCGCGCGGCGCCGGGTGCGCGAGCGGTACCTGCCCGACGGCCAGCTCCTGCGGTGGGGCCGGCTCATTGAGCACCTGACGACGGAGAGGGCGGCATGATGACGCACACGATCGAGAGCGCGCCGGCGCCTCGTCGCACGCTGGGACGCGGCGGGCCGCGGGTCTTCCCGCTCGGCCTGGGCTGCATGGGGATGTCGCAGTTCTACGGCCCCTGGGACGACGGCGACTCGCTGCGTACCATCCACCATGCTCTGGACCTGGGGGTCAACCTGCTCGACACCGCCGACATGTACGGCCCCTACACCAACGAGGAGCTGATCGGCCGGGCGGTCAGGAACCGCAGGGACGAGGTGCTGATCGCCACCAAGTTCGGCAACGTCAAGGGCCCGGACGGGCGGGTGATCGGCGTGAACGGCCGTCCCGACTACGTCCGCGCGAGTTGCGAGGGCTCGCTGCGCCGGCTGGGCGTGGACGTCATCGACGTCTACTGCCAGCACCGCGTCGATCCGTCCGTGCCGGTCGAGGAGACGTGGGGGGCGCTGGGGGAGCTGGTCCGCGCGGGCAAGGTCCGTCACCTGGCGATCTCGGAGGCGTCTCCCGAGACGGTCAGGCGGGCGCACGCGGTGCATCCGATGGCCGCGGTGCAGACCGAGTACTCCCTGGTCAGCCGCGATCCGGAGGACGGGCTGCTGGCGACGCTGCGGGCGCTCGGCATCGGGTTCATCGCCTACGCGCCGCTCGGCCGCGGCCTGCTGACCGGCCGCATCACCGCGACGGACGACCTCGCGGACGACGACTTCCGCCGGACCCTGCCCCGCTTCCAGCCGGGCAACCTGGCGCGCAACGCCCGCCTGGTGGAGGGGATCGCCCGGCTCGCCCGCGAGCGCGGCGTCACTCCGGCGCAGCTTGCGCTGGCCTGGGTGCTGGCGCAGGGCGACGACGTCGTCCCCATCCCCGGCGCGAAGAACCGGGCCCGGCTGGCGGAGAACGTCGCCGCCACCCGCCTGCGGCTCAGCGCCGAGGACCGCGCGCTGCTCGACGCGGCGGCCCCGCCCGGCAGCGCCGCCGGCGATCGGTATCCGGACATGTCAGGAGTGGGCAGATGAGCGTCACGACCCAGGCGGAGTGGTGGCGGTCGGCCGTCATCTACCAGGTCTACCTGCGCAGCTTCGCCGACCGCGACGGCGACGGCGTCGGCGACCTGCCGGGGCTGCTGGGCAGGCTGGACTACCTGCGGGAGCTGGGCGTGGACGCGGTCTGGCTGTCGCCGTTCCATCCCTCGCCGCTGGCCGACTTCGGCTACGACGTCAGCGACTACGAGGCGGTGGACCCGGCGTACGGCACGCTCGCCGACTTCGACGACCTGGTGCGCGCCGCGCACGAGCGGGGCATCCGCGTGCTGATCGATCTGATCATGAACCACACGTCCGTGGCGCACCCGTGGTTCGCCGAGTCGAGCTCGGACCGCGCCGCCCCCAAGCGCGACTGGTACATCTGGGCCGATCCGCGCCCGGGGAACGAGCCGCCGAACAACTGGCTGAGCTCGTTCGAGCGGTGCGGGCCCGCGTGGACGTACCATCCGGAGACCGGGCAGTGCTACCTGCACAGCTTCACCCCCGGCCAGCCCGACCTCAACTGGCGCAACCCGGAGGTCCGGGCGGCGATGCGCAAGGTGTGGCGGTTCTGGCTCGACCGGGGCGTGGACGGCTTCCGCATCGACGTCGCGCACCGGCTGCTGAAGGACGCCGGCCTGCGCGACAACCCGGCCGAGCTGGCGCACGCCCGCCGGCACACCGTCCATCCCACGCTGCGGATGCGCAACCTCGACCTGCCCGAGACGCTGCAGGTGCTGCGCGAGCTGCGCCGGACGCTCGACGAGTACGGCGGCAAGCTGGCGCTGGGCGAGGTGCCCATCTCCGACGACCGGCGGCTGGCCGACTACTTCGGCGGCGACGGCATGCACACGGCCTTCCATGTCGCGTTCTGGGAGCAGCCCTGGCAGGCCGCCGCCTTCCGGCGGACCGTGGACGGGCTGGCCGCCGCGATGCGGCCCGGCGCGCTGCCGACGTACGCCCTGGCCACCCACGACATCCCCCGCTCCGCCTCCCGGTACGGCGCCGGGCGCGCCCGGGTGGCGGCCATGATGGCGCTCACCCTGCGCGGCATCCCGTGCGTCTACTACGGCGAGGAGATCGGGATGACCGACGCCCCGCCGCCCGACGCCCTGGACGTGGACGGCCGCGACGGGCAGCGCACCCCGATGCAGTGGGACGCCACCGGCCGCGGGTTCACCGCCGGGAAGCCGTGGATGCCGTTCGCGCCGGGCCAGGCGGAGGTCAACGTGGCGGCCCAGCAGGACGATCCCGGCTCGTCGCTGCGCCTGTACCGGCGGCTCATCGCCTACCGGCGGGCCAGCCCGGCGCTGCGCGGCGGCGACTACCGGTCGGTCGAGGCCGGCGACGACGTCTTCGCGTACCTGCGGTCGGCGCCCGGGGAGCGGCTGCTGGTCGCGCTGAACTTCGCCTCCCGCCCGGCGGCGGCCGTCCTGTCCGGGCTGCCGGGCGAGGGCGTGGCCGAGGTGTCCACCGGCGACCGGCCCGCCGGGTCGGCGGTGGGGCTGCGCCCGCTGCGGCTCGCGCCCGGCGAGGGCCTGATCGTCAGAATCGAGGAAGGGACATGACCACCAACTGGGCAGGCAACATCACCTACCGGGCGCAGGAGGTTCACCGGCCGTCCTCGGTCGCGGAGCTCCAGGCGGTGGTGGCGCGCAGCCGCCGGGTCCGGGCGCTCGGCACCCGGCACTCCTTCAACGACCTCGCCGACTCCCCCGGCGCGCTGGTGTCCGTCGCGGGGCTGCCCGCCGCCGTCGAGGTGGACACCGGCCGGGTCACCGCCCGGGTGCCCGCCGGCCTGCGTTACGCCGAGCTGACCCGGTGCCTGGACGAGCGCGGCTTCGCGCTGCCGAGCCTGGGCTCGCTGCCGCACATCTCCGTCGGCGGCGCGTGCGCCACCGCCACCCACGGCTCCGGCGTCCGCAACGGCTGTCTGGCGGCCTCGGTGTCCGCCCTCGACCTCGTGACCGCCGAGGGCGACCTGCTCACCGTGGCGCGCGGCGACGGGTGCTTCGACGGGATGGTCGTCGGGCTGGGCGCGCTGGGCGTGGTGACGCACCTGACGCTCGACCTGGTGCCCGCGTACGAGATGCGCCAGCAGGTCTACAAGGGGTTGCCCCTGGACGCGCTGGACGACCACTTCTGCGAGCTGATGTCGAGCGCGTACAGCGTCTGCCTGTTCACCGACTGGAGCGCGCCCCGCCTCACACAGATCTGGATCGGCGAGCGGCTGGACGTGCCCCCCGCGGACGTGGCCAAGCTGCCGTGGTTCACCGCCCTGCCGGCCGACGGTCCCTGCCATCCCGTGGACGGGATGCCCGCGGCGAGCTGCACCGGGCAGCTTGGCGTGCCCGGCCCCTGGCACGAGCGCCTGCCGCACTTCCGGCCCGACCACGAGCCGAGCAGCGCCGGCGACGAGCTGCACTCCGAGTACATGATCGGCCGGGGCGACGCGGTGGCGGCGCTGCACGCGCTGGACGCCGTCCGCGACCGCATCCGCCCGGTCCTGCAGATCTGCGAGGTGCGCACGATCGCCGCCGACCGGCTCTGGATGAGCCCTTTCTACGAGACCGACTCCGTCAGCGTGCACTTCACCTGGACCTCCGACACCACGGCCGTGCTGCCGGTGGTCCGGCTGGTGGAGGAGCGGCTGGCGCCGTTCGCCGCCCGGCCGCACTGGGCGAAGATCTTCACGATCGAGCCGCCGGAGCTGGGGCGGCTCTTCCCCCGTCTCGCGGACTTCGCCCGCCTGGCCGGCGACTGCGACCCGGCCGGCAAGTTCGCCAGCCCGTTCCTCGACCGCTACCTGCGCTGACACCGGAGGACCACGATGCTGACCACCCCCGGGCTCTCCCAGCTCGACGTGCTGGAGGCCGAGTCGATCCAGATCATCCGCGAGGTCGCCGCCGAGTTCGAGCGGCCCGTGCTGCTGTTCTCCGGCGGCAAGGACAGCGTGGTGCTGCTGCGGCTGGCGGGCAAGGCGTTCCGCCCGGCGCCGGTGCCGTTCCCTGTGCTGCACGTGGACACCGGGCACAACTTTCCCGAGGTGATCGAGTTCCGCGACCGGCAGGTGGCCGGGCTGGGCGTCCGCCTGGTGGTCGCCTCGGTGCAGGAGTCCATCGACCGGGGCCGGGTGCGCGAGGAGCGCGGCCCGCGGGCCTCGCGCAACCGGCTGCAAACCGTCACGCTGCTCGACGCGCTCGCCGGGCACGGCTTCGACGCCGCGTTCGGCGGCGCCCGCCGCGACGAGGAGAAGGCCCGCGCCAAGGAGCGGGTGGTCTCCTTCAGGGACGAGTTCGGGCAGTGGGACCCCAAGAACCAGCGGCCCGAGCTGTGGAACCTCTTCAACACCCGCATCCGGCCGGGAGAGCACGCGCGGGTCTTCCCGCTGTCGAACTGGACCGAGCTGGACGTGTGGGAGTACGTGCGGCGCGAGTCGCTGGAGCTGCCGGCCATCTACTTCGCCCACCGGCGCACGGTGTTCGAGCGCGACGGGCTGCTGCTGGACGACAACCCGTACACCCGCCGGCAGGACGACGAGCCGGCCTTCCCGGCGACCGTGCGCTTCCGCACCGTCGGCGACGCCTCCTGCACCGGGGCGATCGAGTCGGGCGCCGCCACGGTCGGCGAGGTGATCGAGGAGCTCAGGGCCACCCGGGTCACCGAACGCGGCCAGACCCGCGCCGACGACCGCGTCAGCGAGGCCGCGATGGAGGACCGCAAGAGAGAGGGCTACTTCTGATGGACATTCTCCGCCTGGCCACGGCGGGCAGCGTGGACGACGGCAAGTCCACGCTGATCGGCCGGCTGCTCTACGACTCCAAGGCCATCTTCGAGGACCAGCTCGCCGCGCTGGAGCGGGCCGCCGCCGCCCGCGGCTCCGGGCACGCCGACCTGGCGCTGCTCACCGACGGGCTGCGGGCCGAGCGGGAGCAGGGCATCACCATCGACGTCGCCCACCGCTACTTCGCCACGCCGCGCCGGACGTTCATCATCGCCGACACGCCGGGGCACATCCAGTACACCCGCAACATGGTGACCGGGGCCTCGACGGCGGACCTCGCGATCATCCTGGTGGACGTGCGCAAGGGCGTGCTGGAGCAGTCGCGCAGGCACGCCTTCCTGGCCTCGCTGCTCCGGGTGCCGCACCTGGTGGTCGCGGTCAACAAGATGGACCTGGCGGGCTACGAGCAGGCCGCGTACGAGCGGGTGGTGGCCGAGTTCGCCGCCTTCGCCGCCAAGCTGGACATCGGCGATCTGACGTTCGTCCCGGTCTGCGCGCTGCACGGCGACAACGTGGTCGAACGCTCGATCAACATGCCCTGGTACGACGGCCCGTCCCTGCTGCGGCACCTGGAGCACGTGCACATCGCCTCCGACCGCAACCTCATCGACGCGCGCTTCCCCGTCCAGTGCGTGATCAGGCCGCGTCAGGCCGCCGACCCGCTGCTGCACGACTACCGCGGCTACGCGGGTCAGGTCGCGGGCGGCGTGCTGCGGCCCGGCGACGAGGTGGTGCACCTGCCCTCCGGGCTGACCAGCACGATCACCCAGATCGACGGCCCCGGCGGCCCGCTGGCCGAGGCCGTCGCCCCGATGTCGGTGGTGCTGCGGCTGGACGACGACCTCGACATCTCACGCGGCGACATGATCGCCAGACCCGGCAACCGGCCGCGGGCGGCTCAGGACCTGGAGGCGATGGTGTGCTGGATGAGCGGCGAGCGCCCGCTCACCGCCGGCGCCAGGCTGCTGCTCAAGCACACCACGGCCACCGCCACCGCGCTGGTCGGGGACCTGCGTTACCGGCTGGACGTCAACAGCCTGCACCGTGACACCGAGGCGCGGGCGCTGACGATGAACGAGATCGGCCGCGTCCGGCTGCGCACCGCCCGGCCGTTGTTCGCCGACGAGTACGCGCGCAACCGGGCGACCGGGGCGTTCATCCTCATCGACGAGGCCGACAACGCCACGGTGGGCGCGGGGATGATCACCGGCCTCCCTTGACCAGGCCGCGCGTCCTGATCGCGGCGGACAAGCCGTGGGGCTGTCCCGCTCGGCCACCGCAGCCACCCGGCCTCGGCCACTCGGGTGCGGAACGCTTCGGCCCCGCTGGGATGGGCGAGGCCGGGCCGAGGTCACGTGGGGTCCGGCGGCCAGTTGGACAGGGCGGCGTGCAGGATGTCCAGAACCCTGTACCAGGAGGCGGCGGTGTCGCGTACGTGGTCGGAGTGCTGGAACGACTGCGCCATCTCCAGGTCCACGAACCCGTGGAAGGTGCTGCCCAGCAGCCGGATGGCGTCGATGTGGTCGGATTCGGGAATGCGGTAGCCGCGCAGGATCGCCCGGTTCATCTCCGAGTGCCGGGGGGCGGCGCTGGCCGCCGCGGTCTCCAGGTCGAGGGGGAGCCTGGCGGCGGCGTACCGCCCCGGGTGTTCTCTGGCGTAGTCGCGGTAGGCGTCGGCGAAGGCGACCAGCGCGTCCTTGCCTGAGCGGCCGGCCAGGGCGGCGCCGGCGGCGTCGGCCAGCTCCGACAGGGCAAGCAGCGCCACCCTGGTCCGCAGGTCCCGCATGTTCTTGATGTGGGAGTACAGGCTGCCCTCCTTGACGCCGAAGCTGCGCGCCAGCGCCGTGACCGTGACGTTGTCGAAGCCGATCTCGTCGGCCAGGTCGGCCGCGACCTGCGTCAGGCGTTCGATGGTCACCCCCGCCCGTGGCATGGATCACTCCCTCAAAACCTAAAGCGTTTATTTATTTGCATAATAACCTTAGCTTTGACTAGCCTCACGATACATGAGAGCCATCACTGAGCGTGACATTCGCCGATCATTCATCAACTGCTCCAAGGGCGAGGCGCAGCGGCTCGGCATGCCCAAAGACCTCGACGACCAGCCATGGGACGATCTCGACTTCCTCGGCTGGCAGGATCCCGGCGCGCCGGAACGCACCTACCTGGTCGTCGACCGTGGCGACCGGCTGGTCGGGGTCGCGCTGCGGATGACGTCCGGCGGCGGGCGCGCCTTCACCGCGCGCAGCATGTGCTCGTTGTGCCTGACCACCCGCACCGGCGGCGGCGTGGTGCTGATGACCGCGCGCCGCACCGGCGAGGCCGGCCGCGCGGGCAACACCGTCGGGCACTACCTGTGCGGCGACCTGCACTGCTCGCTGTACGTGCGGGGCAAGAAGGAGTCCGTGGCCGGCGGCGGCCTGGAGGAGTCGTTGTCCCTGGAGGGCAAGGTGGCCCGCCTGCACGCCAACCTGGACGCCTTCCTGGCCAAGGTCACCGGCTGACGACAGAGGTGTTCAGACCGTCCAGGGTCAGCTTGAGTGTCGGGGCGATGGTGCCGCCGAAGCCGGCCCGCGCCTGCGCGGCCCCCGCGTACCGGAGATCCAGGCCCTGGTGTGATCGGTAGTTGGCGAAGCTGACCACGTGGAGATCCGGCAGTACCAGCCAGGCGTAGGCCTGGTCAGGTTGGCCGGCGGGGTTCCCGATCACGAGCCCGGAACCGTTGAGCGGCTCATACGGTCCGGTCAGGGTGGGCGCGGCGAAGCCGTACAGGCCGGTGGGCGCGCGGCCGGCCGGGTGGAAGGCGTGGCGCTGGGTGCAGAAGAAGAGGTAGTACCAGGAGTCGTGGACGATGACGTGCGGGCGTTCGAGCTCGTGGTTGACGCCTTCGGCCACGAGCAGGGGTGGAAGCAGTGACCAGCCGCCGTTTCGTGGCCCGGCCAGGGCGATGGCACCGGTGAAGGTGTCCTGCCAGGCGACGGACGCGGCGACGAGCAGATGGCCGCCGCCGTCGGCCGGATCGCGGAACCAGCCCGGATCGCGAAAGGCCCTGATGCGGCCCGGCGCCCCGTCGTCCTCGTCGGCCGGCAGATAGATCCGTCCGTCGGAACGCAGGATCTCGCGGTGCGGGACGTCCTGGCACAGCCTGATCCGGTCTCCGCCGGAGATCACAGCGGGACGGGCCTCGATGACGCTCTGCCGGTACGTCGGACGCGCTTCACCGCGCCGCCCGGCGGCCGTGTAGAACACCGACACGGTCCCGTCGGGACGGCGGATCGCCGATCCGGACCATTCGCGGCTGCCGGGCGAGGCCCCATCGGGGAAGGCGTTCCCCAGGTCCGCCCACTCGTCCCCCTTCTTGCCGAGCAGGCGGATCCTGGCCCGGTCGTGGCGCTCCTCGGGGTGGCCGAGGGCGGGAGCCGACAGGGCCATCCACAGCTCGCGGCCATCTGCCACGCTCGTCGAGCCGTCCTCCTCCTGGATCGGCCACAGATCCCACAGGTCGTGGCCGGGCAGAATCCGCGGCAGCGCCGCGGGGTCGATGACGGGCGCCGTGGTCGCCTCGTCCTCGGCGAGCAGGCCGAGGTGCCGGCGGGTCCAGCGCGCCGGCCGGTCACCGCTCACGTGGTGTCGCATGGACGACCTTTGCTTTCGCTCGTGGGATGGAGGCGGGCCGGCTTGCCGTCAGCCCTTCAGAGAGCCCTGGAGCAGGGCCTTGACGAAGTGGCGCTGGAAGATGAGGAAGATCACGAGTGTGGGGGTCAGGATGAGCAACGACCCTGCGCACAGCAACGGGATGTCGGTCCCCCACTGGCCCTGGAAGGCGCCCAGGGCTCCGGACATCGTGCGCTTGGCGGGGTCGTCCACCAGGACGATGGCCAGCAGGAACTGGTTCCACGTCCAGAGGAACAGCAGGATGCCCAGGGACGAGATCGCCGGCATGGCCAGGGGGACGTGGATGCGCCGGAACAGCTGCCACACGTTGGCGCCGTCCATGCGGGCGCTCTCGGACAGCTCGCCGGGCATGTTGACGAAGTGGGCGCGCATCCAGAAGACACTGAACGGCATGAACAGGCCGATGAGCGGCAGGATGATGGCCCAGCGGGTGTTCAGCAGCCCCATGTCGCGGATCTGGTAGTACAGCGGCGTGATGATGCCCTCGAAGGGGAGGGTCAGGCCCAGCACGAACAGCAGGAAGATCACCCGGCCGCCGATGACGCGCAGGTGGCCGATGGCGAAGCCGGCCATCGTGCCGAGCAGGATCGAGATCGGCACCACGCCCAGCACGATGAGGGCGCTCGACCACAGCAGCGCGCCCATGTTCGCGGCCTCGAAGGCGCGCGGGAAGTTGCCCCACTGCGGGTCGCCCGGCCAGGCGAGCCCCGCCGGGTAGGTGCCGGAGGGATGCAGGGCGGTGACGAACAGGCTGAGGAACGGCAGGAGCGTGACCGCCATCATGAGGATGAGCAGCAGCCTGCCGGTCCAGGCCTCCCGCCGGGCGGTGATCATTTGTTGCCGTCCTTGGCGAACCACTGGATGGGAAGGGCGCAGGCGACCACGAGGAGCATGAGGACCATGGCCAGAGCCGAGGCCGTGCCCACCTCGCGTTCGGAGAAGGCCAGGTAGAAGATCTGCAGCCCGGGCACCATGGTGGTGTTGCCCGGACCGCCCTGGGTGGCGATGTAGATGATGTCGAAGCTGGCCAGGGCCGCGATGACGGTCACGGTGACGCAGACCGCGATCTCCTGCCGGAGGCTCGGGACCGTGATGGAGACGAACTCCCGCCACGGGCCGGCGCCGTCGAGCCGGGCGGCCTCGTACAGCGCCGGGTCGATCTTGCTCATGCCGGCGAGGAGCAGCAGCGTGCAGAGGCCGAGCAGCACCCACGCGCCGATCATGCCGACCGCCGGCAGGGCGGTGGCGAAGTCGCCCAGCCAGGCGCGGGTCACCCCGCCGAGGCCGATGAGCGTGAGCAACTGGTTGACCACGCCGGTGGAGGCCAGCAGCCAGCTCCACGCGATGCCGGCGGCGACCAGCGGGATCACCTGGGGCAGGAACAGCACGGTGCGCGCCACGACGGCGAGCCGGCTGGCGGCGATGCGCCTGATCGTCGCCGCGATGGCCAGGCCGAGCACGACGGGGACGGCGCTGAAGAAGACGATGAGCTGGAAGGCGTTGACCAGCGAGTCGAACAGGTCGGGGTCGGTGAAGACCCTGCCGTAGTTGGCCAGCCCGACCCAGGTGGAGGCGCCGATGCCGTTCCAGTCGTACAGCGAGTACTGGAACGTCAGAGTGATCGGACGCAGGACGAACACCGCGTAGAAGGCGAGCGCCGGCAGCACGAACAGCCAGCCGATCAGGCCGCGCGCGCCGCGCAGCCTGCCGGCGGCCGGCCGCCGATGCGCGGACCGGGACGTCACCTGGCTCAGTTCCCTTCGAGCTGGCGGGCGTAGTCGGCCTGGACCGCCTTCAGCAGCCCTTGCGGCGTCTGCTGGCCGGCCACCAGCTTCTGCAGGCCGGGCGTCCAGCTCTTGGCGTAGATGGCGCCGGTGGCGTTGGCGATGAAGTCCATCGCGCCGTCGTCCTTGGCGATGTCCGCCCCGGCCGCCAGGGTGCTCGCGGTGACCTTGTCAGAGCTGACGGCCGGCATGTACGCGTCCGCCGGCCCCATCGGACGCGATCCGCCGATCTCGACGCCGATCTCCCTGGCCCGCTTGTCGGTGGCCACCCAGTTGAGGAAGAAGGCGGCGCAGCCGGCGTTCTTGGCGTTCGCGGCGATGCCGTAGGTGAGGGGCGCCGACATGGCGGCGACCTTGCCCCCTTGCTGGGCGGGCGGCATCAGGGTGAAGCCGACGTTGCCCGCCATCTGCTTGTCGAGGTTGCCCGACTCCCAGTCGCCGTTGAACATGAACAGGCCCTGGCCGTCAATGAAGCGGCTCATCATGGTCGCGTAGTCGACCGCGTTGACGTCCTTCTGGAAGTAGCCTGCCTTGATCCACTTCTCCAGGTGCTGGGCGGCCTGCAGGTTCGCCGGGGTGTCGATGGTGGCGCCGGGCTTCTGGAAGATCCAGTCGTTGATGGGCGCGGTAGGGCCGTAGGAGGCCATGAGGTTCTGCAGCGGGAAGGCCAGGCCGCCGGTGGCTCCGCCGTTGAACTGCAGGATGGGCGTGACGCCTGCCTGCTTGGCCTTGTCCAGCGCCTGGTCGAGCTCGGCCAGCGTGGTGGGCGGCGCCGGCATGCCGATCTGGGTGGCGAGCTTCTTGTTGTAGAACAGGCCGGTCATGCTCATGTTGAGGCCCAGGGCGTAGAGGGAGCCCTCGCCGCGCGGGCGGCCGCCCGGGCCCAGGCGCAGTTGTTCGAGCTGGGAGGCCGGCCACTTGTCCCAGCCGAAGGCCGTCGCGTAGCCGTCCAGGTTCTTCAGCAGGTTGTCCTTGACCAGCTCGGAGACCTGGGGCAGGCGCATGAGGTCGGGCGGGTTGTCCGCCAGCACGCGGGGGGCGTTCTGCGTGATGACCGCGAACTGGTCCTCGCGGATGTTCCACGTCACGTTCGGGTGCTGCTTGGTGAACTCGGTGGTCAGCGCCTTGGGCAGCGGGAAGCCGGTCTCGAAGTAACCGCTCATCGTGATCGGCGCCGAGCCGCAGGCAGGCGCCGCGGACACCGAGGGCGTGCCGGTGGCCTGCGGCTGCGCACTGTTGCTGCCGGGGGCCGCGCAGGCCGCGGCCAGCGTCCCCAGGGCGACCACCAGCGCGGCCCCGGACCTGCCGGGGCGGACTCGACGAGCCATGTCGATCTCCTCTGCTGCTGGGACGACCGGCACGCGGCAGATGTCCCAAGTACGTTGCTAAATCGGGTTAGCGCCCGATAGTCTCACCACGCGAGTCCTACGATGTCAACCCCTCGTAACACACTCTTGACGACGGGAGATCCGGTGAGCCCACGACGGGTCACGCTGGCCGATGTGGCCAAGGCCGCGGGCGTCTCCCGCACGACCGCCTCGCTCGTGTTATCGGGCCGCGGCCGTGAGCTACGGATCTCTCAGGACGTCGAGCACCGGGTGCTGAAGACCGCCGAGGAGCTGCAGTACCGGCCGAACATCGTCTCCAGGGGGCTGCGCACGGGCAGCAGCCGGACCATCGGCTTCGTCTCCGACACCGTCGCCACCTCACGACTGGCCGGCGACATGATCAAGGGTGCGCTCGAGGCCGCCAGGGACCGCGGCTTCATGCTGTTCATCGGCGAGACAGAAGGTGACGCCGAGCTGGAGCGCCTCCTGCTGCAGGCCATGCACGACCGGCAGGTGGACGGGCTCATCCTGGCCTCGATGTTCACCCGCGCCATCAAGGTGCCCAAGGCCGTCACGGCCGCGCCCGCCGTGCTGCTCAACGCCCTGCCCAAGCAGCCCTCTCCCCTGCCCGCCGTCCTGCCCGGCGAGGTCGAGGCCGGCCGCCGCGCGGCCCGCGTCCTGCTCGACGCCGGTCACCGCGACGACATCTACCTCATCGGCGCCGGGCCGCGCCTGCGCGACGTGCCCGCGGAGAGCGTCGCGGCGGTGGAACGGCTCATCGGCATCCGCGAGGCGCTCGGCGAGGCGGGGGTCAAGGTGGCCGGCGCTCGCACCTGCCCGGACTGGCAGCCCGAGCACGGCCTCACGGCGACGCGGGACCTGCTGCGAACCGCCCAGCCGCGTGCGCTGATCTGCTTCAACGACCGGATCGCCATGGGCGCCTACCAGGCGCTTGACGACTTCGGGCTCAAGGTGCCCTCGGACGTCTCCATCGTCTCCTTCGACGATCATCCGATCGCCTCATGGGTGCGGCCCCAGCTGACCACCGTGGCGCTGCCTCACTACGAGCTGGGCCGCAAGGCCGTGGACGTGCTGTTCACGGAGATCGAGCGCGACCGCTCCGCCGGTGACGGGGTGGGCGAGGTGCACCGGGTGCCGATGCCGGTCCGCCACCGCGAGTCCGTCGCACCGTCGTCCGCCACAGCCCGGACAACGGATGCTCAAGGGTGATGAGGAGGAGGTCGCTCCGGCCGCTCAGGCTTTCAGGATGGCCGACTCGATGCGCTCGGTGATCCATTGGACGGTCCGGCCGGCGCCTGGCTCGGCTGGGCACCAGCCGCGTCCGTTCCAGGCCCGCCGCGTGGACCCCGCCCGCGATGGGCTGCGTGACTCCGGCGTGGACGTGTGCGTGGTGGCCCCAAGGGCACCGGCTTGCACCTGGCCGCCGTACACGCCGCCCCCGCCCGCCTGCTGGAACTCGCGGGAAGCGTGTTCGCGGGCGTGTCATGGAGGAGCGGCCTCACCCATCGATTTGGGACACTATCGGCATAATGATCAACCAGTCATGCGATGGGAGTGTTGGTGCCGGGGAAGACGGAGTAGACCGCGAAGATCGAAGCGCGTTGCGGTGCATGCGGCGGCATCCTCGTCCGTCACGTGAACCAGTTCATCGACCGTGGGCGGCTGTGCTGGGATGTCGAGGCCGCCTGCCAGTCCTGCGGTGTCGGCTGGTGCGAGGGGTTCGGTTCAGATGAGACGCCGGAGGACATCCGCGCCGCCCTGCTGGCGGAGCACGGCCCGAGCCGGCTGCACGTGGCCGGTCCGGTGCCGAGCTTGGTACCGGTCCTGAAGGTGCTGCGGGAGGTGTGGAAGGTGTCGCTTCCCCGCGCCCGTGAACTCGCCGGCGACCTCACGAGCACCGGCCTGGCCGGGACGCTGGCGGAGATGGAGTTCCTGGCGATCCAGCTGCGAAGCCGCGGCGTCACAGCCGAGGTGAGGCCCGGAGACTGAGCCGATCTGGCCGGCACCAAGCGTCCGGCCTGCCGGGCAAGCGCTCGGGTCGCAGAATCGGCCGGACCGCAACTCATGACCCTCACACCAGCGGCTCAACCGAACAGCCTGTCCAGAGCGTCGGTGAACCTGCCCTGCGTGGCGCGTACCAGCCGGTAGTAGACGTAGTAGCTGTGCCGCTCGGTCTCCGCCCAGCCCGCCTCGGCCAGGAGTTTCAGGTGCTTGGAGACGGCCGGTTCGGTGAGCCCGATCAGCCCGGCGAGCTCGCGGGTGGAGCGCGACCGCCCGGCCAGGAGCTGCAGGATCTGCAACCGGGTGGGGTGGGCGGCGGCGCGCAGCAGCTTGAGCAACTCCTCCGAAGGGATGGGCGGCTGCGCCGTGCGCTGCATCGCGTCCAGCGCGTAGGTGATCTGCACGCTCTGCCGGTCGCGCCCGGCGCGGGGTTCCCGCCGGGCGCCGATCGTCAGCAGCGGCCAGGCGAAATGGGACGGCACCAGCAGGAGACGGTCCTGCGCGGTCAGGGTGATCTCCAAGGGAGCGAAGCCGTCGCGGGCAGGCGTCGAGGTGATCGACACGTCCGTCCCCTCCTGGACGACGCGCAGCTGGGGCGCGAGGCCCTCCAGCATGCGCACCATCCCGTCCTGAACTCCCGCCCGGCTGCGTGCGGCGATGTCGGCCAGCAGGTACCGCTGCAGGTTCGGCCACTCCTCGGCCACGCAGGTCTCCCAGTACGCGCTCAGAAACTCGGCGAACCGTTTCCGGGACCGTTCGGGATCCTCGACGAGTTCCCGCAGCACGCGCAGCGAGGCCGGGTGCCGTTTCCGCACCGTGTCCTCCGCCCGCTGACGCAGCGCGGGATCGGCGCGCACCTGCTCCAGCCGCACCGGGGCCAGTCGCCCGTTCACGGCCAGGGTTTCGGCGAGCAGGTGTTCGGCGTAGTGCTCCACCGGCGCCTCGCGCAGCGCGGCCAGTTCCTCCGGCCACGACGACACCTCATCGGGACGCCAGATGTGGGGCAGCACCAGGGGGCGGTCCTGGCACCAGTAGGCGAACTGGTCGATCTCGTTCCTCAATTCGGCGTCAAGCCGCTCACGGGTGCGCAGCGCCCAGGAGATGTGCAGCGGATGCCGCCTGACCGAACCCAGCACGTGCAGGCTGCGCAGCGCCTCGAGAGCCGGTGAGCAGCCGAAGACCACCGCGCCCACGGCTGACGCGGGCAGGCGTACGCGCATGTTCATCGCGCCACTCTAGCCTCGGGCTTTCGCGGTGAATTTCGCGAAGGTTGATCGACTACATGAGAAAAGTGCTTCTGAGCTGGGAGGATGGGGCTTGTCTAGAGTCCTGTCCGCGCCAGATCGAGAAGCACTTTCCACGTGAAGACTATCGCCTCCCATCGCACCATCACCGCCTCCGCAGACGGCACCGGGCTGCTGTCCCATGCCGGGAGCCTGCTGCTACTCAAGACCCTGCACGTCACCGGCCTGGACCGGGCGCTGTCGGCGCAGCTGGAGCGCTGGCGACCGGCCCGCACGGTGCACGACCCCGGCAAGATCGTGGCCGACCTGGCCCTCGCCCTCGCCCTCGGCGGCGACTGCCTGGCCGACATCGCCCTGCTGCGCGCCCAGCCCGACCTGTTCGGACCGGTCGCCTCCGACCCGACCGTCTCCCGGCTGATCGACCGGCTCGCCCGCGACGAGGCCAAGGCGCTCAAGGCCCTGCGCGCGGCGCGGGCCCTGGCCCGCGAGCGTGCCTGGCACCTGGCCGGGCACGCGGCGCCGGGCAGCGACGGCGAGCTGATCCCGCTCGACCTCGACGCCACCATCGTCATCGCCCACTCCGACAAACAGCACGCCGCGCCGACCTGGAAACACACCTTCGGCTTCCACCCGATGACCGTCTTCGCCGACCACGGCCCGGGCGGCTCCGGCGAACCCCTGGCCATCGTGCTGCGGCCGGGCAACGCCGGATCCAACACCGCCACCGACCACATCGAAGCCACCCGGCTGGCCCTAGCCCAACTCCCGAAGCACCGCCGACGCCAGGTGCTGATCCGCACCGACTCCGGCGGCGGCACCCACGAGTTCCTGACCTGGCTGACCAAGCCCGGCCGCCGGCTGTCGTACTCGATCGGGTTCGCCCTCACCGAGCAGATTCGGCAGGCCGTGCTCCGCCTGCCCGCCAGCGCGTGGACGCCCGCCTACGACGCCGACCGGCAGGTACGGCCCGGCGCCTGGGTCGCCGAGCTGACCGGCCTGCTGGACCTGACCGGCTGGCCCAAGAACATGCGCGTCATCGCCCGCAAGGAACGCCCGCACCCCGGCGCCCAGCTGCGCTTCACCGACGTCGACGGCTGCCGCGTCACCTGCTTCGTCACCGACGCCAAACAAGGGCAGCTCGCCGACCTGGAACTCCGCCACCGCCGCCGGGCCCGCGCCGAAGACCGCATCCGCTGCGCCAAGGACACCGGCCTGGCCAACCTGCCCCTGCACCACTTCGCCCGCAACCAGATCTGGTGCGAACTCGTCGCCCTGGCCTGCGAACTGCTCACCTGGATGCAGATGCTCGCGCTGCCCGGCACCGCCGCCCGCGGCTATGAGCCCAAACGCCTGCGCCTGCGGCTGTTCGCGGTGGCCGGACGGCTGGTGCGCGGCGGCCGCCGACTGCGCCTGCGCATCGCGGGGCGATGGCCCTGGGCCGGGGACATCCTCACCGCGCTGGACCGCCTGCAGGCCCTGCCCGCACCACCCTGACCAGCCACCCACCGCCCCTACGACCAGAAAGGAAACCCGCGGGCTCGTGGAACCCCGCCCACCCGGCGCGCCAGCCGGGCCGAAGCACTGACCGTCGCCCGGATTCAACCCTCAGCCAGACCGCTCAGCCGACCAATCCTTAGTCATGAAAGATCGAGGCTAGCGGGGTGAAATCCGATTAGCTGGTCCGCCAATCAGTTGGGGAAGATCGCCACGGTGCCCTACAGTCCCGTCTCGAACCACCCCGAGAAAGGGCTACCGTAATGACTGCCAGTCGTAGAGTATTTATCGGTGGAGCGCTCCTGATGGCGCTGGTCGCGGCAGGCCAGCCAGCCGCACAGGCGGTGGCCGACCCCTCGCCGGCGGATTGGCGCGCTTTTCATGAATACCTTGAGGAGCTGGCCGAGGCCGGGAAATTCTCCGGAACCGTGTTGGTGGCCAAGAATGGCCGGGAGGTGCTGAATAAGGGTTATGGAATGGCCGACGCGGCCAAGAAGAAAGCCAACACGCCGCAGACCAGGTTCAGCATCGGCTCGATGGGCAAGATGCTGACCGGCGTCGCGATCGCTCAGCTCGTCCAGCAGGGCAAGGTGTCCTTCCAGGACACGATCGGCAAGTACGTGGACGGGCTCCCGAGCGAGATCGCCGGCAAGGTCACCGTCCATCACCTGCTCACCCACACCTCCGGGCTGGGAGAGATCCCCGCTCACGACGGCAAGGGCGACCTCGACCTCGACGCCCAGCTCAAGGCGATCGCCCAGCAGAAGCTCCAGTTCGAGCCGGGCACCAGGTTCGGCTACAGCAACGCCGGCTTCGCCGTCCTGGGGGCGATCGTCGAGAGCGTCAGCAAGCAGCGCTACGACGCGTACGTGAGCAAGCACATCCTCAAGCCCGCGGGCATGCACGACACCTCCTTCGGCTCCCGCACCGGCACCTACACGCCGTCCAAGGTCGCGCGCATGGCCCACCCGTACGGGCTGTTCGACGCGAGCGGGAAGTGGGTCGGCGGGCAGGCAGCACCCGACGGCTCCCTGCCGGACGGCGAACTGCGGGACGTCGGCGACCAGGCCACCGGGGCCGGGCCGGCGGGCGGCGCCATCTCCACGGCGGGCGACATGCTGAAGTTCACCCAGGCGCTGCGGAAGCACAAGCTCCTCAACGCCAAGCTCACCGAGACGGTTCTGGAGGGCAAGGTAGAGACGGGCCCGCAGAACAAGTACGCCTACGGCTTCATGGACTGGACGCGCAACGGCGTGCGCGCCGTCGGCCACAGCGGCGCCACCATGGGGTACGAGGCGATGCTGGACGTCTTCGTCACCAAGGGCTACACCGTGGTCTTCCTCGTCAACCAGGACGGGGTCATGACGCCGCCCCTCAAGAAGGCCCGAGCCTTGATCACGGATTGATCTGTCCCGCGCTGGCCGTAGCCCGACGGCACACCTGCACCATTCGGACCCCAGAACACGTCGCCACGCCGGCATGGCCCGCGGCGAGCAGTCAAGAAAGGATGACATGTCCGAGGGAATGATCGATCGCCGCAGGTTCATCACCCTGGGTTCCGCGACCGCCGCCGGCATGGTGGGGCTTGCGCTGGTCCCCGCCGAAGCACGAGCCGCGTCCCAGGCCGACACCCGCGCCCGGCGCAGCGCGGCGACCTGGGAGAACCTCGTCGAGAAGTCCTCCTTCAACAGCGCCACCGCCTTCACCCAGGAATGGAACCACGGCTATCCCTGGGGCAGCTACCACAACGGCGCCGCCAAGATGCTGTCGAGCAAGGTCACGCTGTCCGGCGGGGTCCTGACCCTGACCGCGACCCGGCTGAGCCAGTCGACCGAGCAGAGCCCCAGCGCACCGAACGCCCCGATCTGGTACCACTCCGGCGCTGTCCATGCCAAGGAGCAGATCATCATCAACGACCAGTTTCCCGAGTACGACATCGAGGGCGAGTTCCGCACGGCGACCGGACAGGGCATCTGGCCCGCCTTCTGGACCACCGGCACCTACCCCGACTGGCCTCCGGAGAGCGACATCCTGGAGTACGTCGGCGACGCCACGAACCTCTTCAACACCTGGACCAAGGAGGCCGGCGAGAACGACCCCGCCGAACGCTACGAGCTCTCCGGCCACGACCCCGGCACCTGGCACAAGTACCGCGTGTGGATGGAGAAGGACGGCGACGACGTCCTGCTCGACTACTACTTCGACGGGGTGTGGAAGGCGAGCCACCGGGGGGTCGGCTGGGCCGGGATCCCGCAGTACCTGATCATCAACTTGCAGATGGGGTCCTGGGCCTCGGGCATCGAGGAGGGCGATGCCCTCTGGAGCCAGCAGCCCGGGCCGTCCGGTAACACCACGTTCCAGGCGCGCAACGTCTGGTTCGGCCGCACTCGCAACTATTGAGGCGTCTCTGGCAAGGCAGGGCGAGCCGAGCTGTACCACTGCACGGGACACAACCGCTCATCTGCTGGGCACGGCAACCCGCCGCCGTCGCGGCGATCGCCTTCCTGCGCATCAGGCTGCGCGGCACCCGTACGGGGCTGGCGGTGGCCGTGCTCATCCCCTCGTTGCCGGCTCCGGCGACCTGGGCGCCGCCGCGTACATCATGAACAGCGAGGGGCCGCGCGAGCCCGTACCGCCTGGATCAGCCGTGCCCCCGCCGAGTACGCCGGCCCCGAGCAGCCGGCCGACACCGCGTCGGTGCGACGAGCACGTGGTCATGGTGGGCGTCGGGTTCGCCTACCACCATGAGCCGTCGTCCGAGAAGTGGCGGGCGACGACTCACACCTTTCTCTTACCGTGAGTGCGTAGAACGATGTCGTGAACGAAAAACCTGCCGCAAAGGTGCTGGTCGTCGATGACGAGCCGAACATCCGCGAGCTGTTGTCGGAGGCGCTGGAGCTGAACGGCTTCACCGTGCGGACCGCCGCGGACGGCCGCCAGGCGCTGGAGGCGGTGGCCCGGGAGCGGCCCGACATCGTCGTGCTGGACGTGATGATGCCGGGCCTGGACGGGTTCGCGGTGGCGCGCAGGCTGCGCGAGGCCGGTGACAGCCCCATGGTGCTCTTCCTGACCGCCAAGGACGCGGTGCCCGACCGGATCGCGGGGCTGACCGCCGGCGGCGACGACTATGTGACCAAGCCGTTCAGCCTGGAGGAGGTGGTGCTGCGGCTGCGCGCGATCATGCGCAGAACGCGTACGGCGGAGGATCAGGTCGACGACGGCGTGCTGCGGTACGCGGACCTGGAACTGGACGAGCAGGCCCACACCGTGCGGCGGGCCGGCCGGGCGATCCACCTGTCGCCGACCGAGTTCAGCCTGCTGCAGTACCTGATGATCAACGCCGAACGGGTGGTCAGCAAGGCGCAGATCCTGGATCGGGTGTGGGACTACGACTTCGACGGCGCGAGCAGGATCGTCGAGTCCTACATCAGCTACCTGCGGCGGAAGATCGACGCCGATGGCCCGCCGCTGATCCACACGCTGCGCGGCGTCGGCTACCGGCTGCAGAGGCCGTCGTGAGAGCGGCCTGGCCGCTGCGGCATCGGCTGCTGGCCGCGCTGCTCGGGCTGTGCGCGGCCGGCCTGGCGGCCTTCGCGACGGCGAGCCTGCTGCTGCTCGGCCACTCGCTGCAGACCAAGCTGGACGCCCAGCTCACCGAGGTGGCCGCCACCTTCGGCAGGCGCCCGGTGCCCCTGCCCCCGCCGGTGGAGGTGAGCCGGGGCGCCGAGTTGCCGACGCAGTTCAGGATCGCCTTCTACACCCCCGCCGGAAATCTGCTGCGCAACCTTCCCGCCGAGACGTCCGACGGACCGGACATCCCCGCCACGATGATCTCCGCGATGCCTCGTGGCCCCGTTGACGTCTCCGCCATGACGGGGCCGGAGCAGTGGCGCGTCCTGGTGAGGAGCATGCCCGACGGCACCCGGATGGCGGTGTCGATGTCGCTGGAGCCCAACCGGGCGACCGTGCACCAGATCCTGGTCATCGAGATCGCGGTAGGCAGCCTGGTGCTGCTCCTGCTCGGCACGCTCGCCCTCGCCGTCGTACGGCTGGGGCTGCGCCCGCTGACCCGCATGGAGCGGACCGCCGAGGCCATCGCGGGCGGCGACATCGACCGCAGGGTCAGCGACACCGACCCGAACACCGAGACAGGACGGCTCGGCAGGGCGCTCAACATCATGCTGGAGCGCCTGGCGACCGCGCTGCGCGAGTTCGAACGCTCAGAACGGCGGTTGCGGCATTTCGTCGCCGACGCCTCCCACGAGCTTCGCACGCCGCTCACCTCCATCCGCGGCTTCGCCGAGCTCTACCATCACGGCCAGGGCTCCAGGGATCCGGCCGCCGAGCGGCTGCTGCGCAGGATCGAGGCCGAGGCCGCCCGCATGGGCGTGCTGGTGGAGGACATGCTGCTGCTGGCCCGGATGGACCAGGAGCCCACGCTGGAACCCACCGTGGTGGACCTGCACGTACTCGCGGGGGACGTGGTGCACGCCGCCCGGGCACGCGACCGCGAGCGGCCGATCCGGCTGATCGTCTCCGAGGAGCCGGTGTTCGTGCTCGGCGACGAACACCGGCTGCACCAGGTCATCGCCAACCTGGTCGGTAACGCCATCCAGCACACCCCTCCGGGGGCGGAGATCCAGGTCGGCATCGCCCCGCGCGCGGTCGCCGGCACTCCCCCGTCCGGGGTCGTCCACGCCGGCTCCGGACCCGTCCCCCATGTCAGGGCCGCGCTGATCGAGGTGCGTGACAAGGGGCAGGGCATCGACCCCGAGCACCTGCCGCACCTGTTCGACCGCTTCTACCGGGCCGACGCGGGCCGCTCGCGCGGCAGTGGCGGAACCGGGCTGGGCCTGGCCATCGCCGCGGCGCTCGTGCAGGCGCACGGCGGCCGGATCGAAGTGACGAGCGCTCCGGGCCGCGGCACCACCTTCCGCGTCGTCCTGCCGCTCGAACAGCCTCAGGACGGCTGAGCGCACCGGTCGTTCACCTTGACGTCAGACACGCTTCACACACTATTCCCAGTTTCGTGCTGTCAGATGTGTGCTGACGAAAGGGAGGGACATGCTGAAGAAGTTCCGCAAGCCTGCCGTTTCCGCTGCTGGCAGCGAGGAGCCAGTGTCCGGTGTGGAGGCGGGCGGCGACCTGGGTCACCGGCTGCGGGCGCCGAGCAAGCTGCACGCGTTCAACCGCTACGAGATCAAGTACCTGGTCGACATGAACGAGGCGGTCGCGCTGCGGGAGGAGATCGCGCAGCGGCTTGATCGCGACCGGCACAGCGGCGACAAGGGCTACGGCATCTGGAGCGTCTACTACGACACCCGGCAGCTCCGGTTCTACTGGGAGAAGATCGAGGGGCTGAAGTTCCGCAGGAAGCTGCGGGTGCGCCACTACGGCGACCGGTTCGCGGTGGAAGACGACACGCCGGTGTTCGTGGAGATCAAGCAGCGGGTCAACCGGGTCACGCAGAAGCGGCGGGTACGGCTGCCGTACCGGGACGCGCTGCGGCTGTGCAACGGGCGGCAGATGGTCGAGCACGACCCCTCCCAGCGGGCCTTCCTGGAGGAGGTGCTCGACCTGGTGCTCCGCCTCGACCTGCGGCCGATCGCGATGACCGGCTACCAGCGGCACGCCTACATGGGACGTGACGCCGACGTGGGCCTGCGGGTCACCTTCGACCAGCGCATCCGCGGCCGGGACCGGGACTTCCACCTCGGCGCCGACGCCGAGAACCGGCTCATCGTCCCCGCCGGCAAGTCGATCGTCGAGGTCAAGGCCAACGACCGGGTGCCGTACTGGCTGACCGACCTGACCGCCAAGCGCAACCTCCAGGTGGTGCGGGTGTCCAAGTACTGCCAGAGCGTCGAGGCGCACGGCCT